>JAEUTB010000139.1 GCA_016787995.1 Flavobacteriales bacterium | reverse complement strand
CACCGTGAACGGGTGCACCTTCGAGAAGAGCTACCATGGCATCCAGAGTTACGGGGGCACGAATACCTACTCCAACAATACCTTCCAGAACACCTATGCGGCGGCCATGGCGGTGATCGACAATGGCACCACCATATCCGGTAATACGCTCACGGACATCGCGCTTGTCGCCGGGTTGGGTGAAACAGCCTTCGGTTACCACGGCATGCGCGTGGGTGGCGGCACCAACGTCATCCGGCAGAACCGCATCCACAACACCGGCAACTCGGGCATCTTCGTAGGGGAAACGGCCACGGTGGAGCGCAATGTGATCTCCAATTTCTGTGTCACCGTGAATGATGGCGGTGGCATCTATTGGGACAATGGCCAGAACATGCTGATCCAAGACAATGTGATCCGCGATGGCGTGGGCAACATCGAAAGTGCCGCCACGAACTACTCGGTGAACGGCAGGATCCTTCCCGGGATCTACTTCGGCAATGCGGTCATCCAGAATTGCATCGTTCAGCGGAACACGGTGAGCAACTGTTCCATCGGGATCCAAGTGGATCATACCATGGTTTCGCAGAACAACCAGGTGAAGGACAACATCCTGTTCAACAATGGGGTGCAGTTGAACATCACGGACATGAGCAACGTGAACGGTCCTGGCGCCACGCCGCCCTATTACAAGGCTTCGTACAACACGGTCTATTCCGGGAACCAGTTGTATTCCTTGGCCCCCGATCAACTCTGCATGCAGGTGTGGAACTACTACCTGCAGGGTAATGTGGACTTCGGCACCTTCACGAACAACAAGCTGTATAACCCCTTCAACGAGATGAGCATCCGCAACTGGAACCTGGGTGCGGGGAACAGCAAGACCTATTCACTCGAGCGGTGGCGTACCGAACGCAACGAAGAGACCGGCAGTACACGTAGCCCGTTGCGTTCGGCGCTGTACAGCACGGCCACTGAACTGAGCTCGAACCTGGTCCTCAACGGCAACTTCAACGCCAACGTCACCGGTTGGGGCGGTTGGCCCACGAACGCCGTGGTGACGCGCGATCTCACCTACATGGACAATGGAGCGTTGAAGGTGGTCCTACCCAATGCCAGCCAGAGCGCGCAGTACAACCTGTGGAACCCCGACCAGTTCAGCATGCAGAACGCGCAGTGGTACCGCTTCCGGTTCAGTGTGCAGTCCAGCATGGCGGGGATCGTGCAGGCCAGTGTGAAAGGCGTGAGCCAGATGGCCAGTGGATACTCCATCGTGAGCCGCGAGATCCCCTTCGACACGGAGCGCCGCAACATGGAGATCTACTTCCAAAGCACCCTCACCGAACAGGCGGTGGTGATGTTCTCGCACTTCTTCCCCGAGAACACCTATTGGCTGGACAACGTGGAACTCCACCGCGTGACCGTTCAACCGCGGCCAGCGGCGAACGAGCACAAGCTACTCGCGAACGAAACGGCCACCGCGCAGACCTTCACGCTCCCTGCGGGCTGCTGGTATGACATGAACGGCACCCTGCTGTCGGGCCCACAGACGGTGGCGGCCTATTCGTCGAAGATCATCTACAACGTACCCGGCACCGGCTGTTCCGCACCCACGGCGACCACGCTGGGCGCGAAGGTCCTTTTGGGTGGTGCGGTGAATTGGACCACCGGTATCATGCGCGACAACTTGCGTCAAGCCTCCTTGATACCGACCACTGAACCGTATTCCGGCCTTTGGGGAATGACCTTGGAGAATAGCGGAGCCACCGTCGCGTCCTCCTTGTTATCCGCCACTGGCGCGCAGGCCATCGTGGACTGGGTGCTCCTTGAGTTGCGTAACAACGATGCGGGCAACACCGTGGCCGCACGCCGAGCGGCCTTGGTGCGCGCGAACGGGGAGATCGTGAGCACTACGGGAGAGAACCAGATCGCATTCGCGACGAACCCGGTGGGGAAGAGGCTGGTGATCCGACACAGGAACCACTTGGGGGCGATGACAGCGGCCACCCTTACCGCTAGTGGTCAAGTGGTCGACTTCACATCGGCATCCACCGCGCTGTACGGCACGAACGCGCTCAAGGTGAGCGGCAGCTATCGTGCTCTTTGGCCCGGTGATGTGAACTCCGATGGCGGCGTGCTTTATACGGGCACGGGCAACGACCGTGATCCGGTGCTCAGCACCATCGGTGGTCAGGTGGCCACCAACACGGTCACGGCGTATTCTCGCAGCGACGTCAATCTGGATGGCGTGGTGAAGTACTCCGGTGCGGACAACGACCGCGACATCGTTCTGGAAGTGATCGGTGGATCGGTGCCCACCACGGTACGTTCGGCACAATTGCCGTAGGTCAGATCCGCTCCAAGGAAGCTGGAGGCATCCAGCCCACGCTGCCATTGGCGAGTTGAACCTCGCTCCACGTGTTCTCTTGTTGAAGGATGGTGACCTTGGTGCCTTTATGCAAAACGAAGAGCACGGTGCTGCCTTCACGGGGCTCACTGCGCACATCGACCTTCGGGCTCATGATGATGGCCTCACTGTCGTCGGTGAGTTCCTTGTGCCTGAACGCGGCGAAGGCGATGGAAAGCGCGGTTCCGAGAAAGAGCACAGCGCTCAACCCGAAAAGGATCCGTCGTGCGGTACGGGGCCTCACGGCCACAGCGATGGCCAGGCAGAGGAAGAACAACAGGCATGCCCATAAAGCCCGCCTCGACCATTCATCGGCATCGCGACCGCCACGGATCTTCGCCCAGGTGGAACCAAGGCTGAAGGACGGGAGCTCTGGAACACGATCAACGACCTTTTGCCGGGCCAGTTCCAGGTTGGTGCGAACATCGGCATCGCCCGGAGCTAACCGCAGGGCCCGTTCGAAATAGAGGATGGCACGGGGCACATCGTTCAGTTTGAAGTGACAGTTGCCGATGTTGTAGAGCAGGGCCGGGGAGGTGAACGTGGTGTTCGCCGAATCGAAGAGGGCGAGCGCCGTCGCCGTTTCACCCGCGGAATAAGCGCGTGCGCCGCGTGCGACCAACGAGTCCGCTTCGGTGCGCGTCATGGCCGAGCTGTAGACGGTGATCAGGCAAAGCAGGCTGATAACGAGCGTCCTCATGCGCGTACGAGTTGTTCGGTGCGTCCGATGAGCGCGGCGGCTTCATCGTAAAGTTGTTGGCGCGGCTTATCCTCCACAGGTGCGTACCGGGCCATATCACAAGCTTCGATCAATCGGATGTAGTCGGGAGCCACAACGTCGCCACCAGCATAGCGGGCATAGTGCTCTCGCAAGTTGGCCGCATTGATCTCCGCCGGACCAAGGCCGAACTTGTCACCCACATAGCCGTGCAGCGCCTTGCCCAGGGCATCGTAGAAAGCCGTACGGTCGCTGCTCTTCAACGCGATCTCGGCATCACTGAGCCGTTTACGGGCGATCTTGTCGGCCTGTTTGCGCCGTGATCCGGCCACATCCCGCAGTTCCGCTTCACGTTTGCGCCGCCAGCCGAGGAAGAGAACGAACGCCACAGCGGGCGCACTCAAACCAGCGAACCAAGCCACCGAACCGAAGAGGTGTTCGCCAGTGGGCCGCAACTCCAGGTCACCCGTGCGGATGTACCGGATGTCCTTGCCCAGCACCTGGACATCGGTCTTGTTCGGTCGTTGTACCGCAGCCGCATTCCCATCCCCAGGGCTCACCTGGAGGTTCACTGCTTCAGAAGCGATGGTGCGGTAGCTTCCACTGCGTGTGTCGAAGTAGGTGAACTCGATGGGGGCGATGACGAAGTCGCCTTCGTGGCGCGGAATCACCAGGTATTGGTAGCTGCGCGAACCGCTCATGCCTCCAGCGTTCACGTTGATCTTGTCGGTCACCTTGGGGTCGTACTGTTCCAAGTCGCTCGGCAGCTCCAGTTCCGGAGCCTCCAGCAGTTTCAGGTTGCCTTTGCCGGCATAGGTCACCGTGAGTTCAATAGCCTCGTTCGCTTTCACCTGCGTGCGGTCGGCCTTCACCACCATTTCCAATTCGCCCACCGCGCCGTTGAACGAAGCAGGGGCGTTGCCGGGCAGGTCGGTCACGGTCACCTCCACGGCATTGCTCTTCACTTCAAGTGGCGTACCCCGGTTGAAGAATGAGCGGTTCACCACACACTCCATGGTATAGTTGGAGACCCGCAGTTTCCCGGCGCGTTGGGGGATGAGCACCTGCCGTTTGAGGATGGCTGTACGGTATTGAAGTCCGTTCACCGTTGAGAATTGCGGATCCCAGCTCGGTTCGCCCAGTTCCACGTTCTCCGCCCAGAACCCATCGAGTTTGGGCAAGGTCTCCTTCGTGGTCTCCAATCCCGAATAGCGGGAGTAGAGCGTGTACGTGGCCACGATCTGTTCGCCTACATAGGCCTTTCGTTGGCTGAGCCCGATGGTGATGAAGATGTTCGGGTCGCGGCTCTGGCCCTGTGTGGCATTGGGGTCGCTCTGTTGTCCTGCGCCCTTGGCCACTTCGATGGTGATCGGCTGCGTTTCGATGATCCCGCCTCCCACGCGCACCTTGGCGGCCCCGATGGTGTACTTGCCGGGTTTCGTGGCCGTGAGCACCCACGTGCGGCTGGTGGAGCCGCTCATGCGACCGTTGATGATCGTGAAACTGCTGTTGTCGAACGGACCTTGCACCACCACCAGTCCTCCGAAGGATGGAGCTTCGAAACGGTCCCGGGCATTGCCCAGGCTGATGGTGTACTTCACGTATTCCCCCACAGCGATGCTGTTCCTATCCACCTGGGCGGTGAACGTGATCTCTTGCGCAGCAAGGCGCTGCACTCCAAGGAAGAGGAGTGCGAGTGCGATGAATGTTCTGATGTGCTTCGCCATCACCAATCCTTTTCAATGGTCCTACGAACAGCAGGACGGCGCTTCACCCGCACCTTCTCCTGCACATCCTTCTCGTTACGCTCCATGGCATCGAGCATGCGCATGGCCGCTTGAGGGTCGATGATACCTGGCTGGGGCTTGCCTCCGCGTTGTTCCTGGCCTTTCTCCTCCGCCTGTTGAGGTTGTTCTTCCTGCCCCTTTTTCTCCTGTTGTTCCTTCTCCTGCTGTTGCTCGTTCTGTCCCCCTTGCTGCTGCTGTTGGTCCTGCTGCTGCTGTTCTTCCTTCTGTTGCTGTTCCTGCTGTTGTTGCTCGGGATCCTGCTTGTTCTGCTTCACCAACTCCTCGGCGAGCTTCAGCAGTTTGGGGTCCGTGGGGAACTGACGCAGACCTTGATCCAAAGTGCGCAGGGCTTGCCGGCTGTCCTCCTTCACGAATTGCCGCGAGGCCAGGTTGAAGTACTCATCGGCCGTGCTGACCTGCGCGATCAGCGATGGCCCCAGTGAGACAGCGAGGGAAAGGATGATGAGGCGTGGATACATCATTTCGCTTTTGCGGCTTTGGTGACCACATCCAACTTGTTCATGTAATCCTGCTTCTGTAGAAGACTGGGGTCCGCCTTCACTCCGGCTTGCAGGATCTCCAAGGCCTTGGTGAACTGGTAACGATCGACCAGGCTGTCCGCTTGTTGCATCAGCCGCTTCGCGCGTTCGCTCAGCTCCTGTTGATCCTTGTCCTTCTCCTTGTTCTTTTCCCGTTCCTTGGCCTCCTTCACCCGCGCGGCGATCAGCTGTTGCACGAGAGCGAGGTTGTAACGGGTATCCTCATCCGAAGACCTACGACGCAGTCCGTTCTTGTAGGCGTCCGCACTTTGCGCCAGTGCGGAATCCACCACCTGATCCAGCTTGATGTTCTCCTGGGTGATGGAATCGCGCATCACGATGTTCCTCACCTTGGCCACCAGGTCGGTGCCGTCCACCGGCATGTTCTTCATCCGCTCGCGACCCTCCCTGGCTGCCGTGTCCGCCTTGAGTGCAAGCGTGGCCCATGCGTTGCCCAGATTGTGGTAGGTCATCGCGTTCAAGGAGTCACCCTGGTCCGTGCTGGTGGCCTTTACGTACGCCTGTATGGCCGAGTCCGTTAGCTGTTGTCCCAGCAAGGCGTTGCCCAGGTTATAGGCCACGCGCGCATCGTGGTCGGCTTCGGCATAGATGGCTGCCGCTTCCGCTGAACGACCTTCCCGGTAGGGCGGTTCACCCTTGTACAGCGCACGTTCCGCAGCACGTTGCTGTGCATCGCCGCATGCCGAGGCAAGGAGCAGGACGGCTATGTAACTCAGGTGTTTCACAGTTTCACGGTGGTCCATTGATCGCGCCAATGCCTGCGTTCGCCGAGCCCAAGCCCCACCATGGTCAGCAGGATGCCGATCCCCAGCGGATATTGGAACTGATCCTCATGCGAGGTGTACATGAAACTCCCTTTCTCCGCTGTATCCAATGACCGCAGGTCAGCAACGAGTTGGTCCATGCCGCTGGAAGTGGAAGTGGCACGCACGTACATGCCTTTGCCTTCCGCCGCGATCCGTTGCAGCATCGGTTCATTCAATCGGCTCACCACGGTGGTGCCGTTCTGGTCCTTGCGGAAACCGGTCACCTGACCATTGCGCCGCACGGGCAGCGGACCGCCCTCCGGGGTTCCCATGCCGATGGTATGCACCACGATGCCAGCCTCGGCAGCGGCCCGCGCCGCACCCTCCGCATCGTCTTCATGGTTCTCACCATCGGTGATCACGATGATGGCCTTGCTGCCGGGAACGTCCTTCTCGAAACTCTCACGTGCCAGATCGATGGCCGCTCCGATGGCAGTGCCTTGCGTTCCGACCGAGTTCGTATTCACCGCGTTCAAGAAGAGTTTGGCTGCCGAACGGTCGGCGGTGATGGGCAGCTGCACGAAGGCTTCACCGGCGAAGACCACGATGCCCAGTCGATCACCGCGCAATTTGTCGATGAGTTGTTCCATGGAGCGGCGTGCGGCTTCCATCCGGCTCGGGCGCAGGTCCTCGCACTCCATGCTGTTGCTCACATCGATGGCCACCACCAGGTCGATACCTTCCGACCGGACCTCCGCGAGCCGCGTACCGAATTGCGGCCCGGCCACCGCCACCACGATGAACGAGAGGGCGTGACGGAGAAGGAGGAATTTGATCAGTACACGCAAGTTGGAGTTCCCTGGGACCATCCGCGCCAAGGTGCCGGCTCCGGCGAAGCGTTTCAGTGCTCTGTTGCGCCAGGCCAGGTTAAGGAGGAAGAGGAGGGCCAGCACCGGGCCGATGAGCAGGCCGATCAACAGCTCCGGACGTTCCAACCGGAAGGCTTGCACCTCTTGGTCGAGCAGCCACCAGCAGCCGACCCAGAACACGGCGCTCAGCAGCTCCAGGATCAGCACGATGCCGACCGTGGCGGCCACATGGTATGTGCCGGGTATCCTCATCCCATGGTGCGCAATAGGGTGCGATCGAGGAATAGACCGGTCACGAGGAAGGCGCCGCCCAGTAGTACGAAGCGTTCGTACTCCTCGTTCTTCGAGCGGTGCTCGGTCACCTTGATGCGGGTCTTCTCCAACCGGTCGATCTCTGCGTAGATCTCTCCGAGTTTCTGTTCGTCGGTCGCACGGAAATACTTGCCGCCGGTGCGATCAGCGATGTTCTTCAACGTCGTCTCGTCGATCTCCACATCCACGTAGTCGTAGCGGAACTGACCGGTCGCATACCGCATCACCGGGAAGAGCGCTTTGCCACGGGTGCCCACGCCGATGGCATACACACGTACGCCGAGTTGCTCGGCGATCTGCGCAGCGTCCAACGGCTGCACGGTTCCGGCATTGCTCACGCCGTCCGTGAGCAGGATCACCACTTTGCTCTTGGCCTCACTTTCGCGCAAGCGGTTCAGCGCGGTCGCCAAACCACTGCCCACCGCGGTCCCGCCATCGATCAAGCCGGGTTCAGCCTCCGCGAAAAGTTCCTTTAAAACCCTGTGGTCAGTGGTGATGGGGCATTGGGTGAAGGCCTCACCCTCGTAAACCACCAGACCGATCCGATCGTTGGGTCGGCCATCGATGAACTCCATGGCCACGCGTTTCGATGCCTCAAGGCGGTCCGGCTTCAGGTCGCGGGCGAGCATGCTGGTGGAGATGTCCATCGCGATGACGATGTCGATGCCTTCGCGTTTCACGTCTTGCCAGTTGTCTTCGCTCTGTGGTCGGGCAAGGGCGATGATGAGCACCCCCGATGCGAGCAAACCCGCCGCGAACGGCAGATGGCGGAAATAGGAGAGGAGGTCGAACGGTCCGTTCGCCAAAGCGTACAGGGTGCTCAACCGCGCCATCGACGACCGCCGCATGGTGCGGAACAGGTACAAAGTGATCAGCGGAATGAAGGCGAGTAAGCCCCAAAGCACCCAAGGGCTGGCCATCTCGTATCGTCGAAGGGTCCACCACAGCACCACGGCTGTACCGGCCAAGGCCAGGGTGCACCAGGCGAGCGCGAGTAGGATGTCCTTGTGCCTACGCATGGTCGTTCGGTGATGGAGTGGGTGCGGTGTCTTCTACGAAGCGCAAGGCGCCGGCCATCATCTGTTCATTCTCCTGCGGAGCGGGGAGGGCCTTGGCGAACTTCACCATATCGGCCAGGCGCAGCATGTTCTCCAACTGACCGCGGTGATCGGTGCTCAGCGCGCTCACGCGGAGTTCCTTCAGCAATTCATCGGTGGTGCTTTCCAAGGCAGGCACGCGGTAGCGCTCCTCGATGTACCCGCGCAGCACATCGGTGAGCCGCGAATGATAGCCTTTGTGGTCGCCTTGTTGCCAGAGACGTTCGTTCTCCAAGGTGCGCAACGCCGCCAACGTGCGGTCCTTCAACGGCAACACCACTGCGGGTGCTGCGGGCATGGCGACGCGTGGCTTCCGCCTGAAGAACAGGACCAAGGCGACCAACGCGACAAGGACCGCCACGCCTCCAACGATCCAAAGCACATGCTCGCGCAGCCAGTAACCCAGGCTGAAGGGGAGAACATGGATGTCTTTGATCGCACGGAGGCCTTGTGCGGTATCCACCTCCACGGTGCGCACTTCGAGCAGCAATGCCCGGGTGTCCAAGGGTTCACCGTTCACGATGAAGCGGAACGGCGGCACCGCCCAAAAGCCCGTGTCGAAAGAGGTGAGTTCCAACGTGCGCACCTGACGCATCAGCCCACGTTGACCATCCGCAGTGTCCGTCGCGCTCACGGCGCTCACTTCGAGGTGCTTGTTCAGTGTGTCCGGAATGGTGGGCCAGATCACCGATGCGTTCATCGGGTAAGCCACCTCCAGCAACAACCGCGCACGTTCGCCGATCCGGACCACGTTCGTATCGAGTCGGACATCCACGAAACTGTTGCCCGACTGCGCGGTGGCGAAGAGCGGAGCGAGGAACGCTATGTACACCAGCACTCTCACCTCACCTCGCGTTGTTTGAGCAGTTGCATCAACGGCCGCACATACCCCTCCTGTGTGCTAATGGTGGCATGGTCAACACCGGAGCGGCGCAATATCTCGCGTGTGCGGTTCTGATGTTTCAAAGCGGCCGCGCGGAAGGCATTGCGTACGGCCCGGCTGCCGGTGTTCACCCAACGGGCATCGCCGGTCTCCGGGTCCACGAATTGGACCAAACCCACGTTAGGCAGTTCACCCTCGCGTGGGTCGGTGGTGCGCAACACCACCAGGTCGTGGCGTCGGTTGGCGATCTTCAAGGCAGGCTCGTAGTCCTCATCGAGCATATCGCTCATCAGGAAGGTGATGCTGCGTTTCTTGATCACGCTGTTGAGGTAGCGCAATGCGGCGGTGATGTCCGTTCCGCGGTTCTTGGGGCGGAACTCCAGGAGTTCGCGCACCAAGCGAAGGATATGCGAACGACCTTTCTTCGGCGGAATGAACTTCTCCACCGTATCGGTGAAGAGGATCAATCCCACTTTGTCGTTGTTCTTGATGGCACTGAAGGCGATGGTGGCGCACGCTTCGGTGATCAGCTCGCGCTTCAGCTGTGTGGTGGTGCCGAATTCTCCCGAACCACTCACATCGGCCACAAGCATAACGGTGAGCTCCCGTTCCTCCTCGAACACCTTCACGAAGGGATGTCCGAACCGCGCCGTCACGTTCCAATCGATCGTGCGTACCTCATCGCCCGGCGCATATTCACGCACTTCGCTGAAGGTCATGCCACGGCCCTTGAACGCGCTGTGGTACTCACCGGAGAAGATGTGCTCGCTCAAGCCGCGTGTCTTCAGCTCGATCAAACGCACCTTCTTCAGGAGCTCCTTGGTATGTTGGGCAGTGTTCATTGTTAGAGAAGGGCAGGAGCAGGGGCAAGACATATTCGTTGCTCCTGCTCCTGCCCCTGCACCTGGATCAAGGCACCTCGACCGTATTCAGCACACGATCGATGATCTCGTTCACCGTGATGTTCTCGGCTTCGGCCTCGTAGGTGAGTCCGATACGGTGGCGCAGGACATCCGGGCATACGGCACGCACATCCTCAGGGATGACATACCCCCTGCGCTTGGTGAAGGCGAGTGCTTTCGCGGCGAGGGCCATATTGATGCTGGCGCGCGGACTACCACCGAAGCCGATCATGCTGGTGAGGTCGGTGAGCTTGTACTGGTCCGGCTTGCGGGTGGCATACACGATGTCCACGATGTATTGCTCGATCTTCTCATCCATGTACACCTCGCGCACGAGTTTTCGGGCGTTGAGGATCTCATCCGGGCGCACGACCTTTTGCGGTTCCGGGTTCCCACCGGGGCGCACGTTCTGCCGGATGATCATTTTCTCCTCCTCCTTGCGCGGGTAGTCCAAGACCACTTTCAGCATGAAGCGATCGGTCTGCGCCTCGGGCAGGGGGTAGGTGCCTTCCTGCTCGATCGGGTTCATCGTCGCCAATACGAGGAAAGGCTGCGGCAAGGGGTACGTGGTGGCTCCCAAGGTGACCTGCCGCTCTTGCATGGCTTCGAGCAATGCGCTCTGAACTTTGGCGGGGGCCCGGTTGATCTCATCGGCCAGGATGAAGTTGCTGAAGATGGGTCCTTTCTTCACGCTGAACTCCTCGCTCCGCTGGCTGTAGATAAGAGTGCCGATGAGGTCGGCTGGGAGCAGGTCCGGTGTGAATTGGATGCGGCTGAAGCCCACGTCCACGGTCTGGGCGAGCGCTTTGATGGCCATGGTCTTCGCTAGACCAGGAACCCCTTCCAACAGGATATGACCATCGGCGAGCAGGGCTACGAGCAGCTTCTGCACCATGTCCTTCTGCCCCACGATCACCTTGCCCATTTCCTGGTCGATGAGGTCGACGAAGGCACTGGCCTGTTGGATACGCTCGTTCAACGCACGGATGCTGTCTGAGGTCACAGGCTGTGCGGTACCGGAGATGATGTCTTCCATAGGTTCTCGCCGGTGATCCGGCTATTCATCGGGTTATCGATCGTTCGGCCTACGGCCGTAAGGTCTCGCAAAGGTGCCGGGGTCGTGGTCGGGCTGCCAAGCGATGCGCGTTAAAGAACGTTAACCGTTCAACCCGCGGTTCCCCTTACTTCCAATGGCTTGAATGGTCGATCGGGATACGTTCCTGGAGCGCCGCTACCTTCGGGCCAATGGATACCACGACCCAAGCCCTTACCATGGCAGAAGCCACGGAACATGTGCGCCGCTTCCATGATGCATTCGGCATCAGTAACGCCACTGAACCCACGGGCGCCATCGGCGACCGCGATGCGCTGTTACGGTACAAACTGATACGGGAAGAGAATGAAGAATACCTCGAAGCCGCCCTCAAGGGTGATCTGGTGGAAGTGGCCGATGCCTTGGGCGATATCCTCTACATCCTCTGTGGAACCTTGTTGAAGCACGGCCTCGAAAACAAGATCGACGAGGTCTTCCGCGAGATCCAGCGCAGCAACATGAGCAAGCTGGGTGCCGATGGAAAGCCCATTTACCGCGAGGACGGAAAAGTGATGAAAGGCCCGCACTACTTCAAGCCGGGTATCGCGTCCATCCTTGACAAATGAACTTGCCGACCCTGCTCTCCAAAGCCCGGACGTCTTCCGCCTGGCGCTGGCGGTTGAATTTCATTCTCCCTTGGGCCATCCCGTTCAACCGGCCACATGGATTCAAAGTGCATCCATTGCCAACAGGTGGCATCAGCGTGCACATTCCGTACTGGCGGGTGAACCGCAACCACATCAAGGGCATCCACGCCTGTGCCATCGCCACGGCCAGCGAGATGTGCAGTGGCTTATCCGTGATGGAGAAGTTGGACCCGAAACGGTACCGGTTGATCATGCGTACACTGCACATGGCTTACCACTACCAGGCCAAGCAGCCCGCCACCGCCACGTGTGTACCTACCGCGGACGAGATCGAAGAGCGCGTGGTGATACCCTTGGCCACGAACGACGCTGTGGACTACAGCAGCGTGGTTGAAGTACACGACACAGCGGGGAATCACCTCGCCACCGCCACTGTTACCTGGCAGGTGAAGGAGTGGAGTAAAGTGCGGACGAAGGTGTGAGGCATGTTCTTCGTAATGATCATAGGTTTCGTTCTTGGGGTCGGCTTCCATCTGGCCAACCATGGACTTGTGATCTATTCGATGATCCGCTCTTTTCGACCGGAACTTCAGCCTGGCAAAGCGATAGTGCTAAGTGGACTTTCTTCCATTGTGACATCCAGTGTGGTGATCTATCTCGCCTTTTGGATCCCGACCATTGATCTTATGGAAAGTGGAGAAGCGCTGGCAAACACTGGTGATGATAATGGGCCCATCATCAGTCGGATGATCCTTACAATAGTTGAATTCGTGGCAGGTGCAGTGGCTGTTGTTTGGGCAGGTCGGAGAGCCCTGCAAGCATTCCGACTCGGTAGCAGGCGCTCAGCGAATTTTGTCGCACTCATTTTCTTAACTATTCACGCGCTTGCGATCGCTTTTGGCTGCGCCGTGATGCTCTCCAGCCAATAAGTTCATCATCACCTGACTTCTTAACGACTAGTAGACCGCTTGATCACACTCGCCCCCACCATCGCCAGCACCGCGCCACTGAAGGCCAGCCCCATGTCCTTCTGCGCATCCCAGATATCGCCTTGCGAGCCCAGGTAGGCAGCGCCTTGCGCGGGGAAGAAGACGTCGGCCACGGCCCATTCGATCAATTCGTAGGCGCCGCTGAAGCTGAGGGTGATCTCCACGGGTAGTACCCAACACACCCAATTGGGCCAGTCGAAGTGGTTCTTGAAATAGTCGCGCATCGGGTAGGCGAGGAGGAAGCCGAAGCTGAAGTGTACGATGCGGTCGTAATGGTTCCGTTCGCCGTGGAACACGTCCATCAGCCAGTATCCGAGCGGGTTCTCCGCATAGGTGTACATGGCGCCGTAGATGTGCAAGAGGATGTACACGAACATGAGCGTGTAGCTCAGGTCGCTGAACTTGAACCGGCTGTATCCCCACACCAACCCGCCGAAGAAGATCATGGTCAGCACGTTCTCGATCACCCAGTTCGCGTGGTCGGTGGTTCCGATGAAGGTCCATACCCAAACGAGCAGGAAAACGCCGAGGAAAACCTTCAGCAGGGTGTTCTGTGCGAACGCGGTGCGCCCGGTGGAAGAGACGGTGGTGCAGGCCATGCGGGTCCGGCTTGGTACCGGCGAAGGCAAGATAGCGGCTCTTCGTCTACTCGTTCTCCTCTTCCTCCGGATCCTTCTTCTTCCGTTCGCTCTTCTTCGGGATGTAGTAGGTGTAGTGCAGGCCTGCCACCATGTTCTGCCCGCGGATCACCGTGGAGAACGGAGAGATGCTCTGCTGGATCCGCACCTCGAAAGCGCTCTTTCCCATGTCCCAACCGAGGCCTACGCCCACGCTGGCCTGCATGCGGCCTTGGGCACCGGTGAGGATGTACTGCTGATCCAACAATACGTTGCCGTCCTGGCGCACCACCTGCCTTCCATTGATCCAATAACCACCGATGATGGAGCCTGTCAGGAAGATCCCGCCCGGATCAGGTCGAAGGCTGAATTTGATGGCGACAGGCAGTTCCAGATAACCAAGGCGTACACTCGTCCATGTGCGCAATTGAGGGTTCTGGGTGAGGCTGCCCTTGGTGATGTACATCGGCTCGATGAGCCACGAGGCTTGTTCGGTCCATGGGATCTCCCATGCCCAACCGCCCAACGGTCCCACTTTCGGCAGGCCGTTCCATTGCAGCAAACCACCCGCTGTGATGGTGGCCAAGCCTACACCGAGACGTGGTCCGCTGCGGGTCTCAGGTTGTGCAACGACCAGGAGCGGCGCGAAGAGGAAGGGGAGCAGCAGTCGGCGCATGGCGGTTGGGATTACCTGCGCAAGATCGCCCAAACCGGGGAAAGCTCAGTAGGTGCGGTGCTTGAGCGCAACCATCTTTAACACGGCCACAGCGCAATCCACGCCTTTGTTACCGTGTTTGCCACCGCTACGGGCGCGAGCCTGCGCCATGGAATCGTCGGTGAGCAGTCCGAAGATCACGGGCGTGCTGAACTTCAAACCCACGGCCATGATGCCTTCCGTGGCACCTTGACAAACGAAGTCGAAGTGCGGGGTCTCGCCGCGCACCACGCTGCCGAGGCAGACCACACCGTCCAGACCGCCTTTTTCCAACATCAGCTGTGCGCCCAACGCAAGTTCGAAACTGCCGGGCACCCAAACTTCCACGATGTCGGCTTCGGTCACACCATATTTCAGCAGGGTCTCACGCGCACCGCGCCGCAAGGCATCGGTGATCTCGCGGTTCC
>JAEUTB010000138.1 GCA_016787995.1 Flavobacteriales bacterium | reverse complement strand
TGCCATCCTCCACGATCGGGCCGCGCATCGGTCGGCCGCGTTCATTCTCCACGAGCACGAAGGACAAGGGTGGCGCAGGAGGTTGAGCGGTCAACATCGAAGGGACGAGCAATAGCAGAAAGAGAAGACGCATCGCAAAACGGTACACGGCTCGTCCGTTCCCGTTCAAGGCAACCGTACCGATGCGCACTGGCAGAACACCATCAGCGCCAAGGCCCCGTGCGACGTACCTCCACGAATGTACCGCCCTGCATGCGATAAAGACCACCGCCTCCGCCGAACCACAAGCGTCCCTGACGATCCTCGTGGATGCTCTGCACGGCGGTGATGCCCAAGCCTTCTGCGGTGCCGACGTTCTTCAGGGTTCCATCGCCGATACGGTACACGCCATAGCCTTCCGAACTGAACCAGATGTTCCCAGCACGGTCTTCCGCCACCGTCCACACTTCGTTGTCGCCGATGGTGCCGGGTGCGGTGTAGTGGCGCGTGGCACCCGCGTCCGTGCAAGTGATGCCACCGGTCATGGACCCGATCCATGTGCGACCCCGAGCATCCACCAGCAAGCAGGTGATCACCGCATCGCTCCCGGTGGGCGCTTCGGCGATCCGTTCCACGCCATCGCCGTTGGTCTTGTACGCACCCTTGTCGGTGCCGAAGTAGAAATTGCCCACGCGGTCTTCGGCGATGCACAGCACGGAAGGCGCGAAGGGCGCGGTCATATCCGCTGTGCGGAGGTCGAAGGGAATGAACCGTTGCCCATCGAAGCGGCAAACACCAGCCGTTGTGCCTGCCCAGATGGTGCCATCAGCGGCTTCGTGTACGCACCAGACGGCCGCTGCACCCAGCCCATCCTGCGCAGTGAAGTTGACGATCCGTGTCATGCTGGAATCGAACCGCGAAAGCCCTTGATCGGTGGCGATCCACACGCGGCCTTGCCGATCCTCCATGATCCCCCTGACCTGATCACCGGCCAGCCCCTCTACGGTGGAGGTGCGCACCAGTTCCGACCCCGTGTAGCGGTAGACACCCTCACCATTCGAGCCCAGCCACAGCTGCCCGCGGCTATCCTCGAAGATGCGACGCACATAAGCCGTGATCGGACCATCGCCGGGCGCTGGACGCGCCACTGGCGCAGGCGTCATCGGACTTTCCTCGCGGACCGATGACCGTTCTCGCAGCGGGCAAGCCAGGAGCGGTAGCGCCAGCAGCAGGGCCAAGGGGGGTATGCACCTCATCCCGCGAAGATCGTGTTCTCAGCGAAGCCGCGATCGTACAGCGAAACATCGTATCCTGTACCTATTCGCCTTCGATGCACGTGCCGTGGAAGGCTCCCGCCCTGATCGCCCCCCATCGCAGGCGCCTTGACCGATCACGATCGTATTCCGATCCCGAAGGACAAGAACGGATGGCGAGCATTCGACCATAGGTGGTCGGATACTGATCGGCCGCGCACGCCGTTCAAGGCGTGGACCACCGCACCATGTTGAACACCCACCGACCCTTCCTCACCTGCCTGGCCTTCGCGGCCCTCTTCAGCTTCCTCTTCCACGGCACGGGCATCGGCTTGAACCTCTTGATCTTCGAAGTGCTCGTGATCGGCGCGTTGCTCGCCCTGCGGCGGATCCCCCTCCGACCGAACACGCTGCTCACCGTCGGTGGCACATTGCTCACGGCGGTGCTGCTGGTGCTATACGGTTCAACATTGTCCTTGGTGGTGAACCTTATCTCCGTGGTCTTCGCCGTGGGTACGCTGCTGGCGCCCGAGCTGAAAGGCCTGCACCACTCCGCAACCCTGGCCGGCGCCCATCTCTTCGCAGCGCAGCGGAATTTCCTGCGCGCGGTGCCGGTATTCAAACGCGATGGAACAGGGTTGCACCTGACACCGCGCGGCGTGCTTTCCATTACGCTGGTGCCCCTCATCATCCTGCTGTTCACCAGCCTCTACAGCGCATCCAACCCTTACTTCAACGAGGGTGCCGAGGCCGTGTACACCTGGTTGGGCGGTTTCGATATGAGCTTCTTGTCCGTCTTCCTACTGGGGCTGGTGCTCTCCTCGTTCCTGCTGTTGTTCACGCGCAACGAACGCCTGCTGGCCTGGGCCCGCCAACGCGTGGATGCGCTTTTCCCCAGCGGTCGATCGGGAGAGGCGGACCACGAAAGCGCGGTGCGTAGCGAAGCGGTGATCGGCGTCGTGCTGCTGGGCTGCCTCAATGGTCTGCTGTTGCTGCTGAACGCCCTGGACATCCACTACGTCTGGTTCAAC
>JAEUTB010000101.1 GCA_016787995.1 Flavobacteriales bacterium | reverse complement strand
AGCGGGTTCGAGGTTCCAGTAGATCTCGCCCACTTTGCCCAGGCCCACCTTCGCGAGGTCGGCGTTCTTCGGTTTATGACCGAATTCGTTCATGTTCCTTGTGGAATTGTGAATTGGACGGCAAAAGTACGGGGAAGCGGGATCCCGATGCTAGCGATCGTCAGCCCGGCGCCAAGCGGTTATGAACAGGGTGGCCCAGGCTACCATGAAGCAGAGGCCGCCCAACGGCGTGATGGGCCCTAGAACCGACGCAAGGCCTTGCAGACCAGACACATCCCGTGTGGCTAGAAGATAGATGGACCCGCTGAAAAGAAGGATACCGAGGCTAAAGGAGAGCCTGATCACCCGCACCGCTGGAGCGGTCAACCGGTTCGCCATTCCAGCCAGGAGCAACAGCCCAAGACCATGGTAGAACTGGTATTCCACAGCGGTCCTCCATTGGGACAAACCTTCAGGGCTCACATGGGCCTTCAGCCCGTGCGCCCCGAACGCACCGAGCGCCACAGCCAGGAAAAGGAATGCCGAGCCGAGAAGAAGCGCACGTTTATCCATGGTACAAAGGTCGCTGTAGGCGGGTCTAATAAAGAAAGACCCCGGGGACTACCCGGGGTCTTCCGAAGTTGACCGTTGGATCACTTCAGCTTGTTCATCTCGGCCTCGAAGGTCTCCTTGAACTTCTCGTAATCGTAGTCGATGCGGAGGCGCTCGTCGTTGCTCAAGCGCTCGTTGTAAGCGGCGAGCAGGTCCTGGGCGCTTAATTCGATGGCCACATAGGTCTTGAAGTTGCCGGTGGCGTTCACCTTCATCACCTTCTCGCAGATGGTCTTGGTGCCGGTGAGCTTCTGGTCCACCACTTCGCGGGTGAGGCCCTCGAAACGTTCAGCCACTTCCTCCTTGTTGTTCATCTCGCGGCTGTTCACGTAGTTGTCGATCACGCCCTTGATCTGGGTGTTGATGGCGCTAGCGAGGTCGGCGCGGGCGTTGGCCAAGGCCTTCTTCTTCGAGGTGGCCTGGTCCATGCTCTCACCCAAGTTGTTCGCGCGGAATACCTTATCGTTGGTGAAGTATTCGGGGCCGGAGCACTCCACCTTCACTTCGGTCTCGCCGGAGGGTGGAGGTGTAGCCACTACTTCCTTCTTCTTCTTGCAGGCGGTCATCGCGCCGGACAGCATCAGGGCTGTCATCAGCACTGTAACGGAACGGTTCATGCTCGTGGTTTTCATGGTTGGGGAGTTCTTGTACCGGCTTCGCCGATGGTGGTTTCTCTTATTGTGGGATTTGCCAGATCTGTGCCAAACTTCGGAAATGCCCGTCATTCCTCAATTGAACGCGTTCATGATGCCGGGTACGAGTTCCTTCCGGATGTCGGGGATGGCCTTCTTGAAGCTTTCCAGACCGGCCTTCTCGTAGGTGAGTTGCACGCCTTTAACACCCTGCTTACCACCTTCGAAGACCACCTCCTGCGTCTTGCGGTCGCGGAAGGTGTAGGTCACATCCACGAACGCGGTGAAGAATCCGTTGGACTCCCCGCCCTGCCTGGTGTTCGCGGACAGGTCCAGGAGCAGGTCGGCCTCCCCTTCGCGCTCCACGAAACGGAATCCTTTGGTGGTGAGTTCCTCGCGCACCACGGAAGACACCCCGGCATCACCAACGGGCTGGCCCAGGTTGGTCTCTTTGGAGCGCATGAAGACACGGGGCATGCGCATGACGATGGGCACATGCACCTCGGGCGCGGTAAGGCTGGCCAGCAAAGCTCCCGCGAGGGCACGGTCCAATTCGCGGCTGATCAGCTCATCGAGATGGAGTTTCACGAGCACTTCCTGGAGTTTCGAGCCCGGGTCCACCCGTTGCACGGTGGTGCGTGCGCGGCCTTCGGTATCGGTGTTCTTCAACTCGGTGACCTTGCCTCCGGTACCTGGGTACGTGATGAAGAGCGGTAACTGACCCAGATCACGCAGACCGCCACCATTGGCATAGGCCGCGCTCACCATGAGCTCTCGTTTGAACCCGTTCTCATAGGAAAGCTCAGCGCGTTCAGGTAACGCGGTCAGCCGAACCTGACTGGTGAGCTTCTGCAATTCGGCGTACAGCTCATTCACCAGTTGCACCTGGCGGCCATCGAGTTCCACGGCATCGTTCTCCCCCCAATATTCCTTCATGGCCAGGAGGGCCCGCAGCTCCTGATCGAACGCGGTACGCAGGTCGCCGTTGCCGATGCTCTGCTTGCCGCGTGCATGCAGGTCGAGAGCGTTGCGGATGGCGCCGGCCTTCTTTTCGGCTTTGATCCTGGCGTGTTCCGCTTTGGACAGACGGTAGTAGGTCCAGTATTCGGTGGCGTTCTCCCAGGAGTCGACCAATTCGAAGCCTTCGAGCTGTTCGTTGCTGGTGGTCTTGATGGTACCGGTGAAACTCTCGTCGAACTGGTTCTTGCGATCGAGGGTGTAGAGCAGGCTGTTGCCCTCGACCCGCACACTGATCTCGCTGGCCAGGTCGTTCAATGCGTTCTTCTTGGCGGTCTCCAACACATCGGGGCGGCTCTTGTTGGCCATGCCGATGCCGGTGTAATAGCCATCGCTGGATGGGCGTGCACCTACCCAGGATGGTCGTTGTTCCACCGGTGTCACCACAGGGGTTTCCACCGTCTTCTTGCTTCCACCACAAGCGACCAGCATCAAGAAAGGCGCGATCCGCAACAGGCGATTCATCATGGCAGCTTGGCACTGATCTCCTGTTCGATGGTGGCGGCCATGGAGGAAGAGGTGGCCTGAAGCACTTCGCTCATCAGGGTGGACACCGGTTTAACCTCCCGGGGGGCGTTCAAGAGTGACCGGATCTCGCGGCGTGCGTTGTCACGCAGGTCCACATTACCGTTCAGCATGGGCAACAAGGCGTCCTTGTTTCCGTCGTAGGCGGCATAGTAGGCGTGGTCTTCGGCTTGACGCTCCACCACCTTGCTCACCAGTACCTCACCGGTCTCCAAGGAAACAAGCCTATAGTTGAAGGACAGGACCACCTTGTTCTCCTGATAGAATTCGGTGTAGCGCACGGGTTTGTACTTGGTGACGAAGTACTTCTCGTTGGTCTCCTTGTTCACCTGTTGCACACGATACGATTCGTAGCCATCCTTGGTGCTCTTCCTTACCTGACCGGGGATCTCCTGGTAGCTCACAACGGTACCCATCAGTACCGCTTGGGCCCCGATGAGGTTACCGACCCGCACGGCTGTCTGTTCATCCACCACGCCGCTGAGCCCCAGGCGCTGCTCCTCCAGGATACGGTCCATGTTCTCCCGATCCACCACTTTCAGGAAAGGATCCTGGACATCGATCAGCGCGGTCATGGCGTGGGCCTGCACTTTGGTGGCCAGCCCGCTGTACTTATCGCTGGAGGTGAAGGGTAACACGGCCACGGTGAATCGCCCCTTGGTCAAGCAGTCCTGGCGCAGGGTGTTCGTGTCCTTGTACGCGCTATTCTTGTCCATCACCTTGGTGAAGGCGGCATAAGCCTTCCGGTAGTTTCCGCTTTCCAATTCACCCTTACCGGTGCGGTAGAGCGGTTCCAGGTAGGCTACGCTCTGCAAGCTGCTCGCGTCCTTGTAATTGGGTTCGAGCTTGGCGATCCGGGCGAACACTTTCTCGGCGGCGGCGAACTCCTCTTTCTCGAAGTGCGCCTGTCCTTCATTGTAGAGGTCCACCAGGTGTTCGGCCTTCACTTTCTCGAAGTCGGCCTTGTAGTGGTCGGGGATCTCCAACACCACGCCGGTGTACGCCACGCGGTCCACGTAGGCCTTGGCATCGAGATAAGCCGCCACGGCTTCACCGCGCGCACCACCGGTAGCCACATGCTTGAAGAAGGTACTGAGCTTGTCGTTCAGCAACATCTGCCCGGTCTTCTTCAGGCCGATCTTGGCCTCCACGTTCTTGGTATTGCGCTGGGCCGCCTGCAGGTACATGTCGGCAGCCTCCGCATACATCCCGGCTGCATCGAGCTTGTCGCCCTTCTTGGAGAAGGACTTCGAGCCGGAGCATGCGCCGAGGAGAGCGGCTATGCCAAGGGTGATGAGGATATGTGGATACCGGCGCATGGTGGGAGGCCGTTGGTGTTGGCGCTTAGCGGGCCTGGATGTATTCGTTCAGGTCGTCGATGGAACTTTCGAAGGTGAACGCATCGTTCACTTTATAGTAGTTGTCGATGTCGAAGGTGCGCTCGTAGGCGTACTTGGCGATGTCCAGTTTGCTGTCCTCGAAGCTGAAGAGCGACATGAGGCCTTTCACCTGATCCACGGTGAAGCAGCGGTTGCTACCGACCTGCTTGGCCAGGGTCATCTTGCTATCCTCGAAGCTCTTGGCCTCGATGCTCTTCTTCACGTCGGCGAATTCGGTGTTGCTCATGGGCCAGCCGCAGCCTACGCGTCCGGAGTAGCCGGGCATGCTGTATACAGCAGGTTCCACGGGAGCGGGCTTGGTGTCGATGATCGGTTTGGTCGGTGCAGGAGGCGTGCTCGTACGGGTAGTGGTGGTAGTGGTGCGCGTGGTGGTCGTGGAGGTGGTCGACTTGGTCCCGTCATCCACCTTCACGTTCATGTTGAAGTTGATGCCGTTCACACCCATGTTGATGTTCACGTCCTCACCTTCCATGGGGTCACCTTCCTCGATCACGGTGGTGGTGGTGATGACCTCATCGGATGGCACGGCCACTTCTTGGGTCACGGTGGTCGTTGGGGTTGGCGCATCCTCCGTGAAGGTGGTAGGCGAAGGCTTCACCGGTTCGCTCTTGGCGGCGGTGCCCAGTTCCGCTTGACCGGTCATGCGCAGCACGCGGGCCCCCTTCTTGTTCAAGGTCACCATCATGGTGTACTCCTTGCCCAACTCCAGGTAGCCGTTCTGCTTGATGGTAGGGATGGCCGCATCCTCGAACTTCACCATCATCACCGGCGTTTCCGTGCGGATGCCCGTGGCGACCACGCGGGTGGCGGGAGCAGGGTTCTTAACGTCGCCGTCAACGATGAGGGTGAACTTGGTGCCGTCGTCGGAGAAGACCACGAGGTCGGCGGTCTGCGCGAAACTTGCCAGGGTGAAGAGCACCGCGAGGGCGAGGGAGAATAAACGTTCCATGGTGGGTTGAATGGGTTGCGAAGTTAGACGTTGGACCCTCCTAGGCAAGCGCTATGCCAAACCCGCGCATCCGTTGCGGAACCCGCGTGGCGCTTGGCTGGTCGGCACTTCGCATCTTTGGGGCCCAGCACTCGAACCATGCGCAGCATCCTGATCCTAGGCGCCGGCCGGTCGGCCTCCTCCCTGATCCGTTACTTGATCCGGAACGCAGGTGACCAACAGTGGCGCATCACGGTGGCGGACAAGGATCCGTCGCATGCCTCCATGTTGGTGGCCGAGGGGCCAGCGGTGGCCACGGGATTCGCCCTGGATGCCACGGATGGTGCGGCCCGAAGCGCGCTCATCGCCAAACACGACCTGGTGATCAGCATGCTGCCCGCCTTCATGCACATGGATGTATTGAAGGACTGCCTGGCACTAAAGAAACACGTGATCACGCCCAGCTACGTACCGGATGCGCTTTGGCCGATGGACGCGGACTTCAAAGCGGCTGGGCTTACGGTGCTCAACGAAATGGGCCTCGATCCGGGCATCGACCACATGAGCGCCATGCGGATCCTGGACCGGATCCGCGCGGAGGGCGGGCGCATGGAGGCGTTCGAAAGCTACTGCGGCGGGCTGGTGGCCCCGGAAAGCGACGACAATCCGTGGGGCTACAAGTTCAGTTGGAACCCGCGCAACGTGATCCTCGCCGGACAAGGCGGCGCTGCGAAGTACATACGCGACGGCGAAACGAAGTACATCCCCTACCACAAACTCTTCAAGCAAACGGTGCGTGTGGCGGTGGAAGGTTTCGGGGAGTTCGATGGTTATGCCAACCGCGACTCGTTGAAATACCGTTCGCACTATGGCTTGGACGAGATACCGACCCTGCTCCGTGGCACCTTGCGGAAGGCCGGCTATTGCGAGGCCTGGGATGCCTTCGTGCAATTGGGCTGCACAGAGGATGGCTTTTCCATGGAGTTGCCAGCGAAAGCCGACTGGAGCGAGTACTTGGATGCCTTCCTCCCCCATTGCCAGGAGTGCGGCACGCGCGGCAATCTGGCCAGCTACCTCGGCTTGGACGAGCGTGGCGCGGTGATGCAGAAGCTCGACTGGCTCGGCCTTTTCGACAAGAACAACCCGATCGGCGTGAGCGGTCGTTCCCCAGCGGCCACGCTGCAGCATCTGCTCGAGCAGAAGTGGAAGCTTGGGGCGCAGGACAAGGACATGGTGGTGATGTGGCACCGGTTCCGGTACGCGGTGGAAGGGCAACACCAGACCATCCATGCTTCTTTGGGTGTGATCGGCGAGGACACCATGCACACGGCGATGGCCCGCACCGTGGGGCTGCCGATCGCCATGGCCTGCAAGCTCCTGTTGAATGGCACCATCACCGACCGTGGCGTGCTGTTGCCGCTGAAGCCGGTGATCTATGAGCCGATCCTGGATGAGTTGGAGACCTTCGGGGTGAGGTTCACCGAAGAGGAGGTCGAGGCCTAGAAATTCAGCATCAGATCACTAATGAGCGCGCGGTACTCCGGGGTGTAATCGAAGGGGCCCGTGTTCTCAATGGTGAGTTCTTCCTGGAGGATGGCGCTGCCCTGCCTGCTGAACTCCAGCAGCACGCGCTTGGGCGGACGGTGAGCGACGTACTTCACCACACATCGGCGGATCGGCTTCATACCTACCTGTGCTGCCAAGGCCATCAGTTCCTTTTCCCGGTTCAATGGGATGATCACAGCGAAGCGACCGACCGCGGCAAGCAAGCGGTCCACTGCCCCGACCAATTCGGGGAACAACAACTCATCGCTATGCTTGGCCAGGCCCACCCGTTCATCCGAAGCACTGGAATAACCGGCGTAGTACGGCGGATTGCAGATGATCAGATCGAAGGGCTCGCTGGCGTTCATGCGGCGCACGTCCATGCGGTGCACGCGCACGCGATCACTCCACGGACTTGCTGCAGCGTTCTCGGCGGCTTGTTCGGCAGCGGCATCGTCGATCTCCACGGCATCGATGGTGGCTGTCGCACGGCGTTGTGCTGCGATCAGGGCCAGCACACCCGTTCCGGTTCCGATGTCCAAAATGCGTTGCACACCGTCGTAATCCACCCAAGCCCCGAAGAGCACACCATCGGTACCCACCTTCAGGGCGCAACGGTCCTGCTGGATGGTGAACTGTTTGAAACGGAAGGATGGTTTGGGCATACGGTTCACCCACGATACATGTCCACCAGACCCGGCGGCGTACGCACCATCAACGTGTTGGTCTCGGGATCGATCCCCAGTATCATTTCTTCGGCCAGCGGCACCATCACCTCCTCCTCGCCGTGCAGGATCACCAACACGGGGTTCTTCGCCGAGCCTTCGATACCGGTGACCTCACCGAGGTCGCCGTGTTCCTCGTCGCGCACGATCATGCCGATGAACTCTTCGGGGTCCCAGCTTTCGTCGCTGCCATCGGCGAGTAAGCCCGGCGGTGCGTAGATATCGCGGCCCACGAGGATCGATGCACTTTGTGGATCGTGGAAGTCGTCGAACTTCACGAGGATATCGCGGCCTTTGTCGTGGAGTTGGGTGAAGAAGAACGGCACTTTCTGGCCTTCGATGTCCACGAACAAGGAGCCCGCGTGGACCAGGTCCTCCAACTCACAGTCCTCCAGGTGAACGGTGAGTTCGCCGCGGTGCCCCCAAGGCTTGCCCAGTTTGCCGATGCGGTGGAGGCTCTCCAGATCCATGGGGGCAAATTACATCCGACAGGACCGAAAAGAAGAAACCCGCACACCTTGCGGCACGCGGGTTCCTTGTGGTGGTGCTTGAATTATTCGGCAGCGGCTTCAGCAGGCGCTTCGCCTTCGGCAGGAGTTTCAGCGGCAGGCGCCTCCACAGCAGCGGCAGCAGCCAGCTTGGCGCTGAGTGCGGCGGCTTTCTCGGCAGCCTTCTTGTTCTCGGCATCGATGCGGGCCTTCTGAGCGGCATCGGCACCTTGAGCGAGCTTGCTCTTCTTGCCTTCGATCTTCAGTGACTTCTCGTTCTTCCAGATATCGAAGCGACGATCGGCTTCGGCCTGGTCGAAGGCACCTTTCTTCACGCCGCCAGCGAGGTGGTTCTTGTAGACCACACCAGTGTAGCTGAGGATGGCGCGGCAGGTATCGCTGGGCTGGGCACCTTTCTGGAGCCAGCTGAGCGCCTTCTCGTCGTTGATCTCGATGAACGCGGGGTTCTGGTTGGGATCGTAAGCGCCGATCCGTTCGATGTATTTTCCGTCACGGGGTGCGCGGGAATCGGCCACCACCAAGTGGTAATACGGCCGGCCTTTCTTGCCCTTTCTCTGAAGGCGGATGCGAGTTGGCATGTCGCGGTTTGTGTTTAGGTCCCGGAATTGGGGGTGCAAATGTGGGGGGAATTCCTGAGAAATGCAAATGCAGCCATTAACCTTTAGCTACTGGCTGCTAGCTACTTATCACTAGACTACCAGGTCAATGGAGGTAGCGAAGTGGGATCTGTGCAACTTTACCGCATGCGTTTTCTTCCAGTCCTTCTGCTCCTCTCCGCGAACGTTTCGGCCCAGCAAGGTGTGCTGCCGTCCATCATACCGGCGCCGGTGGAGATGCGGGTGACCGATGGGACATGTGATCTTTTGTGCGGCTGGGATTTTTCAGGCGAACCCCAAGACTTGGTTAACCTGCTTCGTTTAGAAACATCCAACCTTCAATCTGCAAGGAACACTGATTGCGCGCGAATTGTGCCGATCAAACTCGACCTCTTTACCCCAGACACCCTTCTGCCAGTAGAATGGTACTCACTGCTCATCAAACCGGAAGCGATACACGTGTCCTCAACGACCAAAGCAGGCCTCTACCGCGGATCCCGCACCCTGATCCAGCTCCTGGAACAAGGCCGCTCGACCGGCTCCCTCCCCTGCCTCACCATCAGCGACCACCCGCGTTTCCCGTGGCGCGGCATGCACCTGGATCCCTGTCGGCACTTTTGGTCGGTGGAGTTCACCAAGAAGTACATCGACCTGCTGGCGCGCTACAAGATGAACAGCTTCCACTGGCACCTGACGGATGACCAAGGCTGGCGGATCGAGATCAAGAAGTACCCGAAATTGACGGAAGTTGGCGCTTGGCGGAAGGGTAGCCAAATAGGACCATACAGCCGTCGCGAGTACGACAGCATTCCGTACGGCGGCTTCTACACGCAAGACGAGATCCGCGAAGTGGTGGCCTATGCGAAGGCGCGGCACATCAACGTAGTGCCCGAGATCGAGATGCCGGGCCATGCGCTCGCAGCCTTGGCGGCTTACCCGCACATAGGGTGTACCGGTGGGCCTTACGAGGTGAACAAAGGCTGGGGTGTGTTCGAGGACGTTTTCTGCGCGGGCAACGACAGCACCTTCGCCATGTTGGAGGATGTGCTGACCGAGGTGATGGACCTGTTCCCGAGCGAGATGATCCACATCGGTGGTGACGAATGCCCCAAGGAAGCGTGGAAGGCCTGTGGGAAGTGCCAGGCGCGGAAGAAAGAGCACTGTTTGAAGGACGAGCACGAACTCCAGAGCTACTTCATCCAACGCATCGAGAAATTCGTGAATAGCAAGGGCCGCAAGATCATCGGTTGGGACGAGATCCTGGAGGGAGGCTTGGCACCGAACGCTGCGGTGATGAGCTGGCAGGGCATCGAAGGTGGCATCGCCGCAGCGCGCAGCGGACATTACGCGGTGATGAGCCCCGGCAGCCATTGTTACTTCGACCACTACCAAGGTGATCCGGCCAACGAGCCGCTAGCCATTGGCGGGTATACCACCGTGCAAAAGGTGTATGGCTACGAACCCATTCCCGCCGAGCTGAAGCCAGAGGAGCACAGGTACATCCTTGGTGCCCAAGGCAACGTGTGGACGGAGTACATCCTCACTCCCGAACACGTGGAATACATGGCCGTGCCGCGCATGTTGGCGCTGGCGGAAGTGTTATGGACGCCAAAGGCGAAGCGCAACGAGGCGGACTTCATCGCCCGGCTTGAGCGGGAGTTCCCGAGGTTGGAGGCGATGAAGGTGAATGCGAGTCGGAGCTTATATGCACCGAAGATCGAACTGACCTCTGCTGGTCCCGGATCGATCAAGATCGAGGGCATACCTGCGGCAGAACGATCCGAGGTACGGGCTCGCGCATTGGCTGCATCGATGACCGGCACAGGAACGAACTGGCCTTTACAACTTGCATGGAGCGAACTATCCGCCCCGGTCGTCATCATCTGTGCTGATCTTGAGGGCCTCACCTTCGAGATGGCCAGCTTCCGTGATGGAGCAATCCTGGGCGATCCGCTCAAACGCGACCTGCACTTCAACAAAGCCACCGCCCAGAAGATCAGCTTGAGCAAGCAACCCCATGAGCGCTACAACGATGGCGGTGCCTTCACACTGGTGGATGGCATTTCCGCACAGGAGAAGCGCGTGAACACTGAGTGGCTGGGCTGGCGTGAAGGCGTTACGATCACCGTTGATCTGGGGAGCGAGCAGGACATCAGTTCCATCAGCATCGGTGCGTTGAACGAGACGTATGGCTGGATCCACGTCCCCAAAGTGGTGGAGTTCAGCGCGAGCGTGGATGGCAAGAACTACACCTCCTTGGGCATGGACCTCCCGACCATGAAGGAGATCCCCCTGATACATGCCGATCCGTGGAAGCCCGAAGGCAAGACGTTGGCGGCACCACAAGGGCGGCATGTCTTCAAGACCGAAAAGGCTGTGAAGGCGCGCTACGTCAAG
>JAEUTB010000036.1 GCA_016787995.1 Flavobacteriales bacterium | reverse complement strand
GACCCACTCGTTGGTGGTGATCTGCACCATGTAGTTGCCCTGTTGCAGGCCGCGCAGGTCGATCGTATTCCGCTCGCTACCCACCATGGTGAGGGGCTGGTCGAGCACCGTACGTCCGCTCATGTCGATGATCCGCACGTTCGCACCACCGGTGATGGCTTCGGCGAAGGCTACATTGAGCAAGCCGTTCGTTGGGTTCGGGAAAAGGGAGAACGCGTTGGCCGCGATCTCCTCGATCCCTACACCACCGCAAGCAACCGTCCATGTAAGCGGCGTGGATACGATGCCATCGTCGCATGAACCGGCTTCGTTCGAGCGGATGCGGAGGGTCAGCTGGTTCTCGGCGTTTCCGCTAGGAACCGCGAAGCCGGTGAGGTTGCCGCCGTTGTTGCCGGAGTAGATCTCGGCAGCGGTCTCATCCGCACCATTGTACACGGTGATCAGGTCGCCAGCGATCATCTGGCCCGAAAGGAAGGCCAAGGTGAGCGGCACGTTCTGAGCGGACTGGAAGGTGTACCAACGGTCCTCGTTATTGCCGTAGCAGTAGGTGTAGTTGTCGAAACCGCAAGTGACGCTGATGCAGTCCTCTGCCGCGAAGGTGAGCGTATCGGAGGTGGTACGGCACTGCTCGTACGCTTCGTTGAACACACGGAACACGTTTGGTGAATCCACTGGATACGGTCCAAAGGTGTGCACGCCCACGCCGAGACCGGTGAGCGAGGTGCCCGTGGTGAGGTTGGTGGCCGTCAATGGATCATCGGCACCGGTGTCGGTGATGATCACTTCAGTGGAGTATTCACGGCTGGTGCAGTTCTCCACGATGTTGAAGGTCGCGGTGGGGTTCACGCAATCCAGGCAATACACTTCCCACTCCCAGGCGTCGAAGGTCTCGCCGCAAGCAACAGACACATCGGAGGTCATTTCCATGTACAGGTTGTTGCCTGTCGCTGCGACATCCACACCGTAGTAGATGCCTCCGGTGCTCAGGATCGCGCTTCCATCTGGACCGAGCTCATAGGGGGAGAATTCGGTTCCCGTGTGCTCGAACAGCAGCGGCGCCGTGTTGTCCGCTCCATCATAGATGCGCAGCTTGTCGTACACACTGCGCTCGATGGTGCCGCGCAAGAAGGTCAACCGCAAGGTGCCGGTGGCTCCCACCAGTTCGTAGGCCCAAGCCGTGGTGTCGTAGTTCGTGTAGCAATAGGTCTGCTCCAACGTGGGACCCGGGCAATCGATGAACACGGGGCAAACCGGGTTGACCAGGTTGCCGGAGTACACGTTGCAAAGCGAATTGGCGTCGTTCACCACGGTGACCTCCAGTTCGGTGCCGGTCACGAAGGGACCGATCTGGTAGGTGCCTGTTGCGGTCACATCCAACGTATCCTGGCTGGCCGTGGTGGTGATGCCGGGCATTTCATCAGAACCCAGGTCACTGATGACCACATCGATGAAGTACTGGGAATTCTCGCAGTCTTGCACGATCTCGAAATCCACGGTCGCAGGAACACAGTCCAAGCAAGCAACACGCCAGCTCACCGGTCCATCGGTGGACTCGTCACCGCAGGAAGTGAACGCATTGGCCGTGATCTGGATGGTCAAGAGGTGGTCCGGGTTCGTGGATGTGATGAA
Source organism: Flavobacteriales bacterium (assembly GCA_016787995.1). Classification (GTDB taxonomy): domain Bacteria; phylum Bacteroidota; class Bacteroidia; order Flavobacteriales_F; family PHOS-HE28; genus PHOS-HE28. The sequence continues at coordinate 556 of JAEUTB010000036.1, read as the reverse complement.
GAGGTCGGTCAGATCCTGCTCCGTGCCCTCGTATAGCACAGCAGCATCCAGGTTCCCACCATCGTAGATGCGGATGGTGTCTCCGAAGAAGAGTTCACCACCTTCGAATAAGACCGCAATCGGGAAAGTGCCGGTGCCCTGGTAGTAGAAGCGCTGGTCGCTGTAGTTATCGTAGCAGGTGGAATCCTGCAATTCGGTACCGCAGTCGATCAGGATCGGGCAGGTACCGCTGTCGGTCACCCCGTTGAATTCGATGTTGCACAAGCTGCTTCCGGGGTGCAAGACCATCATGTCCACGATGGCGTCCTGAGCGAAGGGGCCGAGTTCTGCGATGCCAAGCCCCACGTTGGGGACGGTGTTCGGCTCACTGCCATCCACGGTGTACTCGATGGTCAGGTTCGCAGCATCGCCCAGATCGGTGACGTCCACCAGGATGGAGAACTGGTCGTTGGCACAATCGTCACTGATCGTGTAAGAAACCTCTGGAAGCGTGCAGTCGAGACAGACCACCTCCCATTGCCAGGCGTCATAGTCTTCCGAGGGGTTAGCGCCTCCG
>JAEUTB010000240.1 GCA_016787995.1 Flavobacteriales bacterium | reverse complement strand
TTGGTCCACCTCAGGCGTATATCGGATGAACGCGCCCGAGCCATCAGGGTCGTTGCCGTAGCAGAGCCTACTTGTCGACAGGTTATCGAATAAGGTGAGTTCTGAATCGATATCACTGTCACCACCATCCTCGATGCGTGTGGACCATTCGTAGGTTTCTCCGGCTAGAACGAGGAAGCGTCCCGTCTTCGTGGTGGTCACCAAGGTGGACACAGGCCAGAAGATGGTGTGCGTGCCGATCTGATGGACATTGGTCTCTGCCGAGATCTGAAAGGTGCATCCCACATCGGGTTCGCAATCCTGGGCGTTGCTTATCGTTGGACCCAGAAGAATGAGCACAAGGATCGGATAGGGGAGTTCCATGATGGATGGCATATGCGTGTTGGTTTCTACGCAAGATGCGTCGAGTACTTACCATCCATCTCCGTGGATCCAGCAACGCACATGGTATAGCGAGGAAAGGTCCAGTGCGGAGGTCTACAACTCACAACCCGATCGTCACCCGCGCCACGTTGGCGCCACCCCAGATCCCCAAGCCGCCCTCAACATTGCTGTGTACCTGCACCGGCTCAGCGAAAGGATCACCTTCGGCGTAGTTGTAGCGCTCCAGCGTACGATAGTAGCGGTAGGCCGTTTCCGAGATGCTCACCCACCGAAGCTCGAAACGGCTTGGGCGTATCACATTCTCCAGACGCACCGTGATCGTACGCGTGATACCATTGAAGAGATCATCGCGCAGCACCGCACGGGTGAAGAAGGTGCGCGTATCACCCACGCCCACGTCGGTGCCGGCGATCAATACCTGATCCGTGGAAGAGAAGCTCATGGACGTGAATAGCGGGTTCTGCATGGGTACCGTGTCCACGACCCAATCACCGAGTTGCTCATCCCAGATCACGATGATCGAATCGCTCTGCACGAGGAAGCCTTCCAAGAGGTAGTGGTTCTCCTGGCCCCCTGGATCATTGAAGGTGAACTCCATTTCCAGTGTTGGGAATTCGAAGCCCTGGCCTTCCGATACGTTCACGGTGGTGGTGTCCCATTGAAGCACCGGGACCGCGAAAGGCACCTGGTCCGAAGCGCTTGCCGTGCCATACCCTGGCGCATCGGCCTGTACGGTGACGGTGGACCCAGCGGCGATGCTGGTGCTGCCGCGGTATCGCCCATCGCCTAGATGCACCAGTGTTTCCATGATGTTGCCTTCACCATCGAGCAGCCTGACCTGGCCATTGGTGATCGCGGCCAACGGTGCGGGATCGATCACCCCGCGGCTGTTGGAGAGGTGGATGGTCACGGTGGAATCGGCCGTGGCGATGCCGTTCAGCACCAACCGGGGCGGCATGTCCTCGCCTTCGAAGTCGATGTACTTGCGGCAGCCCGGAGTGGCGATCGCGATCACGATCAGACCAAGCAAGAGTCGAAAGCGGTTGAGCGTGACCATCAGAACGTGAAGTTGTAGGTGGCCGAAGGGACGATCGGGAACAAGCTGATCTGCGTGAGGCGCGGACGTCCTGCATCATCCACGGAGAAGTAGAGGTAGAACGGGTTCTGACGGCTGTACGCATTGTAGAGGCCAAGGCTCCACGTGCGCTCGCCCCAGCGTGTCTTCTTGTGCATGTTCACGCCCAGATCCAACCGATGGTAGGCCGGTGTACGGTAGTTGTTGCGCTCTTCGATGTGGTCCACTTCGGTGGTTCCGAAGAAGTCGTTCTGCTGCCCCAAGGTCTGGTAGCGCTCCAGCGGAAGGGTCACCGCACTACCCGTGCCATAGACCCACACCAGTCCCACATCCACGCGCTCGTTGAAGTGGTGGGTGAGGGCTACGGAAACATCGTGGCGGCGATCGTACCGATAAGGGAACACACGACCTTCATTGAGTTCTTCGAATTCGCGCTGTGTCCACGAAAGCGTGTAGCCGATCCAGCCTGTGGTCTTGCCTTCCTTCTTCTCCAGAAGCCACTCGCCGCCGTAGCTCCAGCCATTGCCCACGGCCACATTGTTCTGCCAATCGGTACCCGTAGCCAGGAAGGTGGCGCCATCCTTGTACTCGATCAGGTTGCGCATGTACTTGTAGTACGCCTCGAAGGTGCCCATGTACGTGTCACTGAACGAACGCGTGTACCCCGCCGCCACCTGGTCCGCGAACTGGGGTTTCACCCGGTCGGTGGGTGGTACCCAGAGATCCGTGGGAAGTCCGATACCCGCATTCGTGAGCAGGTGCAGGAATTGCGCCATGTTCGCGTAGGACAGTTTCACCGATGAGCGCTCGTTCAACAAGTAGCGACCCGAAACCCGCGGCTGAAGCGAGAGGTAGGTGGTGCCGTTCACCAGGAACCCGGAGCCATGCAGGCCCGCGTTCACCTTCACTTTGCCACCAAGCGCGATTTCATCCTGGGCATACATGAAGAATTCCTGGGCCTTGGTGGGTGCCGAGCCGAAGGTGGTGTCCTGGCTGGCCTGATCGCCTTCCTGCACGGCGCGGCTCACCCCCGGCGTGAAGGTGTGCAGGATGGCGCCGCCGCCGAATTTGATGTAATGCTCCGGCACCGGCATGTAGTTGAAGTCCGTGCGCATGCTCCAGTCCTCGATGCCGGACCGGTAGGTGATGCCCCAGAACTCCTCCGTGGTGGTGCCGTTCACCGTTCGGATGCTCTCCTGCTCGTTGATGACCCTGAACCGGTAATTGCTGTAGGTGAGGGTGGTGTTACTGAACAACCGCGGGTTGAAGACGTAGTTCCACCGCAGCGCGCCGATGGCATTGCCCCAATCAAGCCCCGTCTCGTTCCTGTCCTCGTACGTATCACCCGCGCTGTTCCACGCGTAGCGGTCCCGCGCGTAGAAACGGTCCCGTCCGAAGTATCCGCTCAAATACAAGCGGCTCTTGTCGGAGAAGCGGTGGTTCACCTTCGTGTTGAGGTCATAGAAGTAGTAGCCACCGGTGGAGTTGCCGTCGGTGGAGGCGCGGATCAGCGGCCGAGCGAGCACATCCAGGTAGGTGCGTCGAGCCGAGACCATGAACGAGGTGCTTTCCTTGCGCAGCGGCCCTTCCAAGGTGATCCGCGACGCGATGAGGCCGATGCCGCCCTCGCCGTGCAGTTTCTGGTTGTTGCCCTCCTTCATCCGCAGGTCGATCACCGAGCTGAGCCTGCCACCGTATTCCGCCGGGAATCCACCCTTGGTCAAGGTGGCCGAGCGGATGGCATCGGTGTTGAACACCGAGAAGAAGCCGAACAAGTGGTTGGCGTTGTACACCGGCACACCATCCAAGAGGATCAGGTTCTGGTCCGGACCACCGCCGCGCACATAGAGCCCTGAGCTGCCTTCCGATCCGCTTTGTACCCCTGGCAACAATTGCAAGGTCTTGATCACGTCGCGCTCGCCCAAGAGCACAGGGAGGCTGCGCACCTTCTCCATCGGCAACTCGATGGTGCCCATACGTGTGCTCTCCACTTCGTCACCGGTGCGTCGCCCCACCACTTCCACTTCGCGCAATTCCAATGAGGGACCAAGCTTCACCTGGTGGGTGACGGACCCTTTGAGCAGCGTACGGAGCTGCGCCGGTTGGTAGCCTACGAAAGTGAAACGGATCGCCACACTATCCGAGGGCAAGGTCAGGCTGTAGAAGCCGTATACATTGGAGATGGTGCCTTTACCCGACCGCAGATCGTACACGGTAGCCCCGATCAACGCCTCGCCGGAGCGTTCATCGGTGATGTAACCGGAGATGGTACCTGTCGTTTGTTGGGCGATGGAAGAGCTCGTTACCGCCCACATGGAGAGGATCACGATGAGCCGCGGACCGATGAACAAGGATGGCAATGGGCGCGCGTTCATGATGCGGAAGCACTGCAAATAAAGCGATACCACCATGGGGCCCATGTTCGTTCCGGTCCGGTTCGAGGAACGGTGACGCTCCGTCGGAATTGTGCGGTCGCCAGTTGGAGTACGGTCACCGTTCATCCCTGACGGACACGAGCGTGCTGGTTTGCACGGCGCATTCGTCAAGGCCGAGGTGGCTCAGTATGTAGGGTGGAATGCGCTTCAATTGTGAATGTCCTGCCGAACCATAATGATACTCCTCGCCACGTTATCAATGCTCTTGGCCAGGTCTATCGCTTCTCAGTGACCGCATCAGGACTGAACAACTGTTTTCTGGGGAGGTATCCTCAGATAGTGCAGATAGCAGGCCCAAGGCCTGCCTTAAACGCTGTAAAGTCTGACGTTGGCGGACCATCTGCGTCCTTTGCGGACGACATGAGTGCCACCATCTGCGAAGATGAATGCTACAGAAGCCTGCGCTTGGCGTTCCAAGGGTTAAGACGCGATAGCCCTGTTCCCTTGCCCTGTCGGTGTAGCTCGCGCGCTTATCTCGTTGATAGTCATCCGAAGACCATGATAGCTTCCATGTAGTAAGGATACGCGTGTCAACAGGCCTTGATCATCGCTTGATGAAGCGGGCTCGCTTCACGGCATCCAGGCCGTGAGCCTCCAGGATGTAGGTGCCCGCAGGAAGGCGTTCCACATCCAGCTCGTGCGCATCTCCGATAGTGCTTCTCGATCCGGATCCACGGTATCGGACCGCACCGGAAATGTCGAACACCACGAATTCACGCAACCCCGTCACGTCGATGCGGAGGATGTCCTCCACCGGGTTTGGTCGCATGGGCAGGCGCGCTTGATCCTCCACAAGGCCCGTCACCAGCGAGACCTCGATCATATCGAAGTAGGACGATCCGCCATCCTGCAGAGCGAAGCCCCCACCAAGTGCCAGCGCGGCCTGCTGACCTGGGCCAACCTGGATCTCCTCATCCATGGTGAACATCGTCCAGTTGTTGGCTGATGTTGTGAATGAGTATTGGCTTGTGAACGTACCGTTCTCCACGGTGCCCAGCCATGCGATGGCGTATTCATTCGGAGCCCCCTTGTGCCACCACCATTGTAAGCGAAGCAGATCACCGTCATTCACCCACGGAAGCACTTGCACCAGCCGATTGCTATCCACGGCGTAGTTGCACACATTCACGCTGGAAGAGGCCATCACCAATGCATGGTCGCCATCCGGCGCATCGGTCGTGGATCCTATCACCGCGCAGGCGGTCGGTGTCCATCCGTTCGTATTGAAGACGCCACCGCTCTCGAAACTCCCGTTCTGGATCTGAGCCGAAGTAGAGATCGCGATGATCAACATCCCAAGTGTGATGTTCCCTTTCATGGCCTCTGTTTGTGCTAAGCTAATGATCCTGGCTAAGTTTGGGACTCCACTTGTTCCGGCCTCTGGACACCTTCATCACCATCGCCGACTTCACCTGGCCCACCGATGCCGTGGTGCCGCGTGGCCTGTTGGAGGATGCCGGTATCGAGACCCACCTGAAGGATGAACTCACCGTGCAGGTGTACAACCTGTACTCCAACGCGGTCGGCGGCGTGAAGCTGCAAGTGCGTGCCGCCGATGTGGAAGAAGCACGGAACATCCTGCGGGAAGCGGGCTACCTGGTGGAAGGTCCTCTTGAAGAGAACGGGATCTGGTTGGAGTTGGACCACGTCACCCGCTCCATCCCGCTCCTCGGTCGCATCGAACTGCTCGCGGCACGGTTGCTTGTGCTGGTGACCATCGTGCTCATCATCGTCATCGTGCCTATCGCCATCAGCGCACAACCCACCTTGTCGGAGCGCATCACCGCGCACGAGTGGTGCGTGCAACGCGTGCAGCACAACGGCAATGACATGGAGGTCAACAGCACGGATGTGCTGGTCACGTTCGAGGATTGCCCTGAACGCATCACGTTCAGCAAGAACGGGGAGGTGGTGTTACCCGGCTTGGATACTGAGCGCCAGTCCGCCAGTTGGTCGATCCAGGACGGTAAGCTGCTCCTCGAGGAATTGGTGGCTCACGAAGCCGTGTACGGGGCGCCCTTCCTGATCACAGTGGACAACGAGTTCCTCACCCTGCGTTCGGGCACCACCACCATCATGTGCAAACGCTATTTCTGGGGATGGTGAACCAGGAGGGAACCTCGCCCGTGGTGACCTGTCCGCACTGCGGCTCTGCCGACATCTCCGAACCCTACTTCTCACGCAAACTCTAGAGCGTATCTCAAAAGAGCTTTCGGCAGCGAGCGAGAGGTATTTCGCGCCCAGGCGAGGCGTCGAAACCGAGCATAGTCGGGTGCTCTGTGAGGTCTTCGACAACGATGCATGGGCGTGAAAGACCCGAGTGTAGCCCGAAGGGCTTTTTTGAGATGCGCTCTAGGCTTGGGGCTTGCTCTTGCTGGGTTTCCCGTTCATCTGGTTCAAAAGGGAGCGGTGGTGTTTTGGGTGTAGTAGGGTAGTGAAGGTGAGACGTTCAGGGTATACTTCGGAAGACGCTGGCAAGGTTTAAAGCACCGTGTGATAAAATTCAGATGCCGATAGTAGAACACAATCTCATGGTCGCGAACGCGGCTTTCAACTGCGCCAATGAATATCACATGAAATTAGTAGGCCCGAGCTACAATTCTGAGTCGAACCAATGCCCGAATACGCAAAGCAGGCGGTCCGTTGCCTTCAACGTGGGTACTACAGCGCCTGAAGAAGCCCTGAAGTGCATTCGTTTTGAGCAGATGCTTCCTGGGGTCACCCGCACTAGGGCTTGATGATCGTTCCATCTTTCCAGAGCATATCTACCGACGCTTGGCCTATCAGCCGCATCAGCTCTATAGGAAGGTCGCACTTAAGTATTGGAACGGACGGCTCAGCGATGATCCTGTAGTACTCTCGTTCATGATCCCAGTCGAGGCCAAAGAAGCCTCTGCGAGCGACATCTGACCAATCGGTTGAATTGCCTTGTTCGGCCCGAATAAGAGCGTTACCGCGAACGGGCAGAGATTGCACCATTGCTAGAACGTTGGTAGGGTAAGAAGGTCCATCCAAGTTCTCAGGTATCCAACCAAAACCTGCTGTGGCGATGTACAGACAGCGCTCAAACGAGTCGCAGGCTAGCCAATCGAATTCAAGGCCCAAGTGGGAATGTTTGGAGATGATCATTATTGGCATATTAGTACCACTCGGATAGAGCAAGCTCAATCTTCCTAACCCTGGCTGCACCAACGCATCGCCGCTCTGATACTCTTCAGATCACCTTCGGTGAGGGAGGCCTTGCTCAGGAGTTCGATCTCGGTGATGAATGAGACATGTACCTCTACACCTTGTAAGGCTTTGGTGGCATCATGCCTACCACCTAAGTGGTAGACCAGTACATTGGTATGAACTAGGAGCCGCTCAACGATCATCGCGCCAAGCTTTCATCTCCTCGGCAACAACACTAGTGAAAGCAGGCACCGAACCAGCGTACTTTTTGGCGTCGTAGGGTTCAGAGAATGTCTTGGCCTTGCTGCGCACTTTGACCTTTCGGCGTGCAGCGGACTTTGACCTCCCGGTAGGTTTTGCTTTCGTGGATGCCATGAGCGAAATGTACGATAATCGGTAAGTGACTTTCCAAGCCGCGGTAGAACGTGAACCACTGTGAATTCAGCCCTCCTCGGAGACTTGCTAGTTGAGTTTGGGTAGAGTAGGGGAGTTCCTCAGGATCATCTCAGTGCAGCCACGCCTAGGCAAAGCCTCCGGCGATCCCCGGCCCAGCCGGTACACCACCATTCAGGTGCGCATGTAGCGCTGCCTCGTTCGGGATCAACACACGACGGGCTTTGCTGCCTTCGAAGGCACCCAACACACCGGCGCTTTCCAGTTGGTCCACGATACGACCGGCACGATTGTACCCGAGCTTCAGTTTGCGCTGGATCAAAGACGTGGAACCTTGCTGCGTCTGCACCACCAAACGGGCGGCTTCTTCGAACATGCTGTCGCGGTCGCCGTCGTCCAGGTCCACGCCGCCTTCGCCGTCCTCGGTGGGCACCTCGGGTAGGAGCAGGGCATCGGGATAACCGCGCTGGTTGCCGATGAAATCGCAGATCTTGTCCACTTCGGGCGTGTCCACGAAGGCGCACTGGATGCGGATGAGGTCGTTGCCGGTGCTCAGGAGCATGTCGCCACGGCCGATGAGCTGGTCGGCGCCACCGGCATCGAGGATGGTGCGGCTGTCGATCTTGCTGGTGACCCGGAAGGCGATACGCGCCGGGAAGTTGGCCTTGATGGTACCGGTGATGATGTTGACGCTCGGGCGCTGCGTGGCGATGATCAGGTGGATGCCGATGGCCCGGGCCAGCTGGGCCAGGCGGGCGATGGGCGTTTCCACTTCGCGACCGGCCGTCATGATCAGGTCGGCGAACTCGTCCACCACCAACACGATGTAGGGGAGGTACCGGTGCCCGTTCTCCGGGTTCAGGCGACGGCTGATGAACTTGGCGTTGTACTCCTTGATGTTGCGGACCTGGGCATCCTTCAGCAGCTCGTAGCGCTCGTCCATCTCGATGCACAAGCTGTTGAGGGTGGCCACCACCTTCTTGGTGTCGGTGATGATGGCGTCGCTGTCGCCCGGCAATTTGGCCAGGAAGTGGCGTTCGATCTTGTTGAAGAGGGTGAGTTCCACCTTCTTCGGATCCACCAGCACGAACTTGATCTGGCTCGGGTGCTTCTTGTAGAGCAGCGAGACGAGGATGGCGTTCAAGCCCACCGACTTACCTTGACCCGTGGCACCGGCCATGAGCAGGTGGGGCATCTTGGTGAGGTCGGTGACGAAGGTCTCGTTGCTGATGGTCTTGCCCAGGACCAGCGGCAGGTCCATGCTGCTGTTCTGGAACTTCTCGCTGGCGATCACGCCACGCATGCCCACCACTTGCGGTTTGCTGTTGGGCACTTCGATACCGATGGTGCCTTTGCCGGGGATCGGCGCAATGATGCGGATACCCAGGGCGGCGAGGCTCAGCGCGATGTCGTCCTCCAGGTTCTTGATCTTGCTGATGCGCACCCCGGCCTGCGGGATGATCTCGTACAAGGTGACCGTGGGTCCGATGGTCGCCTTGATCTTGTCGATGCCGATGTTGTAGTGGCCGAGCGTTTGTACGATGCGGTCCTTGTTGGCCTCCAACTCTTCGCGCGTCACGGTGAGTTCGCCGGTGCCGTGGTCCACGAGCAGGTCTATCGGCGGCAACTCGTAGCTGCTGAGGTCAAGGGTGGGGTCGTACTCGCCGAATTCCTTCAGCTTCTCTTCGATCTGGTCTTCGCTCAGCACCTTGTCGGCGGCACCAGCGGTCACGCTCATGCCGTCCACCTCGGTCTCCAAGCCGTCCGATGTGCTCATCACCGGCGAGGCCACGGGCGTGAGCACTTCCATCGGCGCACTTTCCAACTCGAGCGCGACCGGCTCGTCGGTCATCGCGAGGCTCGGTGAAGCGATCTCATCCATTTCTTCGATCTCTTCCTCATCCTCCTCTTCAACCTCCTCATCGGCCTCCTCGAACGACTCTTCCTCCGCCAGCACTTGATCGGCGGCGGCCAGTTCCTCGGCGGTAGGCTTCACGGCACGCACGCGCACGCCGGCCACGGCGGCCACTGCCGCGGCTTCCGCCACGTCCTCGGCTTCCTCTTGTTCTTTCGGGGCTGGTTTGAACCGATCAAGCACATCGCCCAACCAATCGAAGCTGGTGTTGAAGGTGAAGGTGATGAAGGCCCCGAGCGCGAATACGATCAACGCACCCGTGCCGAAGTTCCCGAGCAACCCCGTGAGGTGCTTGGTGATGGCGAAGCCGATGCCGCCACCGAGGAAAATGTACTCCCCACGGAAGAGGAAACCGAGCACGGTGGGGAACCACAACATGGCCATGGCCGTCCAGCCCAAGGTGCGTTTCACCGGAAGCAACCACTTGCCCAACAGGATGCGCACACCGGCGAGGAAGCTCCACAGCACCAGCCCGAAGGCGGCGATGCCGAACCATTTATAGATGAATTGGTTCGCGGTGAGCGCACCGATCTTGCCCAGCCAGTTCTCCGCCCTTACCTCGGGACTGAAGATCTCGCTCCACGAGCGGCCGATCAGGTCCTGATCGATGCGCCAGGTGAACAGGAAGGAGGTGAAGGCCACGAGCAAGTACGCCGAACCGAGCACGAGGAAGAGCCCGCCCACCTTGTGCGTGCGCTCATCGGTGAGGAAGGCTTTGAAGCGCGCGAAGCGGCCTTCGCCAGCTGCGGCGGTTGTCTCCTTGCGTTTGCGTCCCGCAGTAGAGCGGGATGTTGGCGCGGCGGTCTCCGCGTCTTCGCGCGGGGTGTTCCTCTTCGTGTTGGCCAAGGCGGTAAGGCTTGTGGACGCGGATGCCCATGCGGAATGCAGGCTCACGCGCGACCCGGATCAAAACTACCGGGGTGCCTTAGCGTAACGGGCCG
>JAEUTB010000265.1 GCA_016787995.1 Flavobacteriales bacterium | reverse complement strand
GCGCACCTATGGCAAAGGCCTTGTGCAGCAAACGCGCGACCTCTATTACAACAGCAAGCTGAAGGTGACCGTGGCCAAGTACTACATCCCCAGCGGCCGTTGCATCCAGAAGCTCGACTACTCACACCGCGATAGCACGGGCAAGGTGGAAGAGGTGAAGGAGGAAGCGATCGCCGAATTCAAGACGCGCAATGGGCGGCCGGTGTACGATGGACGCGGGATACTTCCCGATGTGGAGGTGATGGACCCCGAACTGGCCAAGGTGGTGGGTGGCCTCTACAGCAAGGACCTCTTCTTCGATTTCGCCACCAACTATCGCTTGAAGAACTCGGAGATCGGACCGGCCGAGGATTTCAAGATCAGCGATGCGCTCTACCAGGAGTTCGTGGACTTCGTGAAGGACAAGAAGTTCGACTACGACACCGAAACGATGGACGCCTTCAAGAAACTGGAAGAGGTGGCCAAGAAGGAGCGCTACTACGATCACGCGAAAGCGCAGATCGAAGCCCTGCATGCCGAACTGGCACCGGACCGGACCGAAGAGCTCACGCGCTTCCGCACCGATATCGAAGAAGTGCTGCGCAACGAGATCGTCGGTCGTTACTACTACCAGACGGGCCGCGCCAAGGCAGCCCTGGTCACGGACCCGGCGGTGAAGTCCGCCGTGGATGTGCTCAATGGTGCGAAGTACAACGAGGTGCTCACCACGGTGAAGACCGGTAAGTAGTCCGGATGACCACTCCCTCATCCGACCTGTTGCGGGGTCGCGATGTCTTCCGCGTGGTGCATGTGAGCGCCCTTGCGCTCTGTGCCATCATGCTACCCTGGAGCAAAGCGTTGCTCAGTCTTGCGCAGCTGCTCTTGGTGATCAACTGGCTCGCGGAAGGCGCGGTGCGCAAGGACCTGAAGGAGCGCTTCCGAAAGGTCTTCACGCAAGGCCCATCAGTGGTGTTCATCAGCTTCCTTGGACTGCACATCCTTGGTCTATCGTGGACAGCCGATCTCAAGTGGGGAGTGGATCTCGTGCGCATCCTCCTACCGGTGCTCGCGTTCGGTGCTGTGCTGAGCGGGTCGAGGCGGTTGGATCCTTCTGAATTCCGCCCGATCCTTTTGTTGGGGGCTTGGAGTGTCGTGGCGAGCACGGTGGTCAGCCTGATCATGCGTCATGGTCAAATGGATGACTACCGGTCACTTTCGGTCTTCATCAGTCACATCCGCCTGGCGCTCCTGTTATGCCTGGCCATCGTGGTGTTCATCTGGGATCGCGGTGGTCCGCGTTGGTTCCGCCTGGCGGGTCATGCGGCGGTGCTGTGGTGCGTGTTCTTCATCGATCGATTGGGTAGCATACAGGGATACATCATCCTTGCCTTCATGGCTGGGGTCTTCGCTTGGCGATGGTCCGGTGCGCAGGGGGCGTTCACCCGATGGGCGGTGCGCGGCGTTCTGGTACTCCTCCCCGCGCTATCGCTGGTCGTCGGTTGGTCCGAGGCCCGCGGTCGGTACCGCTTGCCGGATGCCACCATCATCCCCAAGTTCGAGCGCACGGCTGGGGGCGAATACTACCAGCACGACATCACCAATCCACAGATGGAGAACGGTAACCATGTGTGGATGTACGTGGCCATGCACGAATTGAAGCGCGGTTGGGAGCGCAGGAGCGAGCGGTCACTGGATGGAATGGATGACAAGGGGCACCCGATCTGGAGCACCTTGGTGCGATACATGGCGTCCAAAGGGTTGCGCAAGGACAGTGTAGGGTTGATGGACTTGGGCGAAGCGGACATCCGTGCAGTGGAGCAAGGTGTGGCCAATGCAGATCCCGGTCGTTTCAGCGGCTTGAGCGCGCGCTTCGATGAAGTGCTCTTCGAACTGCAACAGTACCATGCCATGGGCGCTGTGGATGGGCACTCCGTGGCCATGCGCATCGAGTACCTGCGCACGGGGCTGCGCATCGCACGGGCGAATTGGCTCTTCGGCGTGGGGACTGGTGACACGGAGCGGATGTTCCAACAGGAATACGAACGCTCCGGGACCAAGCTCTCGCCGCAATGGCGCAGGCGCGCGCACAACCAATACCTCACGCTGTGGATCAGTTTCGGTGTGCTGGGGCTGCTCTGGAGCCTCTTCACCTGGTGGTGGCCGGCTCGGGTCATGCGCGCATGGCAGGCTCCCCTGTTCATCGCGTTCGCCATCATCTTCGGGACCTCGTGCCTTACCGACGACACGGTCGAGACCCAGGTGGGGGCCACCTTCTTCGCGCTGTACTACGCCTTGTTCGTATTCGCCGCGCCCCGGCTCACCGCAACGGAAGCGCGTACAACAGTTCAGCCACACGTTGCGGACTGATACGCTGGACACAATCGCACGGCTCACCAGCAGCACAGGTCGCACATTCTGGGTCGAATACCAGCGCATGCGCGTCGCCACCGATCGGCGCCCAGCGACCCGGATGGATCGGCTTGCGCGGGGCGAACAGACCAATGGCGCGGATACCGCACGCCGCCGCGATATGCAAGGGGCCTGTACTGGCGGCCACCAAGGCATCGCTAGCGCCGATCAGGCCGATCAGTTCCGTAAGGTCCACCGCCCCACCGGCATCGATCGTGTTCAGGCCATCCAAGGGAAGCGCACGCCGGTACTGGTCAGCCTCCGCTTGTGTTCCGGTGATGATCACGGTGAACCGTCCATCGTTCAGGATCTTGATCAACGCAGCGAAGTTCTCCAAGCCCCATTCCACCGCACTGCCTTTGGAGCCGGGGTGCAGGATCACCGTACGTGTTCCTGGACGCTTCCATCTGCTTAACCTTTCAGCAATGGGCAAGGCGGTGAATCCGCTCAATGCCGATAGTTCCCTCAGCCCGATGTCAGGTACAGGCATCATGGGCGCTGCCAACTTCAAGTTCAATTGAGCCTCGTGGAGCGGACTGCGTTTGCGGCTGAAGGGCACGCGATGGGTGCATGTGATCCAATGCCACCACCGATGGCTGGTGCCGATCCGCACCGGGATACCCGCCGCCCGCGCCCATCGAGCCAGTGCTTTGTGGGGGAAGACATGGATCAAGGCATCGGCCTTCAAGGAGCGCAACATGGCGGGTGCCTCACCAGCTTGCAACTCCTCCAAGGTGATGATGGCATCCACGTGAACACAGCGAAGCAGGACGGGCTTGGTGTAACGGCGACCGATGAAGGTGATCCGTATGCCGGGGAAGTACTGCTTCAACAACCCGGCCATGGGCAGCGTCAGCATCACATCGCCGATGCTGTCCGTGCGGCTCAGTATGATGTGGTCAGGCGCCTTGATCACGCAGGCGTTGGAGTTTGGCGTACTTCAGGCGGACCGCTCGGGCGCTCAGGCGTGCGATGGAATAGCCCGCCCGGCCATCGAGGAAACCGAGGCGCAGGAAATAGCCTTGGATGAATTTCACTGCTGGGGAGAACAGCCGCTTCAAGACACCGGGTCGTTTTCCGGCGGCGAGCAATTTGCGGGCGTGCAGATCGCTGTAACGTTCGATGCGTTCCTCATGCGAGCGCACCGTGGGATAGGAGTAGTGGAGGAGGTCCCCTTCGAGTTGATGCACGGTGATCTGCTGGGGAAGCCGGAGCTCTTCATGCACATGTTCGCCCTGCCAGCTGCTGCCTTCCTTCGGGAAGAGGCGCACCTTGGCATCGGGGTACCAGCCGCCATGGCGCACCCATGTGCCGCAATAGTTCGTCAAGCGGTTGAACTTGTAGGCGCCGTTCAGTCCTCGCTGCGCGGCTTCCATCAACGACGCCCGCAGTTCGGTGGAGATGGCCTCGTCAGCATCGAGTGAAAGGATGTATGGACCACGGGCCTGCGCGTTGGCGAAGTTCTTCTGGTCGGAATAATCCGTCCACTGGCGCACGATCACTCGCGCACCATGTTCGGTGGCGATGCGCGCTGTGTCGTCAGTGCTCTCCGCATCCACCACGATCACCTCGCTGACGAGCAGCTGCAACGAGATGAGGCAGCGGGCGATGTTGTCCCTTTCGTTGCGCGTGATGATGACCGCCGATATACCCTTCATGCGGCGCCGAAGTTAACCGGCGCTGCGGGCATCAGCGGGTGCGTGCCACCACCAACCGGCCACGCCCCACGACCTGGGCTCCATCCACGATGGACACCGTGTAGGTGCCGCCCGCCAGGCCGCTGATATCCAACACCTGTTCCGCCTGGGTGAGGTTGAACGAAACCACCTTTCGCCCCATGGCGTCCATCACGTTCACCGCGCTGCCCGAGCGGAAAGTCGCGGTCCTTATGGTGATCCGATCGGAGGCTGGCTGCGGAAAGATCAGCATGCCATTGTCCGCGCCCGATTCGATCAGACCCTGACCCGTGTTCACGACCAGGTTCACACAATAGTCCTCCACTTCGCCGTAGTCGAAATCGGGAGCGCAAGGTTCCTCGGGCGCTTCGCTGTAGCGCATCACCACGCGCATGCGGGTAGCTCCGAGGGTTGCTGTTCCGGGTATCTCGAGCGTGCCATCGACGGCCTCATTATCGGCACCACCGCTGTTGAAGACGAGTTCTTCTGGCGCTTCGAAGCTTCCACTCTGGTCGATGTCGATCCAGACATGGAACCACTCGTTGAATTGGAAGCCGGAGAAGTCGGGCTCCAGGCGGATGGCATGCACCTGCCCCACGGTGAGGTCGGTGGAAACGTCCGTGTAGTCACCGTAGCCATCGTCGTTCCCGGAGTCGTTGTCGATGTCACCGAGTTGCACGTTGGCGATCCACTCATCGCTGGAGTCGCCGCCCGTGGTGGCGCAGTATTCGAGATCCGTGCAGGCCCCACATCCCGTGGTGTTCACCGTGATGGGCGCCGACCATGCGGTGGGTACGCCATTGCAGATGGACCGCACCTGAACGGTATGGTTGCTGCAGGGGGAGAGCGGGGTTATCTCCAGCGTATTGCCAATGATGCCGCTCACCACGGTGAAGTCCGTGGATCCCAATGGAGCGTGACGCACCTCATAGCCAGAGGCAGCGAGCACGGAGGTCCAGAACACGTTCACGATGTTCTCTCCCACGAACCCTTCAGTGAGGCCAGTCGGTGGGTTGCAGCATCCTTCGCTGGTGAAGAGGAGCACGTTGCTGTATTCGCTGCTCTCCGCCTGGCAATGCGTACGGACCTCCACTTCATACGGTGTACATGGCGTTAGCGGGCTCAGTTCCAAGAATGGCTCCTGGATGTCCTGCACCTCGAGCCATTCCGGTGCACCCACGGGGCGGTACCGCAGGTCGAACACGGTGCCTACCACGCTGTTCCAGGTGGCAAGGGCGGTGCCGATCTCCACCGTTTGCACCGCCACGTTGTAGGGCGCCGGGCAAGCACCACAAGCATTCATGATCAGCTGCATGCTCGTACCTGCGTTGATGCGGCCACCGGTCACCGTTTGCCCTGGCAGGTTGCCCACTTGGTCCACTCCTGCGAAGAGCTTTTCGCGGATGTACAATGCTCCCTGCTCCGGATCGGCTTTAACCAGTGTCATCAAGCTCGCACAGGGCGCGCTGTATAGCAAGCCGATCACCCCGGCGGTGAGGGGGCTGGCGAAACTGGTGCCGCTGGTGGTGCCGTAGCCATCGTTGATCCTCGTGGTGTAGACATCATCGCCGGGTGCGCCCACATCGATGGTGGTGAGCCCGTACGCGGAGAACGTGCGTTCGTCATTGATGTCCGTGGCGGTAACACTGATCATGAAATCGCTCGGGCAAGCGGTAGGCAGGTCGCCCACTTCATCCACATCCACCTCGTTGTTCGCCGTCGCACCACAATTGAGTACGCCCTCTGCGCCCAGCGAATCGTACATGGCGCACCAGATGGGCGCGTCGGCGGGCTGGCCACCGTTGATGCCCCAACTCGCGTTGGTGGCTACGACGAATGCGCCCTGTGCGCCGTTCGTTTCGTTGTAAAGCCGACGCATGGTGAGGGGATAGCTGTGAGAGGCGAGCACTCCTTCGTCGTTGGCGCCGGAGTTGAACACCACCATCATCTTCACCGCCCAGTTGGCCCCTGCCACACCTTCCTCATTATTCCCGGTGGCGCCGATCATGCCCGCCACTTGTGTCCCGTGTGATCCGCCGTAGACCTCGTCGGTCTCCGAGTTGGGGTTCCAGCCCCGGAAATCATCCACGTAACCGTTCAGGTCGTCATCCACATCGTTGTTGGGGATCTCTTGATGATTGAACCATGCGTTGCCGATCAGGTCCGGGTGTGGCAGGTTCGAGTTCTCGATGATGCAGACCACGATGGTATCCCCATCGGCCGTGAGGCCACCCGTACTGATGTCCCAAGCGCCCTCACTGTTGATGTTCTGATGGTGCCATTGATCGCCGTAATCGCTGTCGTTGGGTACCTCGCGGAGTTCAAGGTGGTGGTTGTTCTGGGCCAGATGGACCCCTTTGTGGGCACGGGCGGCACGCAGTACCTCGAACTGTGCAGCTTGACTGGGGTCGAACTGGAGAAGCCAGGTACGCATGGGCCGGCTCACCAAGCGCGCTACACGCATGCCAGTGGCGTGCCCGTTCACCGTGGCCAGGTCGTCGGCCACCTTCTGGGCATCGGCGCCAGGGGCCAGCATGATCAACAAATCTCCTGGTATGGCCACGGCTTGGGCCAAGACTACCGGACGGATCAAAAAGAGGGAGAGCGCAACGGTCAGGAATACACGCATCGGGGAGGGGCTTCGACCCAAAGGTAGGGGAGGCGCCGAAGGCGATGGACGCTGTGCGAGGCATCCAAGGCGGCAAGCCTTGGAAGGCTGTGGGCTGGAGCTTCACCCTCGTACATAGACCCGCTTCACCCGCTGCGCGATGCTCGTGAGCGCTTCATACGGGATGGTGCCGAGGTCTTCGGCGTACTGGGCAAGGGTGGGTTCGGTGCCGAAAACGATCACTTCGTCGTTGGCTTGGCAGGGTATGTCGGTCACGTCCACCATGCACATGTCCATACAGATATTGCCGGTGGTGTACGCGGTATGGCCGTTGATGGAAACCCTGCCTTGGCCGTTGCCGAGGCGGCGCAGGAAACCATCGGCATATCCTATCGGCAGAGTTGCGATGCGTCGAGCCCTTTCATCGCGCGCTCCACGGCCGTAGCCGATGCTGTCACCAGCCGGGATGTTCTTCACCTGGGCCACTACCGTGCGCAACGTGGCAACGGGGCGCAACAAGGCGGTCTCCTGCGCTGTGGCACCGACGCCGTGTAAGCCGATGCCGAGCCGCACCATGTCGAAATGCGCTTCAGCGAACCGGGTGATGGCGCCGCTATTGGCGATGTGAAGAAACGGCCGGTAGCCCAGTACGGCGATGATGCGCTCGGCCAAGGTGTGGAACGCGGAGATCTGCTGACGCGTGAAAGGATCGTGTCTGGGATCTTCGCTGGCCGCCAAGTGGGAGAGGATCGAGGCCACACGGATCGAGGCGTCCTTCAACGCTTGGAGCAAGGCGGGAAGCTCATCGGCTTGGAAGCCGAGGCGGTGCATGCCGGTGTCCAGTTTGATGTGTACGGCAGGCGCTGATCCCGCCGCGCGGGCATGGTCAATAGCGGCGTTCAAGGATCGCAGGTCGTACACCTCGGGTTCCAATTCGAAGCGGTCCAAGGTCTCCATCGCCACGGGCTCAGGGTTCATCACCAGGATGGGGGTGGTGATCCCGTGCTGACGCAGCTCGATGCCCTCGTCGGCATAGGCCACTCCGAGGTAGTGGACGCCTTCGTGCTGGAAGAGCCGGGCTAGTTCCACGGCTCCACTTCCATAGCCGAAGGCCTTCACCATGGCCATTACGCGGGTGCCGGGTGTGAGCAGTCCTCTGAAGTGGTTCAAGTTGTGGCGCACGGCCTCCAGGTCCACCTGAAGCTCGGTGCCATGCACATGTTGCTGCCAGCGCTGCACAGCACGTTCCAAGGCGAAGCTGCGTGCACCTTTGATCAGCACCACCGCCCCTGCGAGGTCGCTGAGGTCCTCGTTCGCGAGGAGTTCGTCACTGTTCGCATGGAAACGCGCACCTGCGGGGAAGGCGGCACGGTGTGCGCTGATCGCCGGTCCCACGCCGATCACGTGGTGCACGCCGGCCCGGGCCAGTGTGGCGGCCACCTCTGGATACAGCTGCGCATCAGGAACACCGCTTTCCATCAGGTCGCTGAGCACGATGGCGCGCACACGTCCATGGGCGATGCGCTCTTGGTGGTCCAAGGCCACGGCCAGGGAGCTCTGGTCATTGCTGTAGCTATCGTCGATCAATGTCGTGCCGTGGCGGCCCTGCATTGTGCGCAGGCGCATGTCCACCGGTTCAAGTAGAGCGATGCGTTCGTTGATCCAAGCGGCATCGCGGCCCAAGTGCAATAGCACCGCGATGCAGGTGATCGTATTGTTGATGCTGGCTTGGTCCGAAAAGGGGACCAGGAAATGCAGCGGTTCACCATGATACAGGAGTTCCACCTGGGTAGAGTCCCCATTCACCGTGGTTCCTGTGATGTTGATCGTGGCGCCGGGTTCACCATGGCCGATCAACGTCCAGCTGGCCTTGAAGCCCGCGCCCGTGCTCACGTGGCCCAGGAGGCCGTCCAAGCTAGGTGCGATGATGCCTGTGCTGCCATGGAACAAGGTGATCTTTTCCGCCAGTTTCGCGCCCCGATCGTTCTGGAAGCCTTGGTCGTGGGCATCACCGAGGTTGGTGAGCACGCCGATGGTCGGTTGGATGATGACCTGCAGCTGCGGCATTTCCTTGGGCTGGCTCACGCCAGCTTCGAAGATGCCCAAGGTGTGTTCAGGGCCCATCTGCCACACGCTCAGCGGAACGCCCACCTGACTGTTCCAGCTTCCTGGGCTGCGCACGATGCGTTCCTCGCTGCGCAGAAGTTGGAAGAGCCACTCCTTCACGATCGTCTTGCCGTTGCTACCCGTTATACCGATCACGGGAATGGTGAAGCGGCTCCGGTGCCAAGCGGCCAGGATCTGCAGGGCGAACAAGGTGTCGGGCACCCGGATCACGTTGGCTTCCGGCATGCGTTGGCGATCCACGTCGGCACTCACCATGAAGTTCCGCAGGCCGCGCTCGTAGAGGGAGGCGATGTAGCGATGCCCATCATGCCGCGGCCCGATGAGCGCGATGAAGAGCGCGTTCGGTTGGATGATGGCGTTGCGCGAGTCGATCAGCAGGTGTTCGATACGCTGCGTGCCTTGTCCATCCAGTTCGCCGCCTGTGATCGCGGCGACCATCTGCAACGTCGGTCGTTCGAAGCTCATGGTCCGGTTTGCTTGGCGCGGGCCGCCATGAAGCAGGTGCGGCATAACGGTTCATAGCTATCCGTCTCGCCCAACAACACCAGGTCCTGGCTCGCGGTGGTGCGGTGACTGAAATTGGCGAGATCACCGCAATGCATACAGATCGCATGCACTTTCGTCACGTATTCGGCCATGGCCATCAAGGCGGGCATGGGGCCGAAGGGGCGACCTTGGAAGTCCATGTCGAGGCCCGCGATGATGACGCGGATACCGCTGTTGGCGAGTTGTTCGCATACGGCGGGCAGGCCATCATCGAAGAATTGGGCTTCATCGATGCCAACCACTTGGATCTCGTTGGTGAGGAGGAGCAGGTTGCTGCTCCCGGGCACCGGTGTGCTCCGGATGGTGGTGCCCTCGTGGCTCACCACATCGCTGGCATCGTACCGGGTATCCACGCCGGGTTTGAAGATCTCCACCTTCTGTCGGGCGAACTCCGCGCGGCGCAACCGGCGTATCAATTCCTCGGTCTTGCCGGAGAACATGCTCCCGCAGATCACTTCGATCCAGCCTTTGCGTGGACCGCGTGGTCCGGTGTGTTCAAGGAACATCAGGGGTGTCCGGCGTGTTCATCGGGCCGGACCGGTGTTTGCAGGGTGCTGCGAAAATAGGGATCTTCGCACAGGCCCCTTCGACCGGGCCCACCGCCCATGAATAGCGAGAAGCCATTCCGCAGGATCAACGATCTGGTCGCTGCCCTTTCCGACGTGAGCACCGGACTCGGTTCGGGTACGTTGCATCTGCAAGGATTGGAAACAGCCTGTGACGATGCACGCGAGCTCTACGAGCGGTTGGTCGTGCTGCGCCACAAAGCGCGCGAAAGTGCTGCCGGTGCAGGCAAGTCGGCCCCCGTGTCGACCAACAAGCTGCGCGAGGCTCCTTTGACCGCCGAAACCGCCCCGGAACAACCGGCGATGCGGTTGGACACACGGCCGGCACCGGAGGTCTCTTCCCGCCAGACTTCCTTGATCGAGGCCATTGAGCACACGGAACAAGAGAAAACGGTGCCTACGAGTGGAAAGGAACCAGCACCGGCACCCTCGCTGGCCGAGAAGCTGGAGAAAGCGGCGGTGAGCGACCTGAACAAGGCGATCACCTTGAGTCATAAGTTCTGGTTCGTGGCCGAGCTCTTCAATGGTGATCGGCAGGCCTATGAGAAAGGGGTGGAGCGCTTGAACACGTTCGCGAGCCATGCGGAGGCAACAGCCTTCATCCAGGAGGAAGTCATCGCAAGGCTCAAGAAGCCCGCCGATCCCGAAGCACTGGCCACCTTCAACGATCTGGTGCAACGCCGTTACGCATGATGGTACGTTCATTCCTCGCACTCGCGATCCTCGCTCCCGCGATGTTAGCTGCTCAGGATGCTGATGCGGTCCGCAGCAATGCGCGCAAATACGTCAAGAACCTCACTGCGTCGGCCTTGCATGGACGGGGTTATGTGCAGAACGGCGATGCGCTCGCCGCCGATTGGATCGCCCAGCAGTTCACGCGGATGGGCTTGAAACCGCTCAAGAAGGAATACTTCCAGCCGTTCGAGTTCAACGTGAACAGTTTCCCGGACAGTATGCGCGTTGGCCTGGATGGCACCACCCTCACGCCGGGCGTGGACTACATCGTGGATCCCGCCTCCGGTTCAGCCAAGGGTACCTACGACCTTGTTCACCTGACACCGGACGATCTGCTGGATCCGGCACGCAGGGGCATGGCCATGGGCGTGC
>JAEUTB010000255.1 GCA_016787995.1 Flavobacteriales bacterium | reverse complement strand
CGGTTGGGACTATTACATGAACACCCGATTGATCAACGTCTTCGGGCAGTACGAGAAGAAGTGGCAGAGCTTCGAGGGCTATGTGGGAGCATCGGTCGCACAGACCGCTTTCTGGCGCGAAGGCAACCTGCGGAACGGACGCTTCCCCGAGACCTCCAAAGGGAAAGGAGAAGTGACCAACTTCACCAACATCAGCGTAAAGGCGGGTGGATTGTACAAGTTAAGCGGTCGCCAGTACATCTCGGCCAACGCGGCTTTCCTCAGCCGCCCTCCGGCCACGAACGTATCGTACCTCAGCCCGCGCATCCACGACGGAACGATCCCGGGCCTCACGAGCGAGAAAGTGTACACGGGTGACATCGGTTACGTGGTCCGTTTCCCCCGGGTGAAGGGCCGCGCAACGCTCTACTACACCAAGATCTATGATCAGGTATGGTCGCGCAGCTTCTACCACGACGAGTACCTCACCATCGTGAACTACAACATGACCGGTGTGGACCAGATCAATCGTGGTCTGGAGTTCGGCGTGGAGGCCAACCTCACCAGCACCTGGCAGATGACGGCTGTGTACGCGCAGGGCGATTATCGCTACGCTTCGCGGCCAACGGCCACGATCACCCGGAACAACAGTCCGGAAGTGTTCGCGTCGGACCGCACCGTGTACTGGAACAACTACAAGGTGGGTGGCATGCCGCAAACCGCTGCATCGCTGGGCTTCCGGTACAACTCACCCAAGTTCTGGTTCGCCGGGGTGAATGCGAACTGGTTCGGAGACATCTACCTCGACCCCAACCCGGACCGTCGTACGGAAGAAGCCGTGGACAACCTGGTCACGGACGACCCCCAATGGGACCAACTGCTCACCCAGGAGAAATTGGAGGATAATCTGACGGTCGATGCCTTCGCAGGCAAATCGTGGATGATCCAGCGCAAGTACCGGGTGGCCTTCAACATCTCGGTGAGCAACGTGCTCAACAACCAGGACTTCAAGATCGGCGGTTTCGAGCAACTGCGCTACGACCGCATGGATGTGGGGCGTTTCCCACCCCGTTACAGTTACCTCTTCGGGCGGAACTACTTCGCCATGTTGACCTTCAGCTTCTGATGCCCATGCAACCCTTTTCCGCGATGAACTTCCGAACCGCAGTACTCACCCTTGCCGTAGCCGTGGTCGCGGTGGCGTGCAAGAAGGAATTCGACACGCCACCGGAGCGTACGTTGCCCACCGGGCAGGTGCTCACCGTGGCCCAGCTGCGTTCCCTCTTCACGGGCGTGCCGAAACGCTTCGGCGGCGACAGCTCCGTGTACGCGGTAGTGACCGCCGATGAGCAGAATGGCAACCTGTACAAGAACATCTACATCCAGGATCACACTGGCGCCATCGTGATGCGCCTGTTGAACAGTGGTGGATTGTACCAAGGTGATAGCATCCGGATCTACCTGCCTGGCACAGTGCTCGGCAGCTATGCGGGCATGCTTCAGCTGGATAGCGTGGACGTGGACAACAACGTGGTGAAGCAGGCCACCCAAGTGCAGAAGACTCCCGAGACGGTGACACTGGCGCAGATCACGCCGGCCATGCAGGGCCGGTTGGTGCGCATCGAGAACGTGGAATTCGCCCTTGCTGAGGCGTGCAATGGCGTGACTTACGCCGATGCGGTGAATCAAGCCACGGTGAACAGGACGCTCACGGATTGCAGTTCCAGCGTGATCGTGCGAACGAGCGGCTATGCCAACTTCGCTGGGCAGCCAGTTGCCCGGGGCAAAGGCTCCTTCGTTGGTGTGGTCGGTCAGTTCAATTCCGATATGCAACTCTTCATCCGCAACGTGAACGAGGTGCAGTTGAACGATCTAGCTGGCCGATGCGATCCATGCCCAACGCTTTGCGAACCTGTTGCGAACGCCAGTCAGGATTTCGCCAGTGCCGTAGCCAATGTGGACCTTTCCCTGCCGTGCTGGAACAATCAACCTCAGATCGGCACCCGCCGCTGGCGTGGCACCACGGTGAACGGAGACTTGTGCGCCCAGGCCACAGCGTTCCAATCCTCCGCCGGTACGGACATCACTTGGCTCATCTCCCCCCCCGTCACCTATACACCGGGCATGACCCTGAATTTCCGCAGCCAGCGCGGTTTCGGTGTTGCAGCGCATGATCCCTTCGGATTGTTCGTGGCCACCAACTACGACATCAGCAATGTGGGAACTGCGAATTGGGCTCCACTCACCTGCAGTTATGCCACACCAAGCACAGCGGATCAATTGTGGGTGGAGTCGGGAGCTGTGGACATCGGCGCTGCCCTACCAAGCGGTTACACGGGTAGCTTCGTGGTGGGCTTCCGCTACACCGGTAGCGGGCCGAATGGTCAGACGACGAACTTCCGGATCGACAACGTTGTGATCCAATAAACCTTACAGCAATTCACTCTAACCCGATCAGCATGAAACACATTACCCTTGGCGCGCTGTTGCTGCTTAGCAGCGCAAGCGTGAACGCCCAGCTCTTCACGAGCGACCTGGAGGCGTGGACCGATGGCCTGCCCGACGACTTCGTGGGCGCGCGTACGAACCTTTCCACCGACAGCATCTTCCAGGAAACGGAGGATGTGCACGGCGGCACCTATGCCGTTCGCCTGCAACTGAGCACCGGTACGCACAAGCGTTTCACCACGGCACCGCAGAGCGTTACAGCGGGCGCCACCTACGACATCACCTTCTGGGTGCGTGGCACCGGTAGCATCCGCACCGGCCTCTATGATGGCCGTCCGGACGCCTCCGGTTACAGCGCCTACAACGCTTATGTGGAACTCGTCGATGCCGATTGGCAGGAAGTGACCCAGTCGGTCACCGCCGCCATGACGACCACCGAAGCGGAGTTCGTGCTCTCGATCCTCGAGACCGAAGCTCCTTCCCACTTGGTGGTGGACGATATCACGATCTCCGAAGGCGAAGTGGTGGCACCCACCGCAGCCACCATCTACGAGATCCAGTTCACGACGGAAACGACCGGCGCATCGCCCTTGGTGAACCAGACGGTGATCACCTCCGGCGTGGTGACCGCCTCGAAAGCCGGTCTGGGCTACTTCCTGCAGGATGGCACCGGCCCTTGGAACGGCATCTTCGTGAACGACGCTACAAACGCACCGGTCATTGGGGATCTGGTGGAAGTAACGGCTTCGGTACAGGAGAACTTCAGCTTCACCCGCCTGAACAACGTGGTGGAATACACAGTGACGAGTTCCGGCAATACGGTCCCTGCAGCTGAACTGCTCAACCCCACCACGGCTTCGCAAGAGCAATGGGAGTCGGTGTTGGTGACCGTATCCGACGTGGAGTGCACGGTGCTTCCGAACAACTTCGGTGAGTGGACCATCGCCAACTGGCTGGGTAGCATGTTGGCTGATGATGTACTGTTCGTGGCCACGCCCACCCTCGGCTCCTTCTACACCATCACCGGTCCTATCCAGTACTCCTTCTCCACGTGGCGCATCCTGCCCCGCGACCTCAATGACATCGGCGTGGGCACCAGCGTGAACGAGAACGCAGCGGTCAACTTCAGCACCTATCCGAACCCGGCGAACGATCTGCTCACCATAGAACTCGACGCGGTGAACGGACGTACCGAGTACAGCCTGATCGATCCTGCTGGCCGCGTGGTCATGAACGATGTGGCCACCAGCGACCGCGTGCAGATGACGACCACTGGCTTGAGCAACGGTGTTTACCTGCTCACCGTGCTCAACAGCAACGGCGTGTACAGCGCACGCGTGGCCGTACAGCACTGAGAACGTCAGCTCCACAAGCCCGCCTTGTTCGCACAGGGCGGGCTTGTCATTTTCGATCGGGCCGTAGCTTTGGTTCAAGCCCAAGCTGTGCCATGAAACACGTGCTCAACCTAGTCGCCTTCTGCCTCCTGTTGTCACCTGCAGAAGCGCAGACCTTGTTCCAGTCCGGGCTAGAGTCGTGGTCCGAGGGTCTGCCGACCGGGTTCGGTGGCGGCCAGAGCACCTTCCCCCCTGCGAATATCCAACAGGTGAACACACCCGTGCACGGCGGATCCAGCGCCATGCGCGTGGACTTGGCTGAAGCCGCCACGGGCCTGCTGACCACCACGCCATTGATCGTCACCGCAGACCGCTTGTACGAGGTGCGATTCTGGGTGCAGGGCACCGGTACCATTCGGGTCGGTCTTTTCGATGGTCGTGGTGAGAATGCCGGCTTCTCTCCGCTGACCGCGCCCGTGGAGGTGAATAGCACCAGCTGGCAGTTCGTCATCCGCACGGTGCTCTGCGCGAATTCGACCCTTGCGGCAGAGTTCGCACTTGAACTGGCCGCCGATGGTGATGGATCCTCTCTCGTGATCGACGACTTCAGCATCAATAACAGCGATCTTCCAACGGCCACCGCGGTCACCATTGATCAGATCCAGGAGTCGAACCTCTGGAATGGTGCCTCTCCGCTGAACTTCGAGTATGTGCGCATCGAAGGGGTGATCACGGGCCTCACCCCCAACAGCTATTACCTACAGGACGGCAGTGGTGCCTGGAAAGGCATCGAGGTGCGCTCCACGCCATTGAGCGATTGGGCGCCAGGGCACCGCATTCGCGTATTGGGCACCGTGGCTGAATTGACCGGTTTCGAAGAGACCTGGCCGCGCGGCCGCACCCAACTGATCGCGGTACAACACAGCGAGGTGGTGAGCACGGGTAACCCTGCGCCATCACCCAGCTTGATCAGTGCTTGGGAACTGCAGGAAGAAGAATGGGAAAGCGTGTTGGTGCAAGTCCAGGACCTGGAATGCCTGAGCACACCCGACCCCGAGACCAACGCATGGACCGCCGCGAACTGGCAGGGCACCCTCACTGTGGACAGCTTGTTCTACCCCCACACCCCAACGCTTGGCGACTTCTACACCATCACCGGCATCGCGATCTACAAAAGCACCACAGTGCTGGCACCACGTGCGGTGGATGACTTCGGTGTGGGTGTCGGTCTGGAAGAACGCTCGATGGATGCTCTACGCATATGGCCCAATCCGGCTTCGGATGTGGTGAACATCGCCGTTGACGATGCGATGCACGCAGTGAACTACTCGCTAGCGGATGCTATTGGCCGCAGGGTAATGACGGGTACGGTGAACGGTAGTGGTCTAGCTGTGATCCCCGTAAACCACCTGCAAGAGGGCGCGTACTTGTTGCAGGTCGGGGATGAAAGGATCTTCGACGTGATGCGAGTGATGGTGAAGCGGTGAGGACCTACTTCACCTCCTTCACCAGGATCACGAACACCGGGAAGTGGTCGCTGAAACCATCCTGGTACGAATCGCCCACGTAGGTGCGGAACGGATAACCAGCGAAGTTGCCATCGGTCTGGCGCAGGTAACCTTCGTTGAAGATGCGCACACCGTAGTACTTGTACTCGCCGCCCACGCCGCTCACCAGCGCGGGTGAAAGGATGATCTGGTCGAAGAGGTTCCACGAATCGCGCCAGGCGAGCGTGCCGATGCCCTTCTGATACGGTTCGTACATCGCGTTGAAGAACACACCGTCCACCGCCTTGGCCTTGTCGCCGGTGGCGCGTGCGAAGCGGGCCACGCTCACGTTCACGGGGTCGTCGTTCAGGTCGCCCATGAGCATGATGCGAGCATTACTGTTGATGGCGAGCAACGAGTCGATGATGTGGCGCGCCAGTTCGGCGGCGGCTTTGCGATTGGGTTCTGAGCGCTTCTCGCCGCCTCGGCGTGATGGCCAGTGACACACGATCACGTGGGTGGTATCCCCTTCAAGCACCCCGCTCACCAGCAATTGGTTCCGCGTGCGGAAGGAAGTGTCGGCCATGGCGAGCCGGTACGAACGGTGGTCGTACACCTTGAAGAGATCCGGGTTGTGGATCAAAGCCACGTCCACACCACGGCGGTCCGGTGAGTCCTCGTGGACGACCTGGTAATTGCGGTCCTTCAAGGCGCTGGTCTTCACGAGGTCCTCCACCACCGTTCGGTTCTCCACTTCACAGAGCCCCAGAATGGCCATGCCTTGCGGATGCAGGTCCTTGCCCATCTCAGCGATCACGCGGGCATTACGGTCCAGCTTGCGCCAATACCGTTCGCCGGTCCACTGCTTGCTCCCGGAAGGCAGGAACTCACTGTCATCGGTATCCGGGGAATCGATGGTGTCGTAGAGGTTCTCGATGTTGTAGAAACCGACGAGCGCAGGCACGTACTGTTTCTTCGTTTCCTGCGCCAGGGTTCGCAGGACCAGGAACGAGCAGCCGATCAGCAGAAAGGAGCGAAGCGTCATCGTGGGCCGTGATGTAAAGGGAGCCGAATGTAAGGCGACCATTGTTGCCTGAAGGTTCCGAGGTGGTTTGCCAGATCCGTGCCGTTGTTGTGCTGGTGAGCAGGGCGAGGAGCAGGAGCAGGGACAGGGGCAGGAGCAGGAGCAGGAGCAGGAGCAAGTTCCTTACTGAGAGCGGAAAAGAAACACTCCCTCTTGTCCCGGTTCCTGCACCTGTTTCCCTTACAGTGGGAATACCAAGGGGTTCCTATCGTTGTACATCCGCAAGAAGCGGAACAGGGCCTCGGTGCTGTTGCGCTGCTTCTTGGGCAACGCGCGGAACTCCTCGGAAAGCACGGGGTCGTGTAGCAGGGCTTCGTCCATACCGGAAGCATTGAAGGGCAGGTATCGTCCGGTGCGCATGTCGAGCAACTGTTGAACGAGCACCGTGCGGGTAACACCACCCATCGGGTAGCCGTACATGTAGGGGTCCCAATCGCGGTAGGTCTGCTCCACGATAAGGTGGGATAAGCTGCCCATGAGGCCGATGCGGTAGAACCCATTGGTGGTGCCGATGTACACCACATCGTTCTGGCAAAAGCCCCAGATGGTGCGCAGGTCCACGGTCTGGATGGCACCACTGTCCGGCTGCCATTGCAGCTTGCCCGAGACGCGGCGGATATCGGCGACCGGCAGTCCTTGTGCATCGCGCAGGCGGTCCAACGGCACGGTTGGCGCATTATTCCTGAAGGCCGCGAAGTCCGCATAGATGCCGGCACGCAAGCCCATGCCAGCGAAATACTCCGCCCCGTTCTGTGCCAGCGAAGCCGTAGCGATGAACACAAGGAAGAACGCGCTGATGAACGTCCTCATGCGGTGGCGCTTGCGCGGATTATCGCGATCACCTCGTCGGGGGCCTGGGCATGCACCCAATGCCCGGCGTAGGGAATGGTCTCCACCGTACTGTTGACGAACTGCTCCTTTATCGCCGGGATGTCCTCGCGCAGGATGTAGTCGCTTTGTCCACCGCGCACGAACACGGCTGGCACGCGCACTTTCTCGGGTCCGATGGCCGCCAGGATCGCGGGCAACTCGCGGTCGAGCAGCGGCACGTTCACACGCCAGGCCAGCTGATCCTCGGTCTTCCAATAGAGGTTCTTCAGGAGGAATTGCACCACACCGGGCTCCTTCACGAAAGAAGCGATATGCGCCTCCACCTCCTTGCGTGTGCGGCCTGAGGAAAGGTCGGTGGTGCGCAAGGCCTCGATGATGTGCGCCTGGTTATTCTGGTGCTGCCGCGGACCGATGTCGATGACCACGAGCTTCTTCAGTGCATCGGGCCAATGCTGCGCATAGGTCATCGCGGTCTTGCCACCCATGGAATGGCCCACAAGCACCACGTCGCGCAGGCCGAGGGTTTCGATCAGGGCATGCACATCGGCGGCCATGATGGGATACGAGATGGCATCGGTGTGTGGCGAACGGCCATGATCGCGGAGATCCACGAGGAAGACATCCAACGGTGGAATGCCAGCCTCCGAGGGTTCGGCCAATTCACGGCCCACGGTTCCCCAATTGTCGCTCGTGCCGAAGAGCCCGTGCAGAATGACGACCGGTGTGGCACCTTCCTTGCCCAGCTGCCGGTAGAACAGGTCCACGGTGCTCATCGCAGTTCGCGGAGATAGAGTTGAACGGTGTTCTCCATGCCGAAGGTGAGCGCATCGCACACCAGCGCATGGCCGATGGAGACTTCGAGCAACCCAGGGACGTTGGCCTTGAAGAAGGCCAGGTTCGCGCGGTCCAGATCGTGCCCGGCATTCAGACCAAGGCCGAGCGACCCCGCTCGTTCAGCGGCCTGCGTGAAGGGCGCAACTGCGGCTTCGCGATCCCTGTGGTAGTTGGCCGCGTACGGTTCGGTGTAGAGCTCGATGCGATCGGTGCCGGTATCGGCAGCCCGTTCGATCAGTTCCAGGTCGGTGCCCATGAAGATGGACGTGCGGATGCCTTCCGCCTTGAACCGCGCGACCACCGTCCTCAGGGAAGCTTGGTGGGTGCGTGTATCCCAGCCCGCGTTGCTGGTGAGCACACCAGGCGGATCAGGCACCAGGGTGACCTGCGCGGGTCGAACCTCAAGGACCAAGTCGATGAAGTCCTCGGAAGGGTAGCCCTCGATGTTGAATTCCGTGGTGAGCAACGGTTTCAGGGCACGCACATCGATGCGGCGGATGTGGCGCTCGTCCGGCCGGGGATGCACGGTGATGCCTTGGGCGCCGAACCGTTCGATGTCCAAGGCCCAGCGGACCACATCGGGGTTGTTGCCGCCCCGCGCATTGCGCAAGGTGGCCAGCTTATTGATGTTCACGCTCAGCCGCGTCATCCGTATCCACTTACTTTGTTCCTCCCGAAGCGGGGCCCCAAAAGTAAGGGCCACGCCACCCGGCACCGGAAGAGCCATGCACGCGATCGACCTGATCACCGCC
>JAEUTB010000252.1 GCA_016787995.1 Flavobacteriales bacterium | reverse complement strand
CGTCGTTGCTCAGTGCCTTGCTAGCGTCTCCTGCCATGGTTGGGATTGCGGGCGCAATGTTAATGAACAAAGACCAAGAACGAAAGGAGGTACACCCACAGCACCCCGAGGAAGTGCCAATAGATCACCCCGCTCCACAGGCCGGCATGGTCGGCTGCGGTGTAGCGTTGTTTCAGGGCCATCACCACCATCACCAGCAGGCTCACCAAGCCGAGGACCAAGTGCGCCAAGTGGGCGGCGGTAAGGGCATAGAAGAAGGAACTCGAGGTGTTCCGTTGCTCGTCCAGGTCGGCGTTCAGCGGTTTGATCCGTGCTACGTCCTCGGGATGGAAGAATTTCTCCCCCTCTTTGATCAGAGGCACGCCTTGGAAGCGGATGGTGTAGTCCTCGCCATACACCCCTTTGTTATCCAACACCTTGCTCACCAGGAAGTTACCCTTCTCCGTGAGTTCCTTCCAGCCGCGGAACTGGCTCCACGTGAAGACCAAGCCGAGGATGAGGGTGACCACCAGGAAAGGGGCCACCGTGCCGTTGCGACCATTTCGTGCGGCCATCAGCGCCAATTGGGCGAAGAGGCTGCTCACCACGATGGCGCCGGTGCTGATCAGGAAGGCTTGCGGCAACTTCATATCCACCCAATAGCCTCCGCTCATGCTCACCACATAGGCGCTGGTGAGTCCTGCGAAGAACATCACGATCGCGAGGATGATCAGCCAGGTGACGAGCTTGCGCGTCCGGATCGCGCGTTCCTTGAGTTCTTCGGGCGTGAAAGGAGCCACTATCATAGGGTATCCAGCACGTACGCCACCTGTACCAGGGGCAGATAGATGAAGCTGGCGAACATCAACTTACGCGCGTCGCGGCTATCCTGGGAGAGGAAGAGCCGCACGGCGGGTAGGACCATGACGAGCGCGCCGACCACGGAGAGGGCGAGCGCGATGGGACCCACGAACCCGAAGACCCAAGGGAGCATGCCCACGGGGATCAGGAAGAGGGTGTACAAGAGGATGGTGGCAGCTGCGGCGCGGTCCGGAAGGCGACCACCTGGCAGAAGCCGGAAGCCGGCCTTGGCGTAGTCGCGGTCGAGCACCCAGGCGATGGCCCAGAAATGAGGGAACTGCCACATGAACTGCATGGCGAAGAGCAAGCCCGCCCCCAGATCGAAACGGCCCGTGGCGGCCACGTAGCCCAACATCGGCGGGAAAGCCCCGGGGAAGGCGCCCACGAACACGGCCCACGAGCTCAGCTTCTTCATCGGGGTGTACAAGGCCACGTACATGAACAACGAAAGGAAGCCAAGGGTTCCGGTGAGCGCACCGAACTGCAGCCAGAGCATCAAGGTGGCCAAACCCGCTGCGATGAAGGCGGCCACGATGGCCTCCCTCATGGTGAGCATGCCCCGCACCAAGGGGCGGTCCGCCGTGCGGTCCATCAGCGCATCTTCGCGCACCTCCAGCACCTGGTTGAAGGCGTTGGAAGCGCCCGTGAGCAGGGTACCTGCGGTGCAGAGGCCCAATAGCCCGAGCCAGGAGAAAGTGCCAGCGGGAATGGCGAAGAGGTAGCCCAAGGCCGCACTGAAAACCACCAAGGAAGCGAGGCGGAGCTTGAACAACACCGCCACACTGCGCAGTTTGCTGGCGAAGGTGGTGGCGGTAAGGGTGCCGGTGGGTTGCACGATCCTGTTGCCTGCTGACCGGAGCGGATCCGGTGAAAGCGCGGCAAAAGTACCGCACAGGACCGATAAGGCCACGGTCGACCGCAAAGCGATCAGCGGAGCACGTACCGAACGACTTGCTCGGGGTGCCGTTCCCGGAAATGACAGGCCAGCCCGACCCGGAAGAAATGGGTGATGTCCGCCGATCCCCAGGCCGGGTCCAGTTGTCTGAAGGTGTAGGTGGCTTCCACGCGCAATGCGGAGCGCGGGTCGATGGTCCATCCTGTGCGGGCCTCGGCATGCAGCACGGTGCTTTCCTTGTACCGACCCATCTCGAACGCGAAGTCCTGCTTGCCACCCGCCGGGTTGTCCGGCCGTTCGCTTTCCGGCCGGAAGATGTTATTGCCGAAGCTGGTCAGGCTATCGTTCCCCATCCACGCCATGCTCGCGCGCAGGGTGAAGACCCACCGTCCGCGCTCCAGGTCGCCGTGGGCCAGGCCTTCCTGAACGTTGGAACCGTAGGGGTGCGCCAAAGGCTGCCCCAAGTGGGCGTAGTTCTGGCGCGTGTCGCTGTGGGTGTACATGAAGGGGCGGATGTAGTTGAACTCACCCCGCAGGTGCAGCCCATCCACCCCGAAGGCCCGGTAGGCGTTCACCCCGACCTGGAGTGCTTGTTTGTTGGCGTACCAGCCATAGCCGTTGCGCAACTGTTCCAAGAGGAACTCGTCCAGCATCACCTGGGTGTAGAAAAGCACGTGCTTACCCGCCTTGATGTTGGCCGCGAAACCCAGCAACGCATTGTCCGGCGAGCCGATCCGGAATTCAGTGGGGCGGTAGAAGAGCACGGGGTTCAGGTAGTTCACATCGAAACCACGCGGATACTGATCATCGCCGGACGACCACAGGATGGCCTCGAACAGGGCCACGTTGATCCGGTCCGTGGCGTTCCACGAGAGGTAGTGCATGCTGGCGAACTTCTTGTGGAAGTTGCGCCAGTCGCCGAACCCGCCGCGGATATCGCTCATCATGGCAAAGAGGTTCACGTACTTGATCCGCCATACCGTGGTGCTGAGCTTCAGGTACGGATAACTGTACGCCTCATCGGAAAGGAAGAGCGACCGGTGGCCTTCACCGAAGAAGTGTTTGCCTCGGCCAGCCGTGATGTTGATGTACTTGTGCGCATCCCAGCTCAGGTGCGCGTTCCAATCGTGGTGGGTGTAGAGGTCGGCGTTGCCGTTCGCACAGCCTTCACCGGCGGTCACCTGTGTGGCTTGGGCCAGGGAGTCGAGGTAAGTGGGCAAGCGGTCGCCCCAGGCCTGTACGTCCACATGCAGGTTCAATTTGCTGCCGAGGTCCACATCGCTCCAGAAGCCCGCTCCTCCGCGGAAGCGAACGCCGCTGGTGGTGCCGGTCTCGTAACCACCTTGGGCATCGAGCAGTGGACCCCAGCGGAAACGCCGACCGTTCCGTCGACCGGCCCATTTGTCCAGCACATTCCAAGCGGCGCTTGGGGCGAGGCTATCGTTCTTCAGCGCGGCACGCAAGGTGGTCGTCGCGTAGGGGCGCACGGCGGTGTGGGCGTCGGAGCCGAAGCGTTGGAGGGCTTGTGCGTAGGGCCGTTCCACTTCGCGGCTCAAGGGCGACCAGCCGGTCTGTGCGTGGATGCCCGTGGTGAGCGCGAGCGCGAGCAGGAGCGAGTGTCCGCGGGTCATGCACCGTTGCGCTTGGGCCACACGAAGGGCAGCATCGCCATCACGAAGGCCGAGGTGCCCAGCACCATCAGGCCGATGTTGGGGTGCCAGGCCCGGGTCACCAGGCTGAGGGCGATCACCGCGATGGCATAGAGGTAGAGCAGGCCCGTCACTTTGCGGTGGCCCAACTTCAGATCCATCAGCCGGTGGTGGATGTGGTTCCGATCCGCAGAGAAGGGCGATACCCCGCGCGACATGCGGTAGATGAAGATCCGCAACGTGTCCACCAAGGGATAGGCGATCACGGCCATGGCGAAGATGGGCGTGGGGATCTGCTTCAGGTAGGAGGGCAGGCGCGAGGTATCGTGGTCCACCACCTTCATGGCCAGCACGGCCAGGATGGCACCGATGATCAGCGAACCGCTATCGCCCATGAAGATGCGCGCCGGGTGCCAGTTGAAGACGAGGAAGCCCACGAGGGAACCGGCCAGCACGAATGCCAGCAACGAGAGCGCGACATCACCGGCCAAGTAGAGCCACATGCCGTAGGTCACCGCGGCGATCAGGCCGATGCCACCCGCCAGGCCATCCACCCCATCGATCAGGTTGAAGGCGTTCACCAGCACCACGTACACGAAGAAGGAGAGGGCGATGCTGATGTACTCGGGCATCTCGTAGATCCCGAAGAGCCCGTGCATGTCGCGGATGCGGATGTCGGCCATCATCACCAGGATGTAGCCCACCACCATGTGCCCCACGAGCTTCTTCACCGGCGAGAAGCCGATGATGTCATCCTTCACACCGATGAAGAACAGGAGCACCATGGCGGCGATCACGAACTTGAAATCCTTGTAGGCATCGCCCATGGCGTAGTACATGATCACATGATCACGGGCGTCATCGCCCAACGCGGCGGCTTTCGGGAACCACAGGGCGTAGCTGAAGATGATGGCGGCGAAGATGATGATGCCTCCGATGGTGGGCACACTGCGGTGGTGCACCTTGCGTTCCTCCGAAGGCTCGTCCACCAAGTGTTTCATCCGGGCCACCTTGATCAAGGAAGGCATGGTGAAGAGCACCACGAAGAAGGCCGTGATGCACCCGAGAAGGAGTATGTAGCCGTGTTCTTTCACGCGGGCGGGCTGGTCAAATGTCGTAATACCGGTTGAAGATGGCGGTACGGATGCCGATGTAGAGGAAGGAGCTCTGCTGGGTATCGGCGGCGTTGGTGAGCCCCCGTCGCTGGAAACCGATGTACGCACGCAGGTTGGTCTGCGGGTTGAAGAGGTAGCTGGCCATGGCATCCAGGTGGATCAGCTCCTGCACCCGGGGCCCCTCCGGAAGGGTCACCGGCACATCGGGCAGCCGCAGGTCGCCGCCGTAGTTGAGGCTGTCCGCCGGGTTGCGGTGGTAGGTGGCCGCCACCACTTTCACTTGGCCATGCACGCGCCCGAAGGCGGCATCGGCGATGGCCACCACCTCCGTGAAGTAGGAACCGAGCGGGTGGGCGAGGGGAAGGCCCGCGTGTTCATAGGCTAGCTGGGTGGGATCATGCAGGTACATGAAGGGCGTGGCGCTGTTGTACTCCACCTGCAGGTTCAGGTCCTTGCGCACCACATCGAACCAGCGCACGCCGGCTTGGTACGCATAGCGTTCACCGCCGGCATCATCCACCGCGAACTGCCCATAGGCGTAAGCTTTATCGGTCAGCTTGATGCGCAGATCGGCGCCGATCACCGTCTTCTCCGGACCATCGAAGCTGCGCACCAACGTGTTCACCCCGAGCACCGGATTGAGCTCCAGGGCATCGAAGGGTTTCACGCCCGTGCTGTCGATGTCCTCGAACAAGTTGCTCTCGAACAGGCCCAACTGCACGCGACCGAGGTCCACGCTGAGGTGGTTGAAACGTGCGCGGCGCCAGTAGAAGAGCGATTCCGCCGAGCGGCCGGTGGGCAGGCGGTCGGGTCCGTTCACCCCACTTTCCATCTTGCTGAGCCAGGTGCTGTACTGGACCCGCTTGTTGGTGGTGAGCGCGCTGAATTTCAGGTAGGGCGCGTTCACGGCGTGGTCGCTCAGCAGCACCGAGCGGTAGCCGTGTCCCACGAAGTGTTTGCCATGGCCGAACTGGATGTTGAGCCAGGTGGCCGGGCTGTAAGACACATTGCCTTGCGACCACCCGTAATCCAACACCCTGCGCCGACTGATCTTCACGCGGCCCTGACCGGAGATGGTGCCTTT
>JAEUTB010000210.1 GCA_016787995.1 Flavobacteriales bacterium | reverse complement strand
CGGCTTGATGATGGAACAACTGCAACGCTGGGACCTGACTTACGAGGATCCCAACGCCACGGTGGTCATCGATCCCACCACCGGTGAGGAGGTGGTGGACAAGGTCACCACGGTGGACAAGGCCATCCTGCACTTGGTGCCGAGTGCCGAGATCCTGTTGAGCAAGAGCTTCATGTTACGCGTGGCCTACAACGCACGCCGCCGGCAGGAACTGGTGATCCCGGACAAGCCCGGCGCTGCGGGTCTGAGCTTTGGCGCAGGCTTGCGCGTGAGCAAGTTCCACATCGCGTACGGGTATTCGCAGCTGCACCTGGCGGGGATCAGCAATACGATCTCGCTGGCCGTGCGCTTCGCCGACTTCAAGAAGAAAGAGGGCTAGCGCTATCCGGTTTTTGGGGACACCCGGTCCCTTTCCATGGATCCATTGGTGAAGAGAACGCCGGTCGAAGGTGCCTGCTGGTGCGCTCGACCGCACGCGCATCCTGACTACCTTGGCCGCACCAAGCAGGGTCCGTGAAGCGCATCACCATCGCCATAGACGGCTATAGCAGCTGCGGCAAGAGCACCTTGGCGAAGCAGTTGGCGCATCACTTCCACTACACCTACATCGACAGTGGTGCCATGTACCGGGCCGTCGCCTTGTACGCCATGGAGAACGGCCTCATCCAGAACGATGTATTGGACAAGCCGAACCTCCTGCGTGTGCTGCCGAACATCCACATCGCCTTCAAGCACGACGACCTCACCCAGCGCAGTGCCACCATGCTCGATGGCCGCAACGTGGAGCACCGCATCCGCGAGATGGACGTGAGCAACAACGTCACCCTGGTGAGCCCTGTACCCGAAGTGCGCGCCAAGCTCGTGCAGCTCCAGCAGCAGATGGGTGATGGCGGTGGCGTGGTGATGGACGGTCGCGACATCGGCACCGTAGTGTTCCCCGAGGCCGAGGTGAAGTTCTTCATGACCGCCAGCGCTGAGGTACGCGCGCAACGTCGCTACATGGAACTGAAGGGTCGAGGTGCGGACGTCACCTTGGAAGAAGTACTGGCGAACCTCGAGCGCCGCGATCTGGACGACACCACCCGCGCCGCCGACCCGTTGATCCAAGCCCCCGATGCCTTCGTTATCGACAACAGCGACCTCACCTCCACGGAACAGTTCGACCTTGCCGTCGGGCATGTGGTGAAGGTGATCGGCGTGGTGGCGGAGGCGTGAAGGGTCAAATGCTCGACGTGAAAGGACGGTGCCTATGCACCGTTCAACTGAGAATCGACTTTCCGTTCACCGCTGCAATGGTTCCAAGTCGCCGAGCAAGTCCTTGGGGATCTCATCGATGCCAAGGATATGCAGCGATGGTTCACTAGTGGATGAGGCCTGTTCGGTCAGGATGGCTCTCAACTGAGGGTTCCTGACCTTGTACATCGCGCCGGTCGCGGGGTCCACGATCAGGAAACCGATGAACCCTCCAAAAACCAGGTTGCCCCAATACCAACCGTTGAGTTTGTATTCGATCGTTTCGGTATGCTGCGCATAACCCGGTAGATCGAAGGTCACCATGTACATGGCACGCCGGAAGAACCCACTTCCGGATCGAAGATCCACATTCGCCGGCGTTGTTCCGGAGTACACTTCCACACCCTTGCGGTCAACTATCCTAATGGATGCGCTGTTCGGGGAACTGTGAATGCTGACGGGCCAGCGGCTATGGCTCACGATGGAAGCGCAACCAGATGAAAAAAGTGCAACACAGCATACAAGGACAGTTTTGAATGAAAGATCGTACATGGGTTAGTTGTTGGTGGTCTTGCGAAAATAGCAGGAAAAACTCACGAACGAAGGCACTCCGTTGAGCGGACGCGTTTACGTGCCATCCGAGCGATA
The DNA here is from genome assembly GCA_016787995.1 of Flavobacteriales bacterium. GTDB lineage: Bacteria > Bacteroidota > Bacteroidia > Flavobacteriales_F > PHOS-HE28 > PHOS-HE28. The sequence goes on along the minus strand of JAEUTB010000210.1, from coordinate 2,537 downwards.
TACCATAATCGACTTGTTACCCGAAGCCTGATGTCATCCAAGGCTCGACCCGGGATCGCGAACAGGCACCAATAGCCCCCGCCGCCACACATCCTCGAACTTCTCCTTCAACACCGCGATCAGCTCGGGTTGCATGTAGTCGTAGATGTCCTCGATGTAGAGGCACACGATCGGTTTCTTCTCGTACCACTGCGGAAAACGATCGCGGATCTTGTTCCTGTGCTGCTTCTCCATCACCACGACGGCATCGGCCCATTCCAAATGCCATTCCTCCAACACCACGTTCGCCGTGCGGTCCGTGCCGGCGGAGTCCACATCGAAGCGCTCGTCGTTCTCGTAGAGCTTGTGCGCCGTGGCTGAGCGCATACGGTTGACGGTACAAACGAAGAGGATGCGCACTACCCAGCTCTGCTTGAGCTTATTCATACAGTTCTTTCGATATTCCTGCAACCGAAAGTTGCTGTGAGTTTGCCAGAACGAAGTCCTCTATTTTACTACTTCCGCATATGCATGGATGACCTGAAGTGAATTCTGAACCAATACTTGTGCCATTGAATCTCCACATGTGGCCAGCCTCATCACATTCCAAGGCGATATGCTCACAAGATGGACATGTGATGAACATGAGCCGCCCATTGCCATCACAGTGCGGACAAGCTTGTTCGCGAAGGAACCAAATAGGTTGACGAATTTCCACGTCGGAGAGTCGTCAAGCGGTAATCTCCTCCACAACCTGCACCGGATCCTTCACCCCTTCCACCATCGAAAGCACCTTCAGCATCACGCGGTCCAGCAACGTATCCGGGCAACTGGCGCCGCTCGTGAGGATGATCGTTAGAGGGCGTTTTGCAGGCAGCCAGTTGGAAGTGCGTTCCAACTTATGCGCTGGATAGTTGAAGTGCTCGATCTCCTTGGCGCTCAGGATCTCCTTCTCGCCATTGATGAAATACGTCGGGAACTTGTGCTCCAGCAGTTCCACCAAGTGGCTGGTGTTGCTGCTGTTGTAGCCACCCACCACGAGCGCCAGATCCGCTTCGGCCTTCAAGAGTTCATTCGTGGCGTCCTGGTTGTCGTTCGTGGCATAGCAGAGCGTGTCGCGTGTATCGGCGAAGTGGTTCTTCAGGTCGGCATCGCCGTACTTCTGGATCATCACCTGCTTCAAGTGATCGGCGATGGCCTGTGTTTCCGTGGCCAACATCGTGGTCTGGTTCACCACACCGATGCGTTGTAGATCTTTCAGCGGATCGAAGTCCGGCGTGGCCCGCTTCCCGAAGACTTCTGCGAACCGTGCGATCGGCTCCTCACCCAGGATGATGCGGCCCAACAACTGCGCTTCATCCATGTCCTTGATGATCACCGCGGGCGCACCGGCGGCGGTGTGGCTGAAGGTGGCGCGCGTTTCCTCGTGGGCGGCTTTGCCATGGATCACCACAGTGTAGTCCTGCGTACCGAGTTGCGCGCTGCGTTTCCACACCTTCTCCACGAAGGGGCAAGTGGTGTTGTGCTTCAGGGGGTCGATGCCGATCGCTTTCAATCGAGCCTCCGTTTCCAACGTGGTACCGAAAGCGGGGATGATCACGATGTCATCGGCCGTCAGTTCGCTCCAGTCCATCAGCATGGTGCCATGCGTGTCCTGGATGAACCGCAGTCCGTGGCTCTCCAGATCGGCGTTCACCTCGGGGTTGTGGATCATCTGGCTCAGCAGGAAGATCCGCTTGCCGGGGTTCTGCTCTATGGCCTGGTAGCTGATCTCGATGGCGTTCTCCACGCCGTAGCAGAAACCGAAGTGCCGGGCGAACACGAAGCGCACCGCACCAAGGTCGAGCAGGGTGGGGGTGAGGTCCTTCTTCTTCGGGTCCTGCGCCTTGCGGAAGGCCTTCAAGCGGCCGATGAGCGCGCTGCGGTAGTGGGTGGGGATGGTGAATGAGCGCATGACGGGAGTTCAAAGGTAGCGGCAACCGGTCGCTGGCACTTCCGTGGGAGCAGGCAACCAAGCAAGCCCGTGCTGTATCATTGTGCAAACACCGCACATGATCCGTTCGTTCCTGGCCGGCTCGGTACTTCTTCTAGCCTTGGTGCCCGTGCACGCGCAGGATTGTGAATTCGATCTCGGTCCCGACCGCACGCTCTGCAACGGCGAGAACGTGCTCCTGGCCGGACCATCGGGCAGCGTTTCCCTCCGCTGGCAGAATGGTAGTGGGGCGCAATACATCACAGCAGATGCCTCAGGCATCTACACGTGCACGGCCACCTTCCCTGTACCCGGCCAGGACCTGGCGGTGAACGGCGATTTCTCCGCGGGTGATGTCGGGTTCACCACCGACCTGAGCATCGGCATCGGTGGGACCTGGGGGCCATTGAGTTTTGAAGGGACCTACGGCCTCACCACCGATCAATCGCTCTTGCATTCCAACTTTCCCTCCTGCGGCGACCATTCGGGCGGCGGCCAAATGTTGCTCGTGAATGGATCGGCCGTGCCGGATGCCAACATCTGGTGCCAGACCATCACCGTGCAGCCGAATACCACCTATGCCTTC
>JAEUTB010000207.1 GCA_016787995.1 Flavobacteriales bacterium | reverse complement strand
AGCTCGTCCAGCGCGCGCTTCACCTCGTTGCGCTGCGCCTGTCCGGCCAGGGCGCCCATGCGCACACCCTCGGCACGCGGGTCGCCGATCACGGTGCCGCCCAGGCGCTTGCCGATGGCGATCTGCACATCCTCCAGCACGTTGGCGGGCACCAGGATGCGGCGCGCGCCGGTGCAGCGCTGGCCGCACTTCAGCGTCATCTCCTTGCCCACCTCCTTGATGAAGAGGTCGAACTCCTCGGTGCCGGGCGTGGCGTCGGTGCCGAGCACGATGGCGTTGAGGCTGTCGGCCTCCATGTTGAAGGGCACGCTCTCGTCCACGATACGCGGGTGGCGCTTCAGCATGCGGCCGGTGCTGGCGCTGCCGGTGAAGGTGACCACGTCCTGCTGCATGACATTGTCGAGGAGTCCCTCGGCGCTGCCCACAATGAGTTGCAGCGCTCCCTCAGGCAGGATGCCTGAGGAGACAATGTCCTTCACCATGGCCTCGGTGAGGTAGCTGGTGACGGTGGCGGGCTTCACCACGGCGGGCACGCCGGCCATCCAGTTCACGGCCACCTTCTCCAGCATGCCCCAGATGGGGAAGTTGAAGGCGTTGATGTGTACGGCCACGCCCTCCTTGGGCACCATGATGTGGTGGCCGATGAAGGTGCCCTGCTTGCTGGTCTTGATGGCCTCGCCGTCCACGTAGAAGGGCATGTTGCCCAGCGTACGACGCAAGCTGGCGTTGGCGAAGAGGTTGCCGATGCCGCCCTCGATGTCCACCCAACTGTCGGCCTTGGTGGCGCCGGTCTTGTAGCTGATGGCGTAGTACTTGTCCTTGCGCTCCATCAGGTGGAGGGCGAGGGCCTTGAGCATGCGTCCGCGCTCGGGGAAGGTCATCTTGCGCAGGGGCGGACCGCCCACGGTGCGGGCGTAGTGGAGCATGGCGGCGAAGTCGAGGCCGCCGGAGGAGGTGGTGGCGATAAGCTCGCCGGTGGAGGCGTCAACGAGCTCGGCTTGCTTGCCCGATCCGGCGACCCATTGGCCGGCGGCGTAGTTCTGGAGTTGCATGCGGTCCGCCTTCGCGCTGGTGCGCTTCGGCGTTCGAAGGCGAAGATCGGTAGGAAACAGCAACCGCCACTCACCCAACGGACCTGCCTTCCGCGGGCAGATGCACCGGATGCGCACCGTGGCGGGATCTCGGCGACCGTCGCGCTGTGCCAGTGAAGCGGATGAACGGGCCACCCATCCCGTGGGCGATCCCACCTTTCCATCATGTGGTCTATCTTCACCTTGCCCAATACCACCGCACCATGGCACGTCACTTCGCCCTATTGGCCCTGGCCTTTTCGCTCACCACCCACGTCATCGCCCAACCTTTGCAGAACCACAGTTTGCCGGTGGGCCTTACTCGCAGTTACCGCGCCTTCGATCTGGGTGTGGGCAATTCGGCGTACATCGCCGATCGCGCATTCGGTTTCGATAGCAGTCGGGTGGAACTGTTGTGGACGGATGCTTCACAGACCACCGTGAACGCCGTAAGCCGTCGGTTGGTCTATCCGTACGCGTTCCTGAACGATGCGGTGAAACTCGACGATGGCTACCTCTTGGGCGGCGGTAACTACAGCTCGCTTACTACGCTGCCTTTCCTGTTCAAGACCGACTTGAGCGGGGCGGTATCGTGGTATGCGCACTTCGACAACTTCGGCGACTTCGACCAGGACCAGATCGTGGCGCTGCTCTCGCGTGGGAATGCCTTCACCGCCTACAGTTACAAGGGCGGCACCTACGACAACCACATCTACCGTGTGGACGGCGTGCCGAACGGGACCGCCTACACGGGTCAGCGCATCGCCGCCAATTCTCAGTTCCGCGTGTACGCGGCGATGGCTACCGCCGATCCACTGCGCCACCTGCTGGGCGGCTCGGGCACACCCAGCACTGCTCCGGGGAATTTGCACGCGCTCTTGATGATGGTCGGTGGTGTCGACGCGCCATGGATCAAACACTACGACATGGGCAGCGATTTCACCGAGGACATCTACGGGCTCACCGCTACGGCCGACGGCAACTATGTGGTATGCGGCTATGCCACGTCGGCGGGTAGCTTCTATGGCCTGCTCATGAAGATCGATCCCACCGGCAACGTGCTCTGGTGCCGCAAGCTGGAGGATATCAGCGGCGGCCTTCAGCTTTCGGCGGTGCGCGAACTGGGCGACGGCTCCTTGCTGGTCTGCGGGACCAACGGCGATTATGATGGCGCATTGGCCAAGTTGGATGCGAACGGCAACCCGCTATGGGCGCGGCAATTCCCGGATGATCGCTTGTCACGTTTCACCACCAGCGGTGGAACCCTGCTGGCTTGTGGTGCCTATTCACGCATCGAACTGAACGACGAAGGCGTGGGCTGCGGTTTCAACGAGGTGGCCAACCTCAGCGCCACGCCATTGAACCCGACCGTCGTGGACATGGCGCTGACCGTGACCGCCTTCGCACCGACCACCACTGCGTTGACCTCACAAGCGCGGACACCCGAGTTGGATTTCAGCGCCGGTTGCATCTGGAGCGGCGTCGAGGAGCACAGCAAGCTGCAGCGATTATCGCTGTATCCCGTGCCCTCCGAGGGCCACGTCTTCATCGCAGGTGATGCAGTGCGTGCAGGCGACGCGGTGCTGGTGCGGAACCTCATGGGCCAGGAAGTACAAAGGGCCACCTACCGGGATGGGTTGGATCTCACCGCACTGCCATCAGGTAGCTATATGCTGGAAGTGTTGCGCACGGGTGCGTACGGTCCGGTGGTGCGGCGCTGAGTAGGACGTATCCACGCGCGTTCACTGGGGAACCGACGACCGCGCTATGCTTACCGCTCCGGTGCCAAGTGGCCCATCTCCCCACGCCCCAACCGCAGCCGCGCCTGGTGCATCTGCTCCTCGCTGCTCATCACGAAGGGGCCGCCGTAAACGATGGGCGTACCGTGCGGTGTGCCGGTGGCGAAGAGGAACTCCACACCTTCCGCACCAGCGCTCACCTGCACCGCATCCCCGCCTTCGGCGAAGGTCACGAGTGTCTGGGGCAGCAGGGGTTTCTCGAGCGTGTTCCCTGCGCCGCCGAGCGCGTACACGAAGGCCATCGTTTCCGCAGGAAGGGTGAGGGTTTCATTGGCGTTGAGCTGCACGTGCAGCAGCGTTACCGGTGTCACCAGATCGAAGGGGGATCGCTCGCCTTCAAAGGACCCGGCCACAACGCGCACCAGGTGTTGCGCCGTCCGCACTTCGGGGATGTCCTTGGCGAAGGCGTGCATGGCGCGCGGTGGTACCATTCGGTCATCGGCGGCATGGTCGATCCAGATCTGGAAGCCATGACAGTCCACGCCGGGCACGGTCGGGAACTCGTCGTGGTGGATGCCGCTGCCGGCTTGGGTCACGTGCGCACCGCCGGGTTCGATCACGCTGCGATCGCCCTGGCTGTCGCGGTTCAGGAAGGAACCCTTGCTGTCGGGCAGCATGTAGGTCATCACCGAGATGCCAGCGTGCGGGTGTGGCCCGAAGACAGGGCGCTCCATGTGGAACTCGGTGAGCACCAGGAAGGGCTCGATGCCGTAGCGGTGGGCCATGATGTCCACCCCGCGCAGGCCGGGGAAGGCGGGTTTGAAGGAAAGGGGAACGTGTTCGCGGATGGGCTTGTGCATGGGGCCTTGGTTTTGGAGGCCGAGGATGCGCTTCACAGCGGCCTTGGTCAATTCGTTGTCGTAGGCGTAGTCCACGCCTGGTTCGGTGAAGGACATGTGCAGGAAACGTTCGCGGCACCAGGCCTTGATGCGCACGCGCTCTTCAGCTGAGTAGCGCCCACCGATGAGCACGAGCTTCACGCGGTCCTTGTGCTGTTGCAACAAAGCGTAGCCCTCGTCTTCGCTCAGCGCGCCATAGGCTCCGATGTAGCCGAGGGTGGCCAATGCGCGCAGCACCTCATCGCGGCGGTGCGCGTTGCCGCCGAACAACACCATCACGGGTGCGTTTGCGGACTTCGGTTCGATGCGATCGATCAGGTTATTCATGGGTTCGGTTGGGGGGTGGGCCGTGACGCATTCGGTGGTGAACAGGAGCAGGCTGAGCAGCACGATGCGCATGGGTCAGACTTGGATGCCGCGATGCATGGGCGTTTCTACGAGGATGAGTTCGCTGGCTGCTTCGGCACTGATGGCCACCGAGGCGGTATCGTACACCCCGATGGCATCGCCCGCGTTCAGCACCTGCCCCTCCACCACCACACGGCCTTCCGCACAATGGATGTACACGCCGTTGCCGGGCAGGTGCATGGCGTAGGACAGGTCGATGCCCGCGTCCATCGCGCTCAAGCTGAAGAACGCTTCCTGACCGATCCGCGCGGATCCGGCACGCTCATCCGGTGACAAGGCGAGCAGGAAGATGTTGCGCTTCTGCTCGGGTGTGAAGGTGAAGCTGCCATAGCGCGGTTCGCTGCCTTCCGACTTCGGGTACATCCAGATCTGGTAGCTGCGGAAGGGCTCGGTGGGCGACGCGTTCATTTCCGCATGTCGGATGCCAGTGCCGGCGCTCATGGTCTGCACGGTGTGTGCATCCACGAGCTGCCGGCCTCCGGTGCTGTCCTCATGCAACTGGGCACCCTGGGTCACGATCGTGCTGATCTCCATGTCGCGGTGCGGATGCAGGGGGAAGCCTCCACCGCCGGCCACGATGTCGTCCGCGAAGCCGGTGAGCTCACCGAAATGGGTCTGACCCGGCACGAAGGCGTACCACGACTTCTTCCAGCCGTCGTTGCGGTGGAGTCGGGAGGCGGAAGGGCGAAGCAGGAACCGCATGGGGTCGATCCACGATCAGGAGTTGAACTTAAAGGAGGGATCGATCATTTGTTTGCGCTCGGCGAGCAGCCACTGGCCGTTCACCTTGCGGAGCACGTCCGTGTATTCGCCGGAGGCCACGATACCCGGGGTGTTCGCCGCGTCGATGATGTAATAGCTCGCGCTGGTCCTTGCGGTATCGCCGTCGATGCTGTGGATCACCAGCGGGCCGCTCATGTGGCGCTTGCCGGCGGTGATGCCGCCCGCGTGCCACTGGCCGATCACCACTTCGATGGCGGCGCGGCCTTTGGCGGTGCCGAAGGGACTTTCGTACACACCGTCGTCGGTGAAGTTCGCAGCGAAAGCAACGTTGTCGTGGCTGTCGATGCTCATGATGTAGGCATCCATGCGCTCACGGATGAGCAGGCGGTCGAGGGTTTGGTCGTTCATGGTCGTTGTGGTGTCGGGTTGGTGTTGCTTGATGGTCAGGCTTTCAGGCGTGCGGCGATGCGGGGGATCAACAACGCACCCGCCATGGACACGAAGTGCATCGGCAGGGTGAGCATCGTGAAGGCGGCAGGCGTGGCCGAGCCGTCGGGCATGGGGTAGTTGAAGGTGCCGTAGAGACTGAGCAGCCCGAGCACCACGGTGCCGATGACGTATCCGGTGCGGCCCTTGGTACCGAGCTTCTGCACGAAGAAGTAGATGATGCCGGCGATGATCAAGGGCAGGAAGCTGCTCATGGTGATGCCGGTGGTGTGCACGATCTGCGGTACGCTGAAACCGGTGATCGCTTCATGCACCGTGCGCCAAAGCAGGCAGATGACAGCGGTGCCGGCACCGGCGATCAACGAGGCGAGGAAGGTCTGTTTGAAGGTGGTCGTGGTGTTCATGGGTTCGTTGTTGTTCGTGAGTTGTGCCGAAAAGTGTTGCAACGAATAAGTGGGCAAAAAAAGGGCGCCGTCATCCGCGGAGTTTGTCGAGCAAAGCGCTCAGTTGTTCAGCCTCTTCTTCTGTGAGCCTGCGGTTGAGGCCCTTGGCCTGTGCCTTCACCTGGTCGCTGATGTGTTCCACCTGTTGGAGGCCCTTCGGGGTAAGGCCGATATCCACGCGACGACGATCGCCTGCACCTACTTCACGCGCCACCCATCCCAAGGTCACGAGTTTATCCACCAGCCGCGTCACGTCCGGCGCCTTGTCCAGCATCACGGCCTTGATGTCGCCGGGGCACACGGGGTGGGGGTGGCGGCCCTTCAGGATGCGGAGCACGTTGAAGTGCTGCGGCTCGATGGGCAGGTCCTTGAACACGCCGCGCTGCAGGTCGCGGAACCAGTTCGCCGTGTACTGCACGTTGAGCAGCGCCTTCTGGGTGGGGCTGCCGAACTTCTGCTGCCGGATGGCTTCCTCGAACTTGGTGGGCATCGCGGGGCAAAGGTAATGCAAATATCCGTTGCAACGAATAAAATGGAAGAACGCGTCGGCGATCGTCAGGGAGCCCGTTCAAGGCACTTGTTCCACACGCACCGCCGTAGGTACCGCGCCCCCGATGGTCTGGAGGATCAGATCGCGGTCGTTGGCAGCGCCAGCGTACTTCACCAGACCATCCAAGTTAATGTCCTCTTGCCGGTACTGGCCGCTCACCGTGTTGGTGGGTATGGCGCCACCGATGGCCTGCAGCACCCGATCACGATCGTTCGCGCCGCCGGCGTACTTCACTTCGTCATCGAGCAAGGCGTTCCCCGGCCAGAGCATGGCTATGCTGCCTTGGATGTTGCGCGGGGTGGTGCCGTAGCATTGGAAACCGGGGGTAGCGAACGTGTAATTCCATACACCCCCTCCGGGGAATGGCACGGTGATGGGCGTGCTCGTCATGGCTCCGAGGTGGTTGCGATGGCGCACCGCCACGTAGTAGTTGCCGTGCAGCACATTGAACAGAATACCGAATTGTCCGGTAGTGGAGACGATGCTCCCGTTCTGCAACACCAAGGCTTGTCGTGTGGCCACAAGGTTGGAAGGGTCGGAGAAGGAGCGTAGTTCCAGCCGCACCCAATCGACGACGCGTCCAGCAGGGTAGTTGGTGTTCAGCACCGCAGCGGTCGTGGTCTCGCCACCGCCACCGCCCACCTGCGGATGACCGAGGGCGGTATACGGTTCGGTCAGTGGAACGAGTCCCTGTTGGTTCAAGGTGGCGGTCATCCGTTGGGTGGTGGGGTCGAATGCACCACCCAAGAGAACTGAACCGGTGAACATGGCCCGTCGTTCGTAGGCGTCCACACGCACTTCAGCCAGATCGTAGTGCCCCGTGCTGATCACAGGACTGCGCTCGCCGTAGAGGAGCACACCGAATTGGGCACTGGGATCGCCGACGGGTGCTGGAGTTGCGATCCCCCCCACGAAAGGATCACAGAATTCCGAAGCCGAGGTGGCGAAGTTGCCGTTCCAGCCCACAGGCGCACCCGTCGAGACCTTGAACCAGCAGATGGTGGCATGTACGAAGGTCGGTGCTGAAGAGATGCCCTCGGAAACAACGGCTCTCACGGTCACATTGTAGTTCACCAAGGGATCATGGGGTAGGGGGTGGAACAACCACCTGCGGGGTTGCTCCGGCACGTTCGTTTCGCCCGGTAGTGGAACCTCCTTCCGGATACCCCAACCACCATCACAATCGGGGACCACGGTGGGCGCATTCCCGCTCCAGACCCATTGGGGCGAAATGCTCGGGGCTCCCGCCGTTTCGAAGCTTTCGCTGAAGATGAGGGTCGGTTGTGCTGAGGCACTGGAGCCAAGCCACACGGCAAGTACCATGACGAGCGGACAAGAACGTGTATAGTGCATGGTGTTGGGTAGACGAAAATAGGTCTCCCCGGATGCCTGGTGGTGAAGACCACGCGAACGAAACCGGTCGACCGCGGGAGGAATAGGTCGGGTATCTGGTCGTTCGTAAGGGCAAGGCCCCGTTGATGGATCCCGCCGACCGGAACTGGGCGGTTCTATCCATCTTGCGGCAGTGGAACGGCAAGCTCACGCGATCACGGTCCTGCTCAGGCTGCGGTGGAAACAGCTCCGGCGCGCATTCCCGATCTACGGGATCATTCTGCTGATGGGTGCGGTGGTCACGGGTATCGTTCTAGTGCAACGCACGGTCGAACAGGATCCGACCTATGCATCGTACATAGCGGCCGGTGTATTGGTCATGGTCTTGGGGCTACACCAACGGCGCATGGATCTTCATTTCGTCCTGCGGCACCTGCTGTATCCACGTGCTGCCATCGCGATGGAGTACGGCGTGCTGTTGCTGTTGGTAGCGATCGCCCTTGGGCTGGCCAAGGCTTGGACGGCTATGGCCATACTCCTTCCGGGGATTTTCATTCCATGGATACCGTTGAAGTACGGAACGGGTGTTCGCGCCAGGGTCGTGCGGGCGTGGATAGGACCTGGCCTCTTCGAATGGAAAAGCATATTGCATATTACCCACCCGTTCGGGCTTGTGCTTTGGCTCGCCGCGCTCGCGTGCTGTTGGTTGCCGGTGTTACCGATGTTCCTGATGGGCATCATCGCCATGCTGGTGGCCGGTGCGCAAGAACAGTGTGAACCTCGTGCGATGTTGCTGGCCTCGGCGACGGACGCTCGAGCGTTGTTGTGGAAGAAGGTCTTCGGTTCCATACGCCTCATGCTGATCATGGTGTTCCCGGTCGTGATCGGCGCCACCATATTCCGACCGGGTTGGTGGTGGATACACGCGCTCTTCGGTGTGGGTATGGTGGTGCTGGTGATTTATGCCATCGTGCTGAAATACGCCAACTATAGACCTTGCGTACGGCTGGAAGCCAACGGCGCGAATGTCGCGGTGGCCGCGGTTTTCGCCATCCTTCCTGGACTTTCGCTGGTGCCTTTGATCATGGTCCTCACCGAACTGCCCAAGGCCCGCACAAACCTCGATGCCTATTTCCATGATCACCATCACTGATCTCCGTTGTGTGTATGACCACAAGGTCGCGGTGGACATACCGTCCTTCTCTTTCGCGCCTGGCATTCACGGCATCGTGGGGCTGAACGGTGCAGGTAAGAGCACCCTGCTGAACGCGCTCTATGGCTTCGGCCGCAATGCGGAAGCGCGCCTAACATGGAATGGCGAGAACATGAGCCACCGCAATACCGCGTTCCTGGAGACGGACGACTATTTCCATCCGGGCATCACCGGTCGGGAGTACCTGGAGTTATTCATGAGCGGTCCTGGTACCACGGATGTACTCCAGCTGAACGTACTGCTCGAAGTACCGCTGGATGGGCTCATCACCACGTATTCCACCGGTATGAAGCGCAAGCTGGCCTTGCTCGGCGTGTTGAGCCTGGATCGCACTGTGGTGCTGCTCGATGAGCCGATGAACGGCCTGGACCTGGCCTCGGTGCGGGTGTTGGAAGCGATCATCAAGCGACTGGCGGAACGCGAGCGTACGGTGCTGATCACCTCGCATGTGCTGGGGCCGCTCATCTCCCTCTGCGACCTTGTCCATCTTCAGGTATCAGGTCGTATCTCTCGCAGCTTCGACCGCGATATGACCACCGATCTGGAGACCGAGCTCTTCGGTGATCTGGATCAGCGTACGCAGGAGGCGATCGCACGGTGGGAGGGTGGTTCTGAGGCATCGTGATCCGATACTCCTATATTCATCTCATGGAACGTAGCGTCGTGATGAGACCTACTCGGGAGGGTCTTCTTGAACTCTACCACCGCCGTGGTACGTTAGATCCGTTACGTAGTCCCGCTACGAGGCCCTATCGTAGGATGTTCATCAAGGTCTTCCTCAGCTCATTGTTGTTGATCCTCTGCTCGCTGATCTGGGAGCCACTGGCCTGGCTGATGGTACTGGCTTGGATCTTCATGCTAGGATCCATAGCGATGTTACTCTATGCCTTCTATACCATCTTTAGACATCGACCCTCGATCCACCATTGGGCTAGCTCGTCAGCTGCACTAGGTGAGGCGACCATGGACATCAGTGGAACTGGATACCACCTGAAGACCCGCACCGGGGATTTCATAGTCAAATGGACAGCCATTGAACGCGTCGAGTTATACGATGATCACGTCATCATCTCCGGGTCGGATCAGCGTCTCTTTGCCAAGTCCAGTATGACCGATGAGGATTTCAACTACCTCTGCGATATCCTCCGCACCAAGGTCTTGGAACCAGCAAAGATCATTGAGGTGGAGACGGGATCGTAGGTGTGGAGCCGGTCGATCCCTCGCTACCACAATGGCGCACTAACACTACCCCGCAATTGACTAAAGGTGCTGAGGCGCCGGCTCTGGCTATTGGGACTTCACTTCATGGCGATACCTCGTCGGTTCCGTGATCCTCCTCGGGATGTGACCTTTCGGTTCGTTCCGATAATGAGCAGTTCGGTCCTTGTCTCTCTCCGGTATTCTACTGTACGTTCACCACCTTTGCCCGATCTACCTCCCACGCGCATGTCCACCACCGCCACGGCACCCGCCACCCCGCTTTCCCATCTGGCCGAGAACCTCATCGGCTCGGAGATCATCAAGATCGGTGGGCAGCTTAACGCGCGCATCGCCGCAGGTGAGAAGATCGCCAACCTCACCATCGGCGACTTCGATCCGAAGGTGTTCCCGCTGCCCGAGGCCTACGTGAACGAGATCATCACGGCGTATCGTGAAGGACACACCAACTATCCACAGGCCAATGGCATGGAAGTGCTGCGGGCGGAGGTGGCGCGGTACATCCGTCGTATGCAGGGCCTGGCTTACGACAAGAACGAGGTGCTCATCGCCAGCGGCGGACGGCCGTTGATCTACGCGGCCTTCCGCGCCATCGTGGATCCGCAAGACAAGGTGGTGTTCCCGATCCCTAGTTGGAATAACAACCATTACGCCTTTCTCACCACAGCACGACCGGTCGCGGTCCCGACATCCTCCGCCAACCGTTTTCTGCCAACGGCCGACGATCTGCGACCGCATGTGGCGGATGCCGCGTTGCTGGCGGTGTGCTCCCCGCTCAATCCCACCGGCACCTCGTTCAGCGCCGATCAACTGGCGGCCATCTGCGATCTGGTGTTGGAGGAGAACAGCCGCCGTGCAGGTCGCAAGCCGCTCTATTTGTTGTACGATCAGATCTATTCTGCGCTCACCCTGGGCGAAACCGTTCATGTGGATCCCGTGTCGTTGCGGCCGGAGATGCGTCCCTACACCATCTTCATCGATGGGGTGTCCAAGGCCTTCGCAGCCACGGGCGTGCGGGTGGGTTGGGCCTTCGGACCGGAGCGCGTCATGCAACGGATGCATGCGCTACTCGGCCATATCGGCGCGTGGGCGCCCAAGCCGGAACAGATCGCCACGGCGCGCTTGCTGAAGCAGGATGCCGTAGTGGATGGCATCATCAAAGGGCACCTGGACAAGATCAACGAGCGGGTGAGTGCGTTATACGATGGGTTCATGACCTTGAAGGCAGAAGGTTTCCCCGTGGATGCGATCCCGGCCGAAGGAGCGATGTACCTCACCGTGAAGATCGATCTGCAAGGCCGCCCCTTGAAAGATGGCACTGTGTTGGGCGATGCCGAGGATGTCGCCATGTTCCTGATCCGCACGGCCAACGTGGGTATGGTGCCGTTCTATGCCTTTGGCGCCGATCGCAACGACCCGTGGTGCCGGATCTCCGTAGGCACCCTGCGCATGGACGAGGTGCCGATGATCTTCGAGAACCTGCGGAAGGCCTTGGCGTTGGTCGCCTGAGGTGTTCTCTGCTAAGTTCTACAGTGCGATAGATCACACATGATCCATCCAAAGCTCACCGATACTCGCATCAGGGAATGATGCAGGTCCCGCTCACCCGGCTGCCATCGCGTTGGTTGATGGTCCAGGTATACGGGCCGGGTTCCAAATTGAACAGCTCGGTAGCCGATCGAAGACTGCGTTCGGCCACCACCGCACCACGCACGTCGTGGACCGTGATGTGGACATCCGAGGCATCCGGCGTTACGAACAAGGTGCGCTGTTCACCGCGGATGTCGCGCACCGCGTCCACGGCTTCCGCTACACCAACGGTGGTCAGGGTCAGCTGCCAAGTCGCGGTATCAGTGTTGCCGCAAGGGTCGTCGTACACATGGGTGAATGTGTAGGTGCCAGGCGCGCTGAAGGTGAAGGTGGCATTGGCTTCGGTGCTCGTCTGTCCATTGCTGCACGTCCAGGTGTGCGTGCCTGCGCCCGGGTGGTGGAAGGTGATGTTATTCGGTGCGGTGCTGCTCGTACCGGTGATATAGGCATCCGTCCCATTCGGCACATCCATGTTCCACGTGGTGGTGGAGTTCAGCACCGTGTTGCTGGCGATGGTGCGCAGGGTGGCGGCCACCGTGGCATCCAGGCCGGCGGTGTAGGTGGCGGCCACCGTGGAAGTGCCGTAGAGCGTGCAATGGAAGACATTCGCGGCGAGGTAGGTGCCGGCTACGGAAGGGTGGCTTCCATCGCTCACGTAAAGCGCGATCTCCGGGTGGGTGTCGCGCACCACACGCCAGGCTTCTCCCACCGGTGCCACATAGCCATCGTTGGTTTCAGCGAGCGCCACGTAGTTGTCATACAAGCCTTGTTGCATACCCGCATAGGTGCACATGAAAGGGAAGTCCTCGCAATTCAACGCATCCCCATTCTCCCGTCCCCAGGTCATGTAGAACACGGGATAGGTGCATTCATGGTTCGCCTCGATGGCATCCACCAAGGCGGCCGCACCGGCATCGGTGCCAGTGATCTCGGGTGGCAAAGCGCCGAGTTGGCTCTGCTCCTGCAGGATCACGTAGTCCCAGGGTTGTGAGGCGATGGCGTCGAGCGTGGGTTCGTACGTGGCGTGTTGGGTGAAGCGATAACCACCCGGTGCGGACGAGGCCACGGTCATGTCCTCGCCCAAGGAAAGCGAGAGCTGTCGTAGCATGTTGGGCAGGTCGTTGCTGTAGATGTAGCTGTTGCCGATGAAGAGTACGCTGGTCTGGGAGAAGACCTGTGCTGGAAGAAGGAAGAGAAGAGCGAGTAGCCGCATGATGGATGGAGTTCTGGGGATAGACGCGTTGAGGATCCTGAACGACGCCTGCTCAGCGACGGATGGCATAGATGAGTTCATCGTGCACCACACCGTTCTTCACCAAGGTGCCTTTCAAGGTGGCCTCCAAGGTGAAGCCCGCTTTCTCCAGTGCGCGTTGCGATGCGATGTTGGTGCCGAAAGGCGTGGCGTAGATCCGTGTGACCAACGGGAAATGCTCGAAACCAAGAACGACCATCCGCTCGATCGCTTGCGTCATGATCCCTTGGCCGCGGTAGCCATGGGCCATCCAATAACCGAGTTCAAGATTGTTGCGCCAGAGGTCGTCCTTCGGGTGCAGGCCGATGGCGCCGACGCAGGCACCGTCAACGGCGATGCAACGCCGGAGAGCCGGACCGGTCATGGCGCGTTCGATGAACAGGCGACCGGCTTCCTCGGTGAAGGGATTCGGAAAGGAGTCCGTAAGGTTGGCGGCCACACTGGGGTGGCTCGCGTGTTCGACCAAGGCGGGTAGGTCCTCTGGCGTGAAAGGTCGTAGGGTGAAGGCTTGCACTCCGCTAAACTACCGGCTTGGGGTCCATGTTCATGATCTTACACCGGTGAGATGTGACTGGTAGTGTGACCCACGGTAGATTTACCGATCTCAGGTCAAAAGATCCCTGAACCGTTGGCTGGCATGGACTGGGTGACCATCGAGCGATATGATCATCAATGGCAGCATGCAGTGCCCGCAGCACGCCTGGCCCATGAAGGCATCCCGTACCGGGTGGTTCCAGGCGAACTGAGGGGTGGAAGGAGAGTCGACCTACTCCTTCAAGTGCCGCGTACGAATGCTGAGATGGCCGCACGGTTACTTGGATTACCCCGACCTGATCTGGAGCCCGTTCCCGAACTCACAGGACTTGGGCAATGGCTGCACCGATGGCTTTCGCCGGCACTCAATAAGGGTCACTTATGGCGAGGGTTGAAATTGACGACGGCACATTTGTTCATCGGTTCCGTTCTCATCCTCGTTCTTATCTGGATACTCCTCGGGTGAAACTCGGACTTTCCTGTTGTGCATGTTCGGGGCTGTCTTCAGCGCGCACTCATGGCCCGCACTCACGGAAAAGGAGAACCCCGGTCACCTTACAGCGACCGGGGTCCAACATATTCGATAGCAGCCTTACTTCTTCCCGTCCTTGGTATCGTACTTCGGCGTCACGCCCAAGTGCTGGAACATGAAGGCGTATTTATCAGCCACCTCTTCGATGATCTTGCTCGTCGGCTTCCCGGCACCATGTCCGGCATCGGTGGCCACGCGGATCAGCACGGGCGCATCGCCCTGTTGAGCTGGTTGCAAGGTGCTGATGAACTTGAAGCTGTGTGCCGGCACCACGCGATCGTCGTGGTCGGCGGTCATCACCAGGGTGGCCGGGTACTTCGCGGGTTTCACATTGTGCAGCGGTGAGTACTTGATCAGGTAGTCGAACTCCTCCTTGCTGCTTTCGGCGTTGCCGTACTCAGGCACCCAACCGAAACCGGCGGTGAACTTCTGGTAACGCAGCATGTCCAACACGCCGACCTCGGGGAAAGCCACTTGGTAGAGTTCCGGTCGTTGCGTCATCACCGCGCCCACGAGGAGGCCACCATTACTTCCTCCGTTGATGGCAAGGTGATCACTATCGGTGTACTTCATCGCGATGAGATATTCTGCCGCAGCGATGAAGTCGTCGAACACGTTCTGTTTCTTCTCCTTCATACCGGCCTTGTGCCATTCCTCACCGAACTCACCGCCCCCGCGCAAGCTGGGCTGCGCGTACACACCACCTTGCTCCAACAACAGCATGCGGCTGGTGCTGAAGCTCGGGCTCAAGCTCACGTTGAACCCTCCGTAAGCATAGAGCAGGGTGGGGTTCTTTCCGTTCTTCTCCAACCCTTTCTTGTACACCACGAACATCGGCACCTTGGTGCCATCCTTGCTCGGGAACCACACCTGGTCGGTGGTGTATTGGGATGGGTCGAACTTCAGCTCAGGGCGATAGAACAGTTCGCTCTTGTTCGTCGCGTAGTCATACTTGTAGATGGAGCCTGGGTCGGTGAAGGAGGTGAACGAGTAGAAACTGAAGGTGTCGTCGCGGTCTCCTCCGAAACCACCGGCACTGCCGATATCGGGTAGGGTGATCTCCTGTTCGCCGGTACCGTCGGTGTTGTAGCGGTAGAATCGACTGGTGGCATCCTTCAAGTATTCCGCGAAGAGCAGTCCACCTCCGGTGCTCACACCTTGCAGCAGTTCTTCCTTTTGCGGGATCACGTCCTTCCAATCGGCTACGCCGGGCTTCTTGGGATCCACGGCCACCAGGCGGTACCGCGGTGAATCGAGGTCGGTCATCACGAGCAACTTGCCGGTCTTCGGGTCGAAATCCACGATGCTCGTCTTCTGCTCGAAGCCCGTCTGCAACGCCACCCAATTGGTGTTCGGTGTGGGCATGCCACCGGTGCGCAGGTCATGGAAATACTGCTCGAAGCCGTTGGTGCCCGTGCTCACGTAGAGCGTGGCGAACTCTTCGCCTTCGGTCACCCCTACACCCACGTAGAGGTCACCGTTCACCTTGTTCTCCCACACCAAGGCGTCCTTTTCCTGCGGATCACCGAGCTTGTGGTAATACACCTTCTGGAAGCGCGCCGCACCGCTCAATTCGGTTCCTTTCTTCGGCTCGGGATAGCGGCTGTAGAAGAAGCCGTCCTTGTACCAGGCCGCACCGCTGAACTTGGCCCACTTCAGCTCATCGCTGGTCTGCTTCAATGTGGTGAGGTCGTACACGATGATGTCCTGCCAATCGCTGCCGGCCTTGCTCACCCCCACGGCCATGTAGCGGTCGTCGCTGCTGCTGCCCAATGGGCTGTAGGTGGTGGTACCGTTCGGGTCGATCGTATTGGGGTCGATGAACACCTGGTCTTCGCCATCGAGGCCCTTGCGGACGTAGATGACGCTTTGGTTCTGTAGGCCGCTGTTCTTCCAGATGAAGTAGAGCTCGCCAACGCGCATGGGGCCGCCGAGCTTCGGGAAGTCGTAAAGTTCTTCGAACCGTTTGGCGAGGTCCTTGCGGAAGGGGATGGTGGCCAGGTGCTGGTCGGTGACGGCATTCTGCTGCTTCACCCATTCGGCGGTCTCGGGGCTGGTGTCGTTCTCCAACCAGCGGTAGGGGTCGGCCACGAAGGTGCCATGCAGGGTGTCTCCGGCCGTGCTGTCCTTGCGGGTCTCGGGGTAGGTCATCCGGGTAGCGGTGGGCTCGGTGGGTGCGCCACCGCATGCGGCGAGCATGACGGCACCGGCCGCTGCGAAGATCGTGTTGTTCGTCATCAAGGGGTTGGTGTGGTATCCC
>JAEUTB010000191.1 GCA_016787995.1 Flavobacteriales bacterium | reverse complement strand
CAGGGCCATGTTCGTCGTGGAGCTCCCCTTCATCCGGTTCAAAGCGCTGCTGCACGCCCATAGTCACGTGGCCATGTTGGGCTGGATGTTCATGGCCGTAGTGGTGCTCATCCTGCGGTATAGCGACGCATCCTATACCAGTGGCCGCGTGCATCGCTGGCTTATAGCTGCACAAGTGGCGGTGGTGGGCATGCTGATGAGTTTCCCGTTGGAAGGATACGGTCCGTTCTCCATCACGTTCTCGAGTATGCATCTACTGCTTGGTTACGTGTTGGCCAATCACTTGTGGCGGGCCACATCGAATTGGCATGCACGGGGATCACGCGCTCTTGTGCGTATGGCATTGATCTACATGGCGATCTCCACGGCAGGTGTGTGGGCCGTTCCGGTCATCAACGCGAACGGCTTGTTCGGCACCGAGATCTACTACTGGTCCATCCAGTTCTTCCTGCACTTTCAATTCAACGGATGGCTTTGGTTCGCCGCCCTGGCCTTGTGGTCCCGCTGGGCCGAGCTACAAGGTGCATCCACACCGTTAGATGGGACCACGGTTCGCCTGTGGGGTGTGAGTGTCCTACTGACGTATGCCCTGGCCATCGCCTGGAGCGAAAGACACCCCGCGATATACCTGATCAACTCCATCGGGGTGCTCCTACAGCTCTGGGCGGGATGGCGCACCGGCAACGCTATTCGTCATTCCCAGCAGCGCATGCACAAGGATGTTCCACTCTGGGCATGGCGGTGCGTTACCTACGCGCTCATCGGCATGGGGCTGAAAGTGGTCATTCAGACCGCTGTAGCCGTCCCTCAGGTGGCCACACTGGCTTTCACCATACGCAACTATGTCATCGGGTTCATCCACCTCAACATGCTCGGGGCGCTCAGCCTTATGTTCTTCGCCATGGCCCTGCTCAACGGCTGGTGGCGATCCACCCGTGCAGGAACACGCGTGGGCTTAACCCTCTTCACCGCTGGTGTCTTCCTCACCGAAGCATTGCTCTTCGGGCAGGGTTCGGCGTGGTGGCTCCGCTGGGGAACGATGCCCGGATACTATGGCATGCTCCTAGGGGCTTCCGTCCTGATACCGATCGGCGTAGTCTTTCTCATCCTCAACGGCCGCAAAGAACGGACCGCTCCTCCCTCGGAACCTATGATCTGAAGTCGACCCCGCATGCGCACACTACTGACCAACCAACTCCTCTGGACTGCACTGATGTCCCCGGCACAGGTGAAGCGCACTTTGGCGATACAGCTAGCACTCCAGCTCGACACGTTCGACCTGGTGACCGATGAACATACCCATCAGTTCTATCCTGGGATCAACACCGCTACCTACGGGGCCAGTGCCGAGTACCTTGGCCCTACCCTCCTGCTCGATCGCGGCGATACGGCCCGTATCCGCATCCACAATCAATTGGCCCAGGTGACCAGCATGCACTGGCACGGCCTGCACGTGCCCGGCGAAATGGATGGTGGACCCCAGCGCATCATTGAACCTGGGGCATCGTGGATGGCGGAATTCCCGGTGAAGAACCCCGCCGCCACGTATTGGTACCATCCACATCCACATGAGCTGACAGCTGAACAGGCGAACTTCGGTATCGCTGGCTTCATCATCGTCCGTGATGAGGCCGAGGCCCAACTTGATCTGCCGCGCACCTACGGTGTGGATGACATCCCCGTGGTCATCCAGGACCGCAAATTCACCGCCAACGGCAACTTCTCATTCTACCCGTTCGGCGATTCCGTGCTGGTGAATGGTACTCCGAACGCTTACCTCGAATGCCCCGCAAATGTGGTCCGCTTGCGCCTATTGAATGGTTCGAACGCAAGGGTCTATGCACTCGGCTTTGATGATGACCGCCCGTTCGCGGTGATCGGTGGTGATGGAGGTCTGCTTCCATCACCGGCGTCAACAGATAGGCTCTGGTTGAGCAACGGGGAGCGTGCCGAAGTTCTCTTGGACCTTTCCGGCATGGAGGGCGATAGCCTACTGCTGATGAGCTACGGGAACGAATTACCCCTGACCGTACCAGGGTCGGGTAACTTGGTCTGGGAAAGCAGCGCCTTGAACGGGGTAGCATTCCCGGTCTTGCGCATCCGCGTCACAGCCACAGCACCCGGCGGTGTGACCAACATCCCCGAAACCCTGATCCCGCCGATCATTCCTGAAGAATCCGCCAGCAGCCGTACACGCACGAAGACATTGACCGGCATGGGCATGGTGGGCATGGGCATGTTCATGATCAACGGGGAGATGTACGACATGGATGTGGTCAACGACACCATGCTACTCGGAAGCACCGAAACATGGCACATCGTGAACAACTCCAACATGGCACATCCGATGCACATCCACGGGGTATCCTTCTACATCCTGGAGCGCAATGGACAACCGCCGGCAGCCTGGGATCGGGGCCCGAAGGACGTGGTGCTCGTTGATCGCTTCGAGGATGTGAAACTCATCATGCGCTTCACCGAAACCACCGACGGATGGCCATACATGTACCATTGCCACAACCTGTTGCACGAGGATAATATGATGATGCTCCAGTATATCGTGTTGGACCCGCTGGCTACGCGCATGGTGGACCACGACCCCGCGATCGACCTCACTGTCAGTCCGAATCCGACCTCAGGGGTCATCCATCTAAAGAGCACCGGGACCATGGACGCGCTGTTCGTGCATGACATGTGTGGTCGTCTGTGCCACCATTCAGCATTGCCACCCTCCAACGACACACGGATCGACCTTGGCCACCTCCCCCCCGGCCCGTACAGGCTCACCGTTGAAAGTGACGGCAACCGCACATCCCGCCACGTGGTCATCGATTAGAACCTCAGCGACCGAGCGGGGTGCCCGTCCGAACGCGGGCCTTCCATCCTTCCGCCCCTTATTCACGCGTTGCGCACGGAATGGTGACGATCGTCACTGAACCAGTTAGTTAGTGTTCACTTACTTTGTCGCGTTCAAAACGATCGCCCCATGACCGGACAACGCAACATCGCTATCGGCTTCCTCACCATGGGGGCCTTCATGCTCTACGGATTCCTGCTCATCTACCTCCGCGACTTCGCGCCCGACAAGCAGGCCTGGGTGGACAGCTACAGCGTGGGCAAGCACTTCGAGGCCCGGCTCGCGCACGTGCACGGCAACCTCTTCGCCTTCCTCAACGTGGTGATGGGCTACCTGCTGCTCCACTTCGGTGAGCGGCTGCGCTGGTCCACCCTCACCTCCTGGCTCGGGCTCATCGGCCTGCTGATGCCCGCCGGCATCCTGGCCGAAGTGTACCTCGGGGCGCCCCCTGTGTTCGTCCTCATCGGCGCGCTGGCCATGACCGCCGCGGTCTTCCTGCTCGGCACCGCCTTCTTCAACCTCAAGCCTTCCCATGGACATTAAGCCCCGCCAACTGGAGATCATCGAGGCCGCCGGACAACTGGTGACGGAGGCTGGCTTCGCGGCCCTCACCACCAAGCGCCT
>JAEUTB010000183.1 GCA_016787995.1 Flavobacteriales bacterium | reverse complement strand
CGAGCCGGTGGTGATCGCCAACAGCGAGGGAAAGCGGACCACCCCCAGTGTGGTGGCTTTCGTGGAAGGTGGTGAACGCAAAGTGGGCGACCCTGCCAAGCGTCAGGCCATCACCAACCCGACCAACACCATCTTCTCCATCAAGCGCTTCATGGGCAACTCGTTCGACGAGAGCTCCAAAGAGGCTGGTCGTGTGCCCTACAAAGTAGAGCGCGGCCCGAACAACACGCCACGCGTGCAGATCGGCGACCGCCAATACACCCCGCAGGAGATCAGCGCCATGATCCTGCAGAAGATGAAGAAGACGGCCGAAGATTACCTGGGCACCACGGTGACCGAAGCGGTGATCACCGTTCCGGCCTATTTCAACGATGCCCAACGCCAGGCCACGAAAGAGGCCGGTGAGATCGCCGGTCTGAAAGTGCGCCGGATCATCAACGAACCGACCGCTGCGGCGCTGGCGTACGGCCTGGATAAGAAGCATAAGGACCAGAAGATCGTCGTGTTCGACTGCGGTGGTGGCACGCACGACGTGAGTGTATTGGAACTCGGCGATGGGGTCTTCGAGGTGAAGAGCACCGACGGTGACACTCACTTGGGTGGTGATGACTTCGACCAGGTCATCATCGACTGGTTGGCCGATGAGTTCAAGAACGACGAAGGACTCGACCTGCGGAAGGACCCCATGGCCCTGCAGCGGTTGAAGGACGCCGCTGAGAAAGCGAAGATCGAGCTGAGCTCCACCACGAGCAGCGAGATCAACCTGCCTTACATCATGCCGGTGAACGGCATCCCCAAGCACTTGGTGCGCACCTTGAGCCGCGCCAAATTCGAACAGCTTGCCGATAGCTTGATCAAGCGCACCATCGCTCCATGCGAAAGCGCCCTCAAGAACGCTGGCCTGAAGGTGAGCGATATCGACGAGGTGATCCTTGTGGGTGGTAGCACCCGGATCCCGGCGATCCAGGAAGCCGTGAAGAAATTCTTCAACGGCAAAGAGCCCAGCAAGGGTGTGAACCCGGATGAGGTGGTGGCCATCGGCGCCAGCATCCAAGGGGGTGTGCTCACGGGTGAGGTGAAGGACGTACTCCTGCTCGATGTGACCCCGCTCAGCCTCGGTATCGAGACCATGGGTGGTGTGATGACCAAACTCATCGAAGCCAACACCACCATTCCGACCAAGAAGAGCGAAACCTTCAGCACGGCCAGTGACAGCCAGCCAAGCGTGGAGATCCACGTGTTGCAAGGGGAACGCCCCATGGCTGCGGGCAACCGTACCATCGGTCGCTTCCACCTGGATGGCATCCCTCCCGCACCACGCGGTGTGCCGCAGATCGAGGTCACCTTCGACATCGATGCGAACGGGATCCTTCATGTGGGCGCCAAGGACAAAGCCACCGGCAAGGAACAGAGCATCCGTATCGAAGCCAGCAGCGGCCTGAGCAAGGAGGACATCGAGAAGATGAAGAAGGAGGCCGAAGCCAACGCCGACAGCGACCGTGCTGCCCGCGAGCGGGTGGACAAGCTGAACCAGGCCGACAGCCTCATCTTCCAGACCGAAAAACAGCTGAAGGAGTTCGGTGACAAGATCCCGGCCGACAAGAAACAGCCGATCGAAGACGCCCTGGGCAAACTCAGAACGGCCCACGCTGCGCAGGACATCGCCGGTGTGGACAGCGCGATGGCTGAGTTGAACAACGTGTTCTCCGCTGCCAGCGAAGAAATGTACAAAGCGGCTCAAGAGGCGCAGACCAGCGGTGCCTCTGGCGGATCCCAAGCCAATGCCTCCGGTGATGCCGAGGTGAAGGATGTCGACTTCGAGGAAGTGAAGGACGACAAGAAGTAAGTAGGTAGGTTGAGAACGAAAGCCCCGCACCGAAAGGTCGCGGGGCTTTTCGCTTTTAGGATCGTTCGGATCGGACTCAGCGCACAGAGGCCACTCGACCGTCTTGGTAGTCCTCGGACTTCACCACAGCACCGACCTTATCGTAATAGGTCCATGTGCCGGTGCGCTGGGTGTCCAGGCGGGAAGGATCGTAACGCGCCCGTCCTTCGGATCGAAGGGCACCACCCGGATGGAACTCCTTCTGCACGAACTCCAGCTTCTTCTTATCCACCAATTGCAAGGTGCTTATCGGGTGGCCATCGGCCGCGTAGAGGTCCATCCGCAGGAAATAGGGTTCGGTGCGGTGCCTTTCCTCCGCATACCGCAGCTTGCCGTCCACATAGTGATCCTCGTACTGCACGGAGGTCCCATTGACATAGCGGGCTTCGGAACGCAGCCGGCCGTTGGAGTGGTAAGTGCGCAGGATGCTACGGACCGCATCCACGGACCGGAACTCCCGTTCCATCGTACCGTCAGGCCAGTAGTTCTTATAGATGGTCAGTTGTCCAGCATCATAGAAGCCCCTGTGTTTCAATGATCCGTCAGGATGATGGTCCTCCACCCAGCCTAAACAAGGGTGCCCAGAACAGTATCGAACGGAATCGCCACCCAAGGCCTTGTTCATGGCATCGTAGGCATTCATCTGTGGATCAGGGTCTTCCCCCACATCACCAAGAACGAAATGCTCGTCGGTCGGTAGCAGTGTAGGTTCTGTCTGACCATAGCTCGACTGGATCCATAAAAGCGAGCTGAGGGTTGGCAGCAAGATCGAGGTGCGCATCACCCCGTTCTACGGATGATCGGGTCGGACGGTTCCGCACATGGAGTAATTCGTCGAAGAATGAAAAAGTTTAGTCGACAACAACTGACCATCTATAGAATCATCGATTCCATCAGCAGCCATGCGCGCGATCCATCCCAAATTACTGATGATCAGATCTTTAACATCGTGTTCAATGAGCCGCTATCATCTAGGGGAGTTAAATGTTAGTCGACACCTGATCCATTATCGTCGAAGAAAATCAATCACTGGTCGACACTTTTTCTTGACAGGCCGACGGGGATCCCTAAATCTTCCGGATGGAAATCAACCCAAGTCAGCATGAAACACCTCTTCCACGCATCAAACCAACAGCGGTCGGCTCTCATGATCGCCGGCCCGGGAGCCCTGAACTCAGGGTACCAATGGACCGGACGGTTCGCCATGAGCCCGAAGCGGACATGGGCAGCCCTGTGGCGCCTGGGCGTCGCCGCGCTTTTGTTGAACCTGGTGACCAGCGCACAAGCACAGCTCACCCAGACATATAACACGACAGGAACTTTCGTGGTACCAGCCGGCGTGACTGAGGTGACCGTGGAGTGCTGGGGCGGAGGCGGTCGCGGCGGCACACGTAGTTCGAACGGCCGCGGGGGAGGTGGCGGGGGTGGTGCTTATGCGCGCAGCGTGATCCCCGTGATCGAGGGCAACACGTACACGGTCACCGTGGGTGCCGGAAGCACCGGAACTGGTGCTGGTGGGGATTCTTGGTTCGGAACGGCGACCACGGTGATGGCCAAGGGTGGCTCGTCCTGCGGTAACAACAGCTCCACGGGAGCAAATGGTGGTTCCGCCTCAGCTTCCATCGGCACCGTGAAGTTCGCTGGTGGTGATGGTGCCAATGCGCCTTCAGGTACAGGTGGTGGCGGTGGCTCATCGGCTGGCACAGCTGCTGCAGGAGCGGATGGTTCCAGCCAGAACGGTGGCACAGCGCCAACGGGCGGTGGGAATGGTGGCGACGGAGGGAACGGCACATTCGGTGCGGATGGTGATGATGGAACCAGCCCTGGCGGCGGCGGCGGCGGTGCAGAGAGGACCTTTAGTGGCACGCTGGTGGGTGGTGCTGGTGCGAACGGGCGCGTTGTGCTCACGTACACACCGTGCACAGGCCCCACCGTCGTGGTTTCACCCAGCACGCCCACGGTATGCCCTGGATCCAGCGTGGTACTGACAGCTTCCGGTGCGTCTGGTAGTTATTCATGGTCGCCTGGTTCCGGGTTGAGTTCGACCACGGGCGCCGTGGTCACCGCGACTCCAGCATCCACTACGACCTATACGGTGACCGGCTTGAACACGGGTTGTTCGATCCCAGGCTCGACGACCGTCACCGTTCGCGTGAATGGAGCGCCTACGAGCGCGGCAGCGAGTGCTTCGACCAACACGGTATGCGCCGGAGGTACGGTGAACCTAACGGGTAGCGCAACGAACCTCGGCACCACCTTGCTGAGCGAGGATTTCAACAGTGGCCTTGGCAACTGGGCCACCACCAACACATCCACTGGCGGAACCACGGCCAACGCGGCCTGGACTTCCCGTCCGAACGCCTATTTCTACAATGCCACCAGTGGAACTGACCCCACCTTCAGTAGTAATGACGCCAGTTCCTTCGTCCTAACCAATTCTGACGCACAGGGCTCCGGAACCACGGCGACGCAGTTGATATCACCCGTGTTCAACACGGTGGGATACTCCACTTTGAGTCTGAGCTACTACCACCATTACCGTTTCAACAGCGGCACCAGTGATCGTGCTCGTGTCGAGGTCTCCACGAACGGTACTACGTGGACCATCGTTCAGACCCACTCCAGCACACAAGGCGCCGTCAATGGCTTCGTGCAAGCCACAGTGAACCTGGACGCTTATGCTGGCCAACCTATCGTGTACGTGAGGTTCCGATATGACGCGACCTTTGACTGGTGGTGGGCGATCGACAACGTCACGATCACCGGAACACCCACGGCACTCTCATGGGCCTGGAGTTCCACACCCTCTGGTTTCACTTCGAGTGGCCAGAACCCCACCAACGTGGTCGTTAACGCCAATACAACGTATAACCTAACGGTCACTGCCGGCAATGGATGTACCGCAACGGCAAGCACCGGCCTTGTCACCGCTGTTCCTCCACCGAACGCTGGCACCAACAGCACGTTGACCACCTGCAGCAACAGCTCTGCTACCAACCTCCTGTCCACCTTGGGTGGCACACCGGATGCAGGCGGATCCTGGAGCGGACCGAGTGCGGTGGTGGCTAACCTGTACGACCCGGCGACGATGAACCCGGGCACCTACACCTACACCGTTTCCGTCCCGCCCTGCGCGAACGCCACAGCAACGGTGGTCGTAACGGAGAACACGGCAACAGCTTGGTACGCGGATTCGGATGGCGACGGGTTCGGTGATGTGGGCACGATGGTCATGGCTTGTACCGCTCCTTCCGGATACGTGTCCAACAGCAGCGACTGCGACGATGATGCGATACTATACACGGATGGTGATGGCGACGGTTTCGGAACCGGTAGCCCAGTAGCTTGTGGTGTGGCGAACAATATCGACTGCAATGACAGCCAGATCCTTCATGCCGACGTGGATGGAGATGGCTTCGGTGCAGCAGCCAACGCACCCTGCGGGATCGCCGACGGCTCGGATTGCGACGACAGCCAATTGCTCTACGCTGATGGCGATGGTGATGGCTTCGGCGCTGGAAGTCCGGTGGCTTGCGGCGTAGCGAACAATGCGGACTGCAACGATGGTGAATTGCAGTACGCTGATGCCGATGGCGATGGCTTCGGCGCTGGAAGTCCTGTGGCTTGTGGTGTGACCAACAACACCGATGACTGCCCCACGGTGCCGGGCCTGATCGGTTCGACCTGCGATGCACAACCCGGTCCTGGTTTCGTACTGGGCCAATTGAACGGATCCTGTGCTTGCGTAGCCACCCCATGCACCGAGAACGTGGTGCTTGAACTGCGTTCCGATGCCAACAGCAGCCAGTTGGGTTGGGAGATCCTCGCCCAGAACACCAACTTGGTGATCTGCAGCGGTGGTGCACCAGCAGAGCCCTTCCCCAATGGCATCACCTCGCCGATCGCGCCCAACTGCTGCCTACCGATCGGTTGCTATCGCCTGCGTGTGCTTGATGCTGGTGGCGATGGTTTCGTGAGCGGCGGCATCACCGGCGGTTACCAGCTCCGTGAAAGTGGTTCCGCAGGTCGTCGTATCATCGACAACATGGGCAACTTCACGGGTGGTGCCTCCAGTGCGTTGGCAAGCACTTATGACAATGGCGCCTTCTGT
>JAEUTB010000226.1 GCA_016787995.1 Flavobacteriales bacterium | reverse complement strand
AGGTGAAGGCAGTACCCAGAACGGTCGCGAATCGCACTCGAAGCGACTCGGCATCAAATTGTTCGGTGGCCAGGAAGCCATCGCCGGCAACATCATCGTTCGCCAGCGCGGTACCAAGCACCACCCCGGCAAGAACGTGGGCATCGGTGTGGACCACACCCTGTTCGCCACCGCCGACGGCATCGTCACCTTCCAGAAGAAGCGTGGTGACCGCAGCGTGGTGAGCGTGCTCCCCGCTGAGTCGAAGAACTAAGCCCTGAACGACAAGTCACGAAGCCTCCTCGACTTGTCGGGGAGGCTTTTTCGTTGGTGACCACGGTACCGGGTCCGGCTGTTGAGATCCATTCACCGGACGGAAGCCCAGCCTTGATCAAGGCATCTACCTTTACCTACCACGAGAACACCTGTCCCGGATATGCTGGAACTGAATTTCCTGCGGGAGAACCGCGAAGAGATAGAACAACGCCTGAGCAAGCGGAACATCGATGCCAAGAGCCTGCTCGATTCCGCGCGTGATCTGGACGACGCACGCCGCGCCACCCAGACCGAATTGGACGCCCGCTTGAACGAGCTGAACGGTCTGAGCCGCACCATCGGTGACCTGATGAAGGCCGGCAAGAAGGAGGAGGCCGAAGCGGCGCGCGCGAGGACCACCGAACTGAAGACTTCCACGGCAGCCCTGAAAGACAAGCTCGATAGTGCAGAGAAGGCGCTGCACGACCACCTCTGCACCATCCCGAACGCACCGAGCGCGAAGGTGCCCGTGGGCAAGACACCCGAGGAGAACACCGTGGTGATGGAGGAGGGCGCGGTTCCCGTCTTGCACGAAGGCGCGAAACCGCACTGGGAATTGGCCGAACACTACGGACTCTTCAGCCTTGACCTCGGTGTGAAGCTCACGGGTGCTGGATTCCCCGTGTACAGCGGCCAAGGCGCGAAGTTGCAGCGCGCGCTGATCAGCTTCTTCCTGGACAAAGCCACGGAGGCCGGTTATCGCGAGATCATCCCACCGCACATGGTGAATGCGGAGAGCGCCTTCGCCACCGGCCAACTGCCCGACAAGGAAGGCCAGATGTACCACGCCACGGCAGATGGGCTGTACCTGATCCCCACGGCCGAAGTGCCCATCACCAACCTGTACCGCGACGAGATCGTGGATGCCGCACAACTGCCGATCAAGCTGGTGGGCTATACACCGTGTTTCCGGCGCGAAGCGGGAAGCTACGGCGCGCATGTGCGTGGCCTGAACCGGGTGCACCAGTTCGACAAAGTGGAGATCGTACGCATCGAGAAACCCGAGAACAGCTACGCGGTGCTGGAGGAGATGGTGGAGCATGTGAAAGGCTTGCTGCGCGCCTTGGAACTCCCTTACCGCCAATTGCTGCTCTGCGGCGGCGACATGGGTTTCGCCAGTGCCATGACGTACGACATGGAGGTATACAGCGCCGCACAGAAACGCTGGCTGGAAGTGAGCTCCATCAGCAACTTCGAGACCTTCCAGAGCAACCGCTTGAAACTGAAATTCAAAGAGGAGAAAAAGAACCGCTTGGCCCATACGTTGAACGGCAGTGCCTTGGCCTTGGCCCGTATCGTAGCGGCTTTACTGGAGAACAACCAGACGCCCGAAGGCATCCGCATACCCAAGGCCTTACAGCCGTATACGGGCTTTGCCATGATCACCCGATAAGGCGATGAAGCGTGGCATACTGTTCGCTGGTATGGTGGCGTTGGTAGGAAGCACCACGGTAAGTTCCTGCCGCCGCGCTGCCGATCCGCAACAGCTCGCCACGGTGGACAGTCTGATCAATGCCATGGAAGCCGCACGCCTCACCTTGAACGAACTGGATACCCAACGCTACGCGAAGGCGGATTCCATCCTTCAAGCCACCCGGGTGCTTTTCCTTCAGCGGTTCAACGATACGCTGGCGAAGGACCGCGCAGCCACCCTTGGCGATCAATTCGTACAGTTGCGCGAGGCGAACCGACGCGGTTCCGACCACCGGAACGTGCACCGCTCCTTAGTGGATGCTGGCCTTCGGTTGAAGAAGCTCCGCCACGATGTCTCCGTTTCCGCACTCGAAAAGAAAGATGTCGTGGAAGCACTGGCCACCGAGCGGCTGGCCGCCGAAGTCATCGAGGGTGGTGTGCTGCAAGTGATCTCGAACTACCAGACCACCCAGCGCGTTCTTGACCGACAGCCCGAGGTGGACAGCCTGCTCATCGACACACTCCCCGAACGCCGCATGCCACGATGAGCACCCGCATCCTTCTCCTCTTGCTCCTGGCGTGCTTCGCGGTGGCTCGAGCACACGCTCAACCAGGAACGGACGAACAGTTGGCCGCCCAATACTTCCAGCAAGGCGACTATGCGAAGGCCATCCTCTACTACGAGAAATTGCACCGCAAGCAGCCCAACGCGTTCTACTATGAGCAGTTGTTGAAGAGCCATGTGGCCCTGAACGACCTCGAGGGAGCGGAGAAGCTCGTCAAGGACCAGCTCCGTCGCTCGAATGGTGATCCCCGGTTCATCATCGACCTGGGCGGGATCTACAAAGCGGCCGGTGAACCCGACAAGGCGAACAAGGAATATGACAAGGCCCTCAAGCAAATGGGGTCGGATCAGAACACCGTGCGTGCGGTGGCGAACGCGTTCCAACAAGCCAATGAACTGGACCGCGCATTGGAGGCCTATGATCGTGGATCGCGCAGCTTGCCGGACGGCCAGTCGTACGCCTACGAAATGGCCGGTCTTTACGGCGCCAAGGGCGATATCCCCCGCATGGTGAGTGCCTACATGGACCTACTGGCCCAGAACGAAGGCTACATCCAATCGGTGCAGAACGCGCTTTCACGCGCCATCGACTTCAGCGCGGACGATGAGCGTTCGGAGATCCTGCGGACGGAGCTGTTGCGCAGGATCCAACGCGACCCGCAACGCACCGTCTATCCTGAACAGCTCATCTGGATGTACATCCAACAGAAGGACTTGAACGCGGCCTTCGTGCAAAGCAAGGCCATGGACAAACGCTTCGACGAAGGGGGTGTGCGCTTGATGGAGCTGGCGCGGATCGCCCTGGCCAATGATGACCACGCCACCGCCTTTAAATGCTACGAGTATGTGTTGAGCCTTGCGCGAAATGACGCGAACTACGTGCAAGCCCGCATCGGCGCCGTGCAGACCCGTTATGATGAGCTCACCGACCAAGCCGAACCCGCCTTGGTTGACCTTCAAGAGCTGGATCAGCGGGCTGCGAACACCATCACCGAACTCGGCCTCAGTCCGCAGACGATCGACCTCTTGCGCGAACGGGCGCAGCTGAAAGCCTACTACCTGAACGATCATCCAGGCGCCATCGCACTTTTGAGCGAAGGCATCGCCCTGCCGGTGATCGACCCCAAGACCAAAGCGCAACTGAAGCTCGACCTTGGTGATGTACACCTGCTTTCCGGGGATGTTTGGGAAGCCTCGTTGCTTTACTCGCAGGTAGACCTCGATTTCAAGTACGACGTGCTCGGCCACGAGGCCCGTCTGCGCAATGCGAAGGTTTCCTTCTACTCCGGCGACTTCCTGTGGGCACAAGCCCAGCTGCAGGTGCTGAAATCGAGCACCAGCAAATTGATCGCGAACGATGCCATGGAGCTCTCGCTGCGCATCACCGACAACCTGGCCCTCGACAGCAACAGTGTTCCGTTGAGCTACTTCGCGCGCGCGGAACTCCTCCGGTTCCAGCATCGCTATGACGAATCCCTCGCGGTGTTGGATTCGTTGAGCGAAGCGTTTCCGGGACATTCGCTCGGGGACGACATCCTCTACGAACGCTACCGTATCGCTTACGCACGCCATCGCTACGAGGAAGCCGCAGGTCACCTGACCAAGCTGCTCGAGCTCTATCCGCTGGACATCCTGGTGGATAACGCACTACTGGACCTCGGGCGGCTGCACGAAGACCGATTGAACGACCCGGAAAAGGCGAAGACCTTTTACGAACGCCTGCTCTTCGAGCAAACGGGCAGCATCTTCGTACCGGAAGCGCGTGACAGGTTCCGGAAGTTGCGCGGGGACAACCTGGAAGCACCGCCGGAACCACCGGCGCCTACGCAGCACCCATGATCGTCTACAACGTCACCATCAACGTGGATACCGATGTGCACGAGCAGTGGCTCCGCTGGATGAAGGAGACGCACATCCCTGATGTGATGGCGACCGGACTGTTCCTGGACAGCCGGATGTTCAAAGTGCTGGCCGATGATGAGGGCGGCATCACCTATGCGGTGCAATACACGTGCGCGGACCTGTCCACCTACGAGCGGTACCGCGATGAACATGCCCCGCGGCTGCAGGCCGAGACCCAGAAACACTACGGTGGGAAGTTCGCGGCCTTCCGCACCCTACTGGAGGTGATGCACACGAGCTGATGCACGTCCGCGCGAAGAAGCATCTGGGACAGCACTTCTTGAAGGAAGATGACATCGCACGCCGGATCGCGGAAAGCCTGACCGGCCATGGGGGGTACACCCACGTGGTGGAAGTGGGTCCTGGCACGGGCGCGCTCACGCGACACCTGGTACACCGGCCAGCGACCAAGCTCGTCTGCTACGAAGTGGACCACGAATCCGTGGACTACCTGGAACGGACCTATCCGGGGCTGGATGTGCGCGACAGTGATTTCCTGCGCATGCACCCCGACGCCGTGTGCCCGGGACCGATCGCCGTGATCGGCAACTTCCCTTACAACATCAGCACGCAGATCGTCTTCAAGATCCTGGAGCACCGCGACCGCTTTCCGGAAATGGTGGGCATGTTCCAGAAGGAAGTGGCCGATCGGATCTGTACCGGCCCGGGGAGCAGGACGTACGGGATCACGAGCGTCCTCGCGCAGGTATGGTACGACATGGAGTTGCTCTTCAACGTGGAACGCGAGGCGTTCATACCGCCCCCCGCCGTGCGCAGCGCCGTGCTACGTATGGAACGGAACGCCGTGATGGAGATGCCCTGTGATGAGGAGCTTTTCAAGCGGGTCGTGAAGACCGCCTTCAACCAGCGAAGGAAGACGTTGAGCAACGCCATGAAGGGCTTCCGCGAGCTGCCCAAAGGCGTGCCTTCCGGATACGCCAGCAAGCGGGCAGAGGAGTTATCCGTTCAGGGCTTCATCGACCTCACCCTGGCTTGCGAAGGCTAGCCCCGCCCTTGGCATCTTCGTAGCTTCGTGCCCGCCTGCCAAAGCGCATGGCGGCTTCGAAACGTCCCAGCCGGAACCATGTCCATCGAACTCACCCGCACCCAACTGGATACGCTTCGCGACGATGTGGAGCAAGGCCGCGATTCGGCCATCCAGGGGTTGCTGAAGGACCTGCACCCGGCGGATATCGGTGCCATCATCGATCAACTCCAGCTGGATGACGCGGTGTACGTATACCGATTGCTGGACAGCGAAGTGGCCGCGGAAGTGCTGCTGGAATTGCATGAGGAACTCCGCGAAGACCTCCTGAACTCGCTCACCAGCCGCGAGATCGCCGAGGACGTGCTGGAGCACATCGACTCGGACGACGCGGCCGACGTGATGGCCGACCTGAGCGAGGACAAGCAGCGCGAGGTGATCGCCCTGCTCGATGACCCCGAACACCGGGAGGACATCGAGGAGCTGCTCACCTATGCTGAAGGCACTGCCGGTGCACTGATGGCGAAAGAGCTGATCAGTGTGCGTATGGACTGGTCCGTGGCCCGAGCCATCGTGGAAATGCGCCGACAGGCCCAGGAGGTGGATCACGTGTACACCGTGTACGTGGTGGACAAGGATGATCGCCTCTGTGGCATCCTGCCGTTAAAAGACCTGCTTTTCAGCGCGGAGAGCACCCGCACGCTCATCAAGCACATCGCCGAAACTGAAGTATTCTCCGTGACCACCGATACCGATGTGGAGGAAGTGGTGCAGCGCATGAAGAAATACGATGTGGTGGTGCTACCGGTCGTGGACAAGAGTGGTGCACTGGTAGGCCGTATCACGTTCGATGACGTGATGGACGTGATGAGCGATGAAGCCACGGAGGACTATCAACTGGCCAGTGGTATCAGCGAGGACGTGGATGCCACGGACAGCCCACTGGTGCAGGTGCGCGCACGATTGCCCTGGTTGCTCATCGGGCTGGCGGGCGGTATCGTCACCTCACGCATCATCGCACAATACGAGGGCCAGCTGCGGATCGACCCGACCATGGCCTTCTTCATGCCGTTGATCGCAGCCACCGCTGGTAACGTGGGTGTGCAGTCGTCGGCCATCGTGGTGCAGGGCCTTGCCTCTGGAAGCATGGTCAACGTGAACCTGCTTACCCGCATGTGGAAGGAACTTCGTGTCGCACTGCTCACCGCCTTGGTCTGCGGAGCGGCCATCTTCGCCATCAACTACGCGCTGGAACAGACCCAGGCGCTCACCTACACCGTGAGCATCGCCCTATTCACCGTGATCCTCACCGCAGCGATGTTCGGCACCGTGATACCGCTCTTGCTCGACCGGCTGAAGGTGGATCCTGCACTGGCCACAGGACCTTTCGTCACCACCCTCAACGATATCTTCGGGCTGCTCACGTACTTCACCGTAGGGCATCTGATGTACGGCCTCATCTCCTGAACATGCGCATCGGGCTCGTGGACCCCGTTCATCCGGTGTTACAGCAGCGACTGGAAAAGGCCGGTCATGCCTGCATCGCGTTGCATGTGCTGTCTGGCAAGGACCAAGAGCTCGCACGACCGACGCTGGAAGGGATCGTGGTGCGGAGCAAGAAGATCGATGCCGTGTTCATGGACCACTGTCCCAAGCTGCGCTTCATCGCACGGGTGGGTGCAGGACTCGAGAACATCGATGTGGCCCTCGCCGGCAGGAAAGGCATCGTGGTGCTCAATTCACCTGAGGGGAATCGCGACGGCGTTGGTGAATCCTGTGTGATGCTGTTGCTCGCCTTGATGAAGTCCTTGGTGCCCGCCAACATGTCGGTTCGCGCCGGTCTATGGCCCCGCGAAGCGCTGCGTGGCACCGACCTCAGCGGGAAGACGGTAGGTATCATCGGCTACGGGCAGATGGGATCCTCGTTCGCGGAGAAGCTTGTGGGCTTCGGTGTCCGTGTGCTGGCCCATGACAAATACAAGAACGGATTCGGCAATGGGATAGTTCAGGAAAGCAACTTGGAGACCCTGTTGCACGAAAGTGATGTGATCAGCTTGCACCTTCCGTTGAACGCGGAGACCAAGCACTACGCTGGCGAGCGCTTCTTCACGACCCTCCAACGGCCCGTGTGGTTCTTGAACACCTCCCGCGGCGGCGTGGTGGACACGAAAGCCCTGCTCGACGCGGTGGACCGTGGCCGTGTGATCGCCGCTGCGTTGGATGTGCTCGAATTCGAGCGACCCGAACTCGACGGCCTTGACCGCTCAACGGACCCGGATACATTCGATCGCTTGCTGCGCCATGATCGGGTACTCTTGACGCCGCACATCGCCGGTGTGACCCACGAAGGAAAATACAAGATGGCCGACGTGCTCGCCACCAAGATCCTCGACCTCTTCCCGCATGCCACGACCTGAACTTCCCACGCTTCTTTGTGTTCTACTGCTCTCCGCCTGCATGCCCCAGAAGAATCTCCATCCGGACGTACATGGTCACCGCGGCTGTCGGGGATCACTGCCTGAGAACAGCCTGCCCGGATTCCTCAAGGCCACCGAGATGGGCTGCGACTATCTGGAGATGGATGTGGTGATGAGCGGTGATGGCAACCTGGTGGTCTCGCACGAGCCGTGGATGCGCCACGACATCTGCACCACACCGGACGGAGGTGCGATCATGCCGGAGAACGAGCGCGACCACAACCTCTACACGATGTCGCTCGCGGAGATCCGTGCCTACGACTGTGGATCATTGGAGCATGCCGACTTTCCGGAGCAGGATACACGACGCACTTCCAAGCCCACGCTGGCACAAGTGGTGGGCACCGTGGATGAACATGCCATGCTCAGCGGTGTCGCGGCGCCCTCGTTCAACATCGAAGTGAAGAGCGACCCGGAACTCTATGGCACGCACCAGCCCGACCCACGCACCTTGGCGTTGGCGGTGATCAATGAACTGGATGCCCTCGGTGTCACCGACCGCTGTGTGATCCAATCCTTCGACCCGGCGATCCTCGAGGTCTTCCATGCGGAACGTGACGATATCACCCTGGCCTTCCTCGTCGAAGGTGAGGGTTCACTGGATGACCATCTGGCTCGGTTGACCTTCGTGCCCGCCATCCTGAGCCCGCACCACAGCATGGTGGATGAACGCTTGTTGAGCAGCATCCGCGCGAAGGAGATGGAGTTGATCGTGTGGACGGTGAATGAGCCGGAGGACATCCGCCGTATGCTGGACCTCGGCGTGGATGGGATCATCAGCGACTACCCCGAGCGGGTGATCGACCTGGTGGAGAACCGCGATTGAGGCTCAGACCAGGAGAGCCGCCACACGTGATGCCAGCACCTCGAGGTCGGCGTTCCACTCGGCCGTGCGGGCAGGTGCATCGGTGGCGAGCAGACCCAGCACCAAGCTCTCGCATTCCGGATCCAAGCTGAGCAATTGGGGCTTCAGGGTGCGCACTACGCGCTGGACCTTCTCGTGATCGCCACGTGCACGCGCTTCGTGCAAGGCTGCCAGCCGCTCTGGCGCTTGCTTGCGGAACATGGCCACCACCATGGGATCAACGACCAGTGGTGACTCGGGGATGGGCGCCAAGGCAGGCTTCTGCTCCACCGCCACGGATGGCACGACTGGTGGTACAGGTATGGCGCTCTCACGCACCCGGTTCTGGTACCGCGCGTTCAGGGCCGAGACTTCTGCCCGCAAAGCCGCCACTTCCTCGCGATGGCGCTGAAGGGAGCTTCGGTTCTCGAACACTACGATGGTGAGAACGGTGACGGACAGGATGAGCACCGCCAGGCCCACCCACATCCACGTATCGGCGTTCTCCTGAGCCTGGTCCACGCGGTCCTCGGCATCGCGCAAACGTGCCTGGCTGGCCTTGGAAAGGCTGTCGCGTTCGGCTGCGGCCAAGCGTTCCAACTCCACAAGCCGAGTCTTGCCGGTCGCTGCCTCTGCGGCTTGATGCACGGCTCGTCGTTGTGCGAGGAGCATCGCTTCTTCATACGCCCTACGATGATCGCCGCGCGCCGCCAAGGTTCGAGCGAGAGCCTCATGGGCGGCGATCCCTTCCTGCTCAAGTCCGAGGCTGTCGGCTAGCGCGGCGGCTTGGGTGTATAGGTCTTGAGCCTCCTTCGGCTTGCTGATCGCAGCAAACGCCATGCGAGCTTGGATCGCAGCCGTGTCATCTCCTAACGAATCAGCCTTCGCGACCGCTGCTCGGTATTGGAGCAGTTCCTCTTTGAGCGACCCCGAAGTCGCCGGAGAGGGCTGAGCCTGACAGAGCCCCTGCAGGAGAAGGAAACTGACGACGATCAACACAGCGCGCGACCGTACACCTGAGCGAACCATGCTGCGAAACTACGCGTGGATCAACGTGGTTTGGTCACGAACCGAGCGGTGACGCGGCTTCGCTGTTCGATCAGCACCTCCTTGCCCAGCAGGAGCTCCGTGAGGGTGGCCTCGTCGAAATGGCGCACCGTGAGCAGCTCGCAGGCGGTGTTGTACCGTACCTCGTACTCCGCGCGAAGCGCTTCGATCAGGTCCCGTGAACGTGGGTTGTCATCGACCACCACGGTGAAGGCCACAGCGCTGTTCTGCATCAGATCGATCCGCACGTTGCGTTTGGCGAAAAGGTTGAAGATGGCGCTGAGGTTCTCCTCCACGATGAAGCTGAGGTCGCGGGGCGTGATGCTGATGAGCAGCTGATCCGGCTTGACGATGTACGAAGGGATCAGGGTATCGTGATCCGTGGCCTCACTGATGGTGCTGCCCGGCGCGTTGAGGTCGATGAACGAACGCACATACAGGGGAATGTGCTTGCGCTGCAACGGTTGCAAGGTGCGCGGGTGGATGACACTGGCACCGAAATAGCTGAGCTCGATCGCCTCCTTGTAGCTGATGTGTTCCAGCAAGCGGGTGTTCGGGAACCGCTTCGGATCCGCATTGAACATGCCGGGCACATCCTTCCAGATGGTGACACTCTCGGCATCCAGTGCATAGGCGAAGA
The DNA here is from genome assembly GCA_016787995.1 of Flavobacteriales bacterium. GTDB lineage: Bacteria > Bacteroidota > Bacteroidia > Flavobacteriales_F > PHOS-HE28 > PHOS-HE28. Next base: position 3,079 of record JAEUTB010000226.1, on the reverse strand, counting down.
TGGCGGCACTGAAGTCGGAGCCTTCGCGCCCGAGTGTGGTGGTATCGCCATCCTCCGTGCGCCCGATGAAGCCTTGCGTGACGATCCGCACCGGGCCATGCGCGAAGGAAGGAAGATGCTTCTCGCAGTTGTATCCGAGCATATCCCACTTCACATTCGCCGCTCGATGCCGCTCATCGGTGGTGATGATGCTACGGGCATCGACCCACTGGTTCGTGATGTGCGAAGCATTCAAGTGCGCGCTCACGATGGTAGTGCTCCACAGCTCACCGAATGCGACGATCTGATCGTAATAGTGATCGACGTCCAACGATATCGGTCGCTTCAACAACGTTCGCAGGGAATGGAACAATTCCTCCAAGGCTACCCGCGACGGTCCATCCTCCGGCGCCACTTCATCCAATATGCCGAAGTGAAAAGCCGCAAGCGCATCCACCTTGGGCACGGCATCACGGCCATCGACATAAGCCCACACCACTTCCTCCAAGGCGTTGGTGGTCTTGCCCATCGCGCTCACCACGATAAGCAGATCATCCAGCGCGAAGTGCTTGAGCACCTCACCTACGTTGCGCACGCCAGCCGCGTCCTTCACGCTGGCCCCCCCGAACTTGAAGATCTTCATTCCCCCCCGTTTGATTTCGCGCCGCGAAGATGCGGAACAACAGGCATGTCCGATCAAAGACTATCGGTCGGTGGTCAACGCGATGAGCGCTTCCCTCTCCAGCGAGCCGTTCCACCACTCTTTGGCATAGTGTGCACCGAACCGATCATAGAACCGCTGGGCATCCACGTTCCAATCCAGCACCTGCCAAAGCATGCCGCTGTAGTCTTGCTCCACGGCGTAGGCCGCGCATTGCCGGAAGAGCTTCTCACCGATCCGCATGCCACGCGCGCTTTCGGTGACCACGATGTCCTCGAGGTAGAGCCGGCGCCCCTTCCAGGTGGAGTACCGCTCATAGCAGACTGCCATGCCCACGATATGGCCTTCGGACTCGGCCACCCAGCCCACCCAGACGGGATCCGGGCCGAAACCCGCATCGCGCATCTGCTTCAACGTGACCGTGACCTCTTGAGGTGCGCGCTCGAACAGGGCTAGTTCATGCACCAGCTCGAGCATCCGTGGCACATCACGCACTTCGGCGCGGCGAATGACGATGTTCATGCGCACAAAGGAAAGCCGCCGCATCTTTGCACCATCGCCTTCGCTCAAGCACCGGCGAGCCACCCATGTCCGACATCAAGACCCTTTCCGAGTTCATCGTTGAACGCCAGAACGAATTCACCGGCGCCACGGGCGACCTGAGCTCGTTGCTCACCGCCTTCCGCTTGGCGGCCAAGATCGTGAACCGCGAAGTGAACAAAGCAGGATTGATGGCCGACATCCTTGGTGCGGAAGGCACGGAGAACGTACAAGGTGAAGCCCAGCAGAAGCTGGACGTCTACGCCAACAACCTCTTCATCCGCATGATGAAGACCCAGGGTGCGGTGTGCGCCGTGGCCAGCGAGGAGAACGACGACATCGTCCACTTCGACAATGGCGGGAAATACGTGGTTACGATGGATCCGCTGGATGGCAGCAGCAACATCGACGTGAACGTGAGCATCGGTACCATCTTCAGCATCTACAAGCGCGTGAGCACCGGTCCCAAAGCCACCTTGGAGGATTTCCTGCAGCCCGGCAGTGCGCAGGTGGCCGCCGGATACATCGTGTACGGCAGCAGCACCATGCTCGTCTATAGCACCGGTCATGGTGTGAACGGATTCACGCTGGACCCGAGCATCGGTACGTTCTGCTTGAGCTATCCGAACATGAAAACGCCCGCTGATGGCAAGATCTACTCGATCAACGAAGGCAACTGGTTCGAGTTCAGCGAAGGCGTGCGCAACTACATCGATGCCTGCAAGCGCAAGAAGATGAGCGCGCGTTACATCGGCAGTTTGGTGGCCGACTTCCACCGCAACCTCTTGAAGGGCGGGATCTACCTCTACCCCGGAACGGAGAAAGCACCGAACGGAAAACTGCGCCTGCTCTACGAAGCGAATCCGCTCGCCTTCTTGGTGGAACAAGCCGGCGGCAAGGCCACCGATGGCCGTACCCGCATCCTTGACCTGAAACCCACGGAGCTTCACCAGCGCTGCCCGCTGTACATCGGCAGCAGCAACATGGTGGATGCCGCCATGACGAGCTAGGATCAGGCACCGCGGCTCCATGCGTCGCCTCCTCCCCTTTCGAACGGCCGCATGGGCATTGATCGCTCTGCTCGGGGCGGCATGTGTTTTCCAGCTCGTCGTGTTGGCTGGCTTCATTCCGACAGAAATGGTTTGGGGTGGAAGACTGGCCAATGCGGAAGAGCGTACCGTCGGAGCCATCGTCTCCCTATCCATATTGATCCTCATGATCAGCGTGGTGGTGCTTCGACTGAAGTCGACCAGCGTACGTGGGCAGCTGATCGGTCGTTTTGGAGCCTGGGCCATGGTGTTCCTGTTCGCACTGAATACGGTAGGCAACCTATTCGCACTGGACCAGCGGGAGATGCTCATCTTCACCCCGGTCACAGCAATAGCCGCCCTGCTCGCGTGGCGCGTTGCAGTAGGTGAGGGAAAGTCGTGACCCTGGTTAAACACGGCCGATCATTCGGGTAAGGATCACGATATTCGAACCCATCTGATCAACTCTCCCATGAAACTCCACAAGAACGATCGAGCCACCATCACCGTCACGCTTTGTTTCGCCATCTGCGCAGGGCTGAACAGTTGTTCACCACCCACCCCGGAGGCTAAGCCGGAAGAACCGACCTCATCGGCCAGCACGGAAGATCACATCGCACGGGGGAAGTACTTGGTGGAGATCATGGGGTGCCATGATTGCCATTCGCCGAAACTGATGGGGCCGAACGGGCCATACTTGGATCCGGACCGCGTGCTGAGCGGCTATCCAGCCGACCGACCACTGCCACCTCTGCCCGCGACACACGAAGGCTGGGCCTTGATGACCATGGATCTCACAGCTGCTGTAGGTCCTTGGGGAACGACCTTCGCCGCGAACATCACCAGCGATGAGAGCGGTATCGGCAACTGG
>JAEUTB010000143.1 GCA_016787995.1 Flavobacteriales bacterium | reverse complement strand
ACCGATCACCTTCGTATGCGATGCGGATGGCGACGGTGTAGGCGACGAAGCGGACGATGGGGCGTGGATCGCGGCCAACTACGTGAACGCGCCGAACGCGCTCGCGTACCTCGATTGGTGCGGGTTGCGCCCCATGTCGGAAATGGAGTTCGAGAAGGCATGCAGAGGGCCCGGCGTGCCCGTTGCGAACGACGTACCGTCCGGCGGCAACACCTCGAGTGTGATCGCGCCTACCGGACAAACCGGCTTGAATACAGCTACGGAAGACGTGGATGCTGCCGCGAACGGATCCTTTGGTTCAACGTTCCCAGGTCCGTTCCGTTGTGGTGTGTTCGCCGAAGCAGGTGCTACCCGGGCCTCGGCCGGCGCATCGTATTACGGCATCATGGACCTCGGTGGCAACGTGGCGGAATACACCATTTCTGCCGGCTACCTTTCCTTGACCTACCAACGGCGCTTCCACGGCAACGGTGCGCTCACCTTCCTCGGCGCGCACGATGTGTTGTCCTGGCCGTTCGATGGGTTCACGGGTTATGCACCGCGCGGGGGCAGTTGGTCTTCCATCGTGCAGGACCACCGCGTTTCGGACCGTCGTCTCATGGTGCCCTTCAATGCCACGCGTTTCGCCGACCGTGGTTTCCGTGGTGTTCGCCGCGCCCCTTGATCCATGCGCCAGCATAGGATACAACCAATTCGTTCCTTGGCCACCTGTGGACTGGTCTGGTGTGTGGCATTGAGCTGCTGCACGACCGGTGTTCCTGCGCAATTCAGTGGTGGGCCTGGCGCTGGTGGTGCCAATGGCTGCCTACCGACCATGATCGTACTTCCGGTGACCATGGTGTGGATGGAGGCTACCTGTGAGAGCGGAACGCCGACCATCACGTGGGCCACCGCCAGCGAGCGCAACAGCAGTCATTTCATCGTGGAACGCAGTGCGGATGCGCACAGCTGGGATGCCGTGGGCGAGGTGCGCGCCGCTGGCCACAGCCAGCAGGTGATCGAGTATGCCTGGCACGACGATGATGCGCTTTTCACCTCCGAGCGCTACTACCGCTTGCGCCTAGTGGATCGTGATGGTGCGGAGGAGCTATTCCATACGCTCGGTGTGTCACGGTGCGGAGGATCTGAAGCGATGCTCACGGTGCAGCCCAATCCGGCCACCGATGCATGTACGCTACACGTTCAGGTCGAACGCGAGGAGGATGGACCGCTGGTGCTCCACTTGGCTGATGCCTATGGGCGCGAGATCCAGCGGACGATGTTATCAGCAGCGGATACGCACATGCAACACCGGATCCCGCTGGATCAGCTTGCGGCAGGAACCTACCACATCACCATCCGCACAGCAACGGGCGCGGTGATCGCGCATTCCAAGCTGATGCGCCTCTGAAACGCTCCACACCACGCGCAAGTGTAAATGATCAAGGCATCACCATGCGCCACGTATTGCGGCCACGCTCCCCGGTGAGGCTGATGAGTAGCACTCCGGTGGCCCGATCATCGAGCGCGAGTGGTACGATGGCTCCGGCCGCTTGTGGTGGGAGCTTGCGTTCCGCGACACACTTGCCATCCGCGGCGTGTATCATCAAGGCGGTCGTTGATGTCGTGGAAGTGGCGAAGAACAAGGCTGGTCCATCACCGTACACGAGCTGGATATCGCCCCGATCGTTTTCCGAGATACCCGCGGTGGTGGGCACAACGATCGGCTGCGCCAACACGCTACCGCCGAAACGGCTGTCCTGCCACACGATCACGGCTTGAGCGCCTTGGAAAGGCAACAGTATGGCGTCGTCGATGCTGCTCGGTGTGGAGGCGACGGTAATAGGGTATACATCGCCAGCTCCAGCCACGATCACAGCACTGATGGTCTCGCTGTTGAAGCCACCGCTGCTGTACGCGAAGCACGCACCATCGATGGCCGGTACGGTGCCGAAAGGTTCTGGCAAAGCTGCGCTGGAGGCCACCACGCTCACGCCATTCGCACCGAGCAAAGCGGTGCCCGCCGTATCGAAGCGTTGCAAGTGGATGGCACCTTCGCTCTGGCTGGTGTTCTTGCGGCTGTAGGCGATCATGAGCCCCTGATCATCGCTGAGCAGGGCCGGTGCGGTGTTGTTGGCGTAGCGGTTGGTGGTGGCGCCCGTCTCCACCGCTGTGCCGGGCTCGCTCCACGTGCTGCCATCCTCGCGCATCCGTTGCAGGTACACATCGGTGAGGCTCGCGTTGGCCGCATTGCCGGAGTTGAAGGCGATGTAGAGACCATCGTGCCCATCGCTGATCGGCGCGGGGAAATAGAAACCACTGATGGTGCGCGAGCTCACTTGGGAATTGAGCAGCGGCGTGCCATCCGAAGCGAACCGGGTGGCATACATCGTCGCTGGGTTGAGGAAGGAGCCTTGTTGCTCGGCGTATTGGATCCAGAAGCCCCCATCGCTGTTCGGCACCACTTTCGGCCTTCCGCAATTGCCCACGCCGCTGATCTCTTCAGGATCCTCGGCCGCGGGTATGCCCGAGGCGGGAAGGATGCGATAGGCGACCGTGGAGGGTGAGCGATCGGTGGTCCAGGCGATCACCACACGATCGTCGCTCAACACCCCGATCACCGGAGCGAGCCCAGTGCTTCCGGGTGTGGTCAGTGCGATGCCATCGCCCCAAAGCATGGCACCATCGGGCGCCACGCGGTAGGCCACCACATCGAGGTCCCCGTTACGTTCATCCTGAAAGGCCACGATGGCGTTGCCCGCGTTATCACTGGTGAAGTCGAAGCGGAAGAGCGCACTGTTCTGCGGCTCATCGCTCACCACGATGCCGCCGGCATCCCACAAAGCCACACCATCGGCATCGAGCCGTTGCATCATCAAGCGATAGTCCGATGCGCCCTCGAACCAGGTGATGTAGGTGCTGCCATCGGGGCCTGGCGCGCTCATCGGTGTCGCGGCTTCCACCGATCCGGCACCGCTCACGCGGGTGTTCACGTTCGGGGTGGTCCATTGTGCCGTGGCGACGATGCAGACCGGCAATAGGAAAGCGAGTACGGTTGAACGCATGGTGGAGCGGGTTGGTCCGTGAAGGTGTTTAATAGGCTGGCCAAGGCGAAGGTATCCATCCATGGCAACGCGGCATCCCCGGTGGGTGTGTGGCAAACCCCTACCTTCGCCCCGCTGATGATCCCCGCGTAACGAACGGGGTTAAAAGGGAACCGGGTGCGAATCCCGGGCTTTTCCTGAAGCTGTAAGCCTGTGTACGAACCGGCACGATGCCACTGCCCGCCATTCGGCGGATGGGAAGGCGCCGGGGAGAATGGGTAAGCCAGAAGACCTGTCACCAGCCTTTGTGGGAGTTTGCTTTCAGGACAAAAGGCAAGCCCGTTGCACATGGTGGCATGTGCGATCGGCTCTTTTTTCATCCTGGAAGCTGTAGTTGAACAGCGAATTCGAACTAGGATGAAAAAGACGATACGAACGATCTCGTTGAGCGCACTGCTGGCCTCGGCGCCGCTGCAGGCACAGACCTTCGACATCAGCCAGGTTGAATACTGGGTGGGGGCCGGACCCGACAGCTCGGTATTGGTGGTCGATTTCCAGGATGGCACGGATGATCCCAGTTATGCCTGGGGATTCCTGCACGATGGCACGGCCACGGGCGAGGACATGGTGAATGCCATCGCGGCCGCCGATCCGAACATCACGGTGGACATCCCCGGCGGTTTCCTCAACTCCTTCACCTACGGCGACCATGCAGGCATCGGTGGTGCACCGAACTATTGGAGCACGTGGAGCGGTACCAGCATCGCCGACATGGAGATGAACCTCGGGCTGGCCGAAGTGCTGAGCAACGGCGGCTGGTTCGGCTGCTCGTACACCGACTTCGAACCGGCGCTGAACCCACGCGAACCCATCGCGGCGTTCGATCCCTTCGCGTTCACGGCGGAGGATGTGCAGTTCTGGGTGGGTAGTGGTGCGAACACGGCCATTCTGGTGATCGATTTCCAAGATGGATCGGCAACACCGTCGTATGCCTGGGGCTACCGCTTCGACGGCAGCACCACGGGCGAGGCGATGCTGAACGCCGTTCTCGCGGCCGATGCATCACTGGACGCGGTGATCAACACGGGTTTCCTCAGCGATCTCACCTACGGCACTCAAGCCGGCATCGGTGGTGCACCCGATTATTGGAGCACGTGGAGCGCCACCAACCTGGGCAACTGGAGCACCAACTTAGGGCTGGCCACAGCAGTGAACGATGGTGGCTTATTCGGCTGCTCGTACACCGATTTCATGCCGGCGATCCGGCCAACGCCGCCCGTGGCTGCTGGCGTGAGCACGTCCATCGAAGCGGTGGAAAGCGAGCTCTTCACGGTTTACCCACAACCGGCGAACGACATCATCACCATCCGCCGTGAAGCCGATACCAACGAGACCGTGAGGATCACGGACGGCGCGGGTCGGCTCGTGCATGAGGGCCGCACGGATGGCGCTTTCACCACGCTTGACGTGAACGCGTTCGCACCCGGGCTCTACGTGTTGCATGTGGGTGGAACGAAGCGCACCATCGCTGTCCGCTAGATCATGTGGAACGCGCTGGTCATGAATGATCGGGTGTGTGGCGCAACGGCGTACATGCAGCGCTTCATCGTGGCCAGCGCGTTCGTGTTGCTGTGGTGTTCCCTTCATGCGCAGACCGTGGTGGACACCTTGCGGTTGCAGGAGGTGGTGGTGGTCGCTCCGCGGTTGGTGGGCATGAACGTGGGTGCCCGTTCGACGGTGGTGGATAGCACGGCGTTCGCGCGCCACGCCACGGCGGATCTCGGCACCCTGCTCAGCAATGAAAGCAGCGTCTTCATCAAGAGCTATGGATTGGGAAGCCTGGCCACCACGGCGTTCAGGGGCGGCAGTGCCAACCACACCGCCGTGTTGTGGAACGGCTTCAACATCGGTAGTCCGATGAACGGTCAACTCGATCTGTCCTTGGTGCCGGTGCGCGCAGCGAACGATGTACGCATCGAACACGGTGGTGCCACGGCCTTGTGGGGCAGCGGTGCGGTAGGTGGCACCATCCACCTGAACAACTTGCCACGATTCGGACGTGGGCCTTACATGGAGGTTGGTGCATCGGTGGGCAGTTTTGGCGATCTACGGCAACAAGTGAGCGCTTCGGTGGGGCATGCGCGGTGGTCCGCTTCGGTGGCCTTATTCCACACCACAGCCCGCAACGATTTCCGCTATGCGGTGGCTGATAACACCGCCGAGCGGAAGCAGGCGAACGCGCAGCTGGAACAACGCGGCACACTGGTCCAGGTCCATCATCGGTTGACCGCAGCGCAGCGCGTTTCGATCGGCTACTGGTATCAGTACAGCGACCGCGGCATACCGCCTACGCTGACACAAGTGAGGAGCACGGCTGAACAGCAGGATGAGAGCCACCGACTGACGGCCGCTTGGCAACTTGCTGCGCGGCGCAGCGTGGTACACGTGCGCGGCGCATGGTTCCACGAAGAGTTGCGTTGGCTCCCCTTCGGGGATACCGCGGAGGAGAGTCGTTCGCGTGCGGCGATCGCCGAAGGGGAATGGCGCTATCGTCCGGGGCTTGGTCATCTTCTCATCCTGGGGATGAACGCCACACATGCCGCTGCGCGTGCGGAGGGATACTCGGACACCCCGCAGCAGTTTCGGACCGCGCTGTTCGGCGCCTACACCTACAACGCGCGCAACGAGCGGTGGAGCGCGTCGGCCTCGGCACGTCAGGAGCGTATGGACGACCGCTTGGTGCCCTTCACCGCGAGCATCGGCGCACAGGTCTTGGTGGTGCCAGGGGTGCAGTTGAAGACGAACGTGTCGAAGCTTTACCGCGTGCCCACCTTCAACGATCTGTACTGGGTCCCTGGAGGTGTGCGCGACCTATTGCCCGAAAGCGGTCATAGCGCCGAGGTCGGTCTGGCGTTGGATCGCAAGATCGGTCGGGTCTCCGTGAATGGTGAGTTGACGACGTACACGCGTACCATGGATCAGTGGATCATCTGGTTACCGGGACCGGCATATTGGAGTCCGCAGAACGTGATGCAGGTGTGGAGCCGAGGGGTGGAAGCCGGAGCGGAAGTGGTGCTACCCTTGGGGCGATCGAAGCTATCCTTCGCGTTGAACACCGACCATGTGGTGAGCACGAACCAACGTGCGAAGAGCAGCGATGATGCTTCCGTGGACAAGCAGTTGATCTACACGCCGATGTACAGCGGTCGTGCGCGCATCGGACTGCAACGCGGCCGCTTCAGTGCCACCAGTATCGCTGCGTACACGGGTTACCGGTACACGAGCACGGACAACCGATCCTTCTTGGAGCCGTTCACGGTGGCGAACGCTTGGCTCGCTTACACGTTGCGCACTGGCAAGCGCGGAAGCTTGTCCGTGGATGTCCAATGCAACAACGTATTCGATGCGCGGTATCAGGTGATCGCAGATCGGCCCATGCCGTTGCGCCATTACCGTGTAGGAGTGCGCTACCAATTCGGCGAACGATGAACCTGATGTGCTCGAGAACGTATGTGATCGCGGCGATGATGCTCTTTGCGCTTGCGCTACAGGGTTGTCGGAAGGATCGCCCTGAGGCACCTGCAGAAGAGCCGAACGCGCCGGTGGAGCGCGGTGTCTATGTGATCAACGAAGGCAATTTCCAATGGGGCAATGCGTCGGTGAGCCATTACGATGCGGTCACCGGTGAAGCGGTCGAGGACCTCTATGCACCAGCCAACGGTGAAGCACTCGGCGATGTGCTGCAGAGCATGACCGTGCATGAGGGTAGGGCCTACCTGGTGGTGAACAATAGCGGCAAGGTCGTGGTGGTGGATCCTGCGACTTTCGTTGCCTCGGCGACGATCACCGGTTTCGCATCTCCGCGCTTTCTGCTGCCGGTGGGCGGCTCGAAGGCCTACGTTTCCGATCTGCAGTCCGGCGCGATCGCGGTGGTCGATCTGCAGGCGAATGGCATTGCCGGTTCTATTCCTTGCCCAGGTTGGACGGAGATGATGGTGTTGGTGGGTTCGGAGGCCTTCGTGACGAATCAGACGCGGCGCTACGTGTACGTGATCGACACGTCAACCGATGCCATCGTGGACAGTATCGCGGTGAGCCGGGGTGGCAACAGCTTGGTGCTGGATGCCAATGGTGCCGTGTGGGTGGCCTGTAGCGGAGGGAGCGGCACAGCACCCGCCCTCTACCGGATCGATCCGGCGACGCATACTGTCGACGCTTCCTTTCCAATGCCGGTTCCAACGGACAGTCCTTGGCGCTTGACCATCAATGGCGATGGCACGGTGCTCTATTTCCTCAACACCGATGTCTTCCGCATGGCCATCACGGACGTTGTGCTACCGAGCACACCCTTCATGGCGGCTGATGGCCGCAATTTCTATGGGCTTGGCGTGGATCCCGGTACCGGAGTGATACACGCGGCAGATGCGCTGGACTACACGCAACGCGGTGTGGTACACCGATACGCTGCCGATGGTACGAGCCTTGGTACGTTCTACGCCGGACGCATTCCTTCGGGGTTCATCTTCCACTGATCGCGGTGCTGGTCTTCTCCTGTTCCTCCTGCAAACAGCCGTTGCAGAGGCAGCCGGAATAGCCCCGCGCTATCCGGTCCCGTGTCGCACTGTCGATGGCGACCTTGCTGCACGCACAAGAAGCGATGGTGGTCGGCGAACAGGTGATCGCCACGCCACAACGTGCGCACTGCACATCGGGCGTGGCGACCTTCAGGCCGATCACGGCAGTTGCGCTTCGCGGATGGTGGTGGGCACGAAGCCGCCGATGGCTTGCAGGATGCGATCACGGTCGTTGTCACCGCCGGTGTAGCGCGTGATGCCGTCCATGTTCACATCGGAATCGTTGTAGCCATTGGTCTCGTTGGTGGGCACAGCGCCTCCGATGTCGACCAGGATGATGTCGCGGTCGTTGCCATCGCCGGTGTACTTCACATCACCATCGAAGTTCACATCACCCGTCCACAATGCTTGCGTGGGGAATGCTCCGGTGACGCTGCGGCGCGCCTCGGTGCCGAAGGTGGCGGTGCCGGTCGCGGTGAGGTCCACGGTGGTCGCCACGCTGGACAGCGCCACACCGTTCAGGGTCATCGCGGGGAGGTGGTTGCGGTGGCGGATGGCCACGCGGTAGGTGGCCGCTGGCAGGCCGAAGGAAAGTGCGGAAGTGCCGTTGGTGGCCACCACATCACCATCGCGTTGGAGCAAGGCGGCTTTCGAAGCGAGCACGGTGGTCGGGTTGGTGTTGTCGCGCAGTTCCACCACGACCCAATCCACGATGGCGTTGCTACCGGTCACGGCGAGTACCGCTGGTGCCACGGTCTCCCCGCCGCCGCCCACGAAGGAGTAGCCCAACGCGGTGTATGGCTCTGTAGAGGGAATGAGGCTGGCGCTGCGCAAGCCATCGGCCATAAGACCGGTGGTCGCGTCGTAGGGTCCTTCCAAGAAGGCCTTCGCCGCAACGGCGATGCCCGCCGGTGCGCTGATCACGATGCCGTACTCCTCCACCTGGCCGTATTGCACGGGTGTGGTGCAGGGCCCTGGCGCGGTGTTGAGGAAGTCGGTGATCACCCGCATGCGCAGCAGGGTGTTGGTGGAAGGTGGTGCAGCTAGCACGGTGAACGTACCGCTACGCACCCCGGTGCCGTTAGCCGGTGCGAAGATCTGTTCGTTCAGATCGACGAAGTCGCCGTCGCCATTGTAGTCGATGTAGGCACGTACCCATTGGCTGTTCGCGGCTCCCACCGTCACCGAGATGGTGTAGGTGGTATTGGGCTGTAGGGTGGTGATCTGCGAACACACGTAGTTGTTCATCACCGCACCGTCATAAGCGGTGGTGTTGTTGATCGTATTCAGCGTCACGTTGGTGATGCCGATGCCTGCTGCCGGTGTCGTAGAGCGGGTCACGGTGCAGCCGCTATTGGGTGCGGCGTACACGGTGATGTAACCGGTCTTGGTCATGGTGGTGCCAGTTCCGTTGGCGTTGCTCGCCACGAGGGTCACCGCGTATGTGCCGGGCGTGGAATAGGTCACCGTGGGGTTCTGGGCCGTGGAGGTGCCCGGCGTGCCACCAGGGAAGGTCCAACTCCAACTCGTGGGCGCGAGAAGGGACTTGTCCGAGAACACGGTGGAGCCTCCTGCGCAGAACGCGGTGGCCGCAGCGGAGAAGTCGGAGAGTGGTGGTCCGGTCACCACCATGCTGATGGTATTGGACAAGGCGGGTGACGCGATCACACCGGCAAGGTTGGAGGTCATCTCGCAACGGATGGTCTCACCAGGGAGCAGGTTGTTGGATGAGTAGGTATTGCCGGTGCCCACGTTCGCGCCGTTCCGCAACCACACGTAGCTCGGCGAACCACCCCCGTTCACCGGTGTGGGCGTGAAGGTGACGTTGGTGCCGTAGGTGATGGTGTTGCTTGGCGAAGCGACGATGCTGACGGCAGCGATGCTGTTGGTGATGTACACGCCATAGTCCTCCACGTCGCCGATGAAGAAGGCTGCGCCGCAGGTGCGCTCGGTCGCGCTCAAGGTTCCAGCTTCGCCGTAGAGACGCATGCGCAACAACGTGTTGGTCACTGCTGTGCCTGGGATGGTGACGTTGGCCGTGAGCGTTGTGCTGGTGCTGGTGGGTGTGCTCCCTGTGATGATGCGTTCACTGGGGTCTTCGAAGGTGCCGTTGTTGTTGTAGTCGATGTACCCGTTGAGCGATTCGGCCGCACTACCACCAGCGCGAATACCCACGGCGAGCGTGTAGGTGGCCCCAACGGCCAGGGTCGTGTTCTGCGTGCAGGAGAAGTCCGTGTAGGCTACGTTGTTGACGCTGCTGGTGGAGTTGGAGATGGTGTTGAAGGTGACGCTGTTCACCGTCTGGCCGAAGTTGCCGGTGTTGGAAGAGGTGGGCGTGCATGCGGCGACCGGCGCGGGTACTACCACCACCATGCCTTGTTCGCTGCGGGTGAAGGTCCCAAGTCCGGTGGTGATGCTGAGCGTGGCGTTGTAGACACCGGCCGATCCCAAGGTGATCACCGGGTTCTGCTGGTCGCTGGTGTAGGTGTTGACGCCATTGGTCACGGTCCACGCGAAGGTGAGGCCAGGCAGGTCGGGATCGGCGAGGAAGGTGTTCGGCACGCAACTGGAACGATCGAAGAACTGCACCGACTGGCCTGCACCACAGAGCAAGCTGGAGCTCACACCCATGTCCATGGAAGGTGCGGCCGGTGGTACCAGCGAGAGGTTGCCGTTGCTGGCGAGGAAGCTGGCGCGGTCGATGGTGAGGGCGGCTTGGATGCGCACATTCTGACCAGCTGTGAACATGTTCTGGCACGCATCGCTGGAATAGTCCATGTAGTTCTGTACGAACAAGGAGTTGGATGATCCTCCGTCGCAGCTGTTGGTGCCGCCGATGTTGCAATTGCTGGCACTGCGGATGTGCGGTGGTGTATCGCAGACGAGGTCGCCGGTCGATGCGCAGGGTCCGCTGGACGGGCAGGTGGTACCGTCGGCGTCCCCCTCGAAGGTGTGGTACACGTTGAAGGCATGGCCCAGTTCGTGTGCCAGCGTGGTGCTGCTCGGGTTCTTGAAAGCGTTCACAAGGATGATCGTTCCATCCACCGATGTGCCATGGCTGCCGCTGAAATAGGCGAACCCTTGCAGACCGGCACCTCCACCGTTGCCATCGAATTCACTCACCAGCCACATGTTGTAATACTTGGTCTGGTCCCATACCGAAACCGCACGCACCTGCGATTCGGTGATGCCATTGGCGCCGAAGTACTGCACACCATCGTTCATGTACGCCGTGTTACCGGTCATGTTGTGGCGCGTGATGCCGTTGGTGCAATTGCCTTGTGGGTCGCGCACGGCCAGTGCGAATTCGATCTGGGTATCCACGCCACTACCCGCGCCCAAGGAGCCCGGTACCTTGCGGTAACGCTGATTGAGGACCTTGATGGCATCTTGCACTTGCGCATCGCTGATGGTGCCGATATCGGTACCGGTCTCCAGCACGTGCACGACCACGGGCACGAAGAGTGTGCCCGCATCGCGTTGCGATAGGTCGAAGGAGGCCAGACGCTCTTCGAAACGTTGCGCGTTCTCCTGATAGCTCCGATCGGAAACGAGCTTGCGGCGGTGTGCGGCGTCGAAACCGCAGGCCTCGTGGGCTGACGGTGCGCGCTGCTGTGCCAGTGCGATGGTTCCCAAGAAGCAGGAGGCGAGGAGGGTCGATAACGAGCGTTGGATGGGGTACGGAAAGCGATGCATGGTGTGGTGGGTTGATGGCGGCCCGGCTTTCGGCCGCAGTGTAAATGTAGAAGTGTCATAGTAGTTCCGCTGGACGTTCGACGAAGGGGTCATTGTTCAAAAGGGAGGCCAACTTGGGATCGAGGAACAAGGCTGTCACCGGACCATACACCGCTGCGTTGATATCATTCCATGGCCTTGGAGGGCAAGTGGTGAGGCTCCCGGTAAGTTCGCCCCATGCGTTCAGCCCGCCATTTCTTGATCGTGTGGTCCGGATCGCTCGCCCTTGCGGCTTCGGCCCAGACCACCGGCAGCTTGCGGGGCCGTGTGGTCGATGAAGTGACCAATGCCGCCTTGCCGGGCGCTACGGTGCAGGTGCTGCTGACCGATACGGTCTTCGGTGCCGCCACCGATGCGAGCGGAGCATTCCACTTCGAGGCCCTGCCCACCGGGATCCATCGCGTACGTGTTCGCTACGTGGGATACGCGCCCCAGGAACGAGAAGAAGTGTGGATACGGTCGGGCAAGACCGAAGACTTGGAGATAAGCATGGTACGGTCCGTCCAGTCCATACCAACAGTGGAAGTGCGCGCCTCTGGCCCACAGCGCTTGGACGCCATCGGCAACGAACCGCTTACGGTGGAGCGCAGCCTGCGGTTCCCAGCCACCTTCTTCGATCCGGCACGGTTGGCGATGAGCTATGCCGGCGTGGCTTCGACCAACGACCAGGCGAACCACTTCAGCGTACGCGGCAACGGACCGGCGAGTAATGCGTGGCTGTTGGAAGGCGTGGAGATCGTAACGCCGAACCACTTGACGAACGCTGGCACACAGAGCGACCTGCCTACGCTCACCGGCGGCGGCACCACGATACTCAGCGCGCAGATGCTCGGCTCCTCGCAACTGCTGATGGGACCCCTGTCCGCACCATATGGGAATGCACTTGGTGGCATCATGGACCTGCGCCTGCGGCCGGGCAACACAGAGCGAAGGGCATTCACCGTGCAAGCCGGTCTCATCGGCATCGACCTCAGTGCCGAGGGCCCGTTCCGAAGAGGTG
>JAEUTB010000098.1 GCA_016787995.1 Flavobacteriales bacterium | reverse complement strand
TGCCTATTGGGCCAAGGGGCACGAACTGAAAGTCGCCGGGATGGTGAGCTATCCGGGCTTCGCGGGGTCCACTGTTTGGTGGAAAGCGCGTGTGCCATTGGAGCGAGCCTACCTGATCGACCCGACGCATGAGCCCACCGCCTATCTGTTGGAACGGTGGTATGATAACCTGGGACTGGATACTGCTGGTAAGGAAGAAGCCAAGAGCGGCGTGCGAAGGCGCCTTCGGAGACTTCGTCAACTGCCGTGATCGCTAGTTGGTGGTGCTTCGGATCGCAGCACTTTCTTGCCTCCAGACGACTCCGATGAAGACCAAAAGGACCACCGTCCTTGATCCATACTTCACCACCCCCTCCAACGCCACCTGCTCGCACCCCCACCACAGCACCACGGCGCCCGCCATGTACAGCAGGATCCGTGTCACATCGTAGGGAATGGGGTAGTGATGTTGCCCCCACACGTAACTGATCACCGCCATGCTGGCATAACAGATCAGCGTTGTCCATGCCGCGCCCATGTAGCCGAGCGATGGGATCAGCGCGAAGAGCAGCGCGATGGTGATGGCCGCACCGATGAGGCTGATGGTGCTGCCCACGCGTGGTCGGTCGGTGAGCTTGTACCACACGCTCTGGTTGTAGTAGATGCCGAGGAAGACGTTGGCCAGCATCAGGATGGGCACCACGCGCAGCCCTTCGTGGAAGGCCGGGTTGGGGATGAACCATTTGAAGAGGTCGAGGAAGAGCATCACCACGAGGAAGGCGCTCATGCACACCGCCACGAAGATGTTCATGATGCGGGCGAAGGTGGCCGTGCTGTTCTTCTCCTTGGCATGGCTGAAGAAGAAGGGTTCGGCGCCCATGCGGAAGGCTTGGATGAAGAGCGTGATGAGCACGGCGAGTTTGTAGCACGCGCCGTAAATACCCAGTTCGCTGTCTGCGAAGTCATCCGGCAGGAGATACTTGAGGATCACGCGGTCGGCGGTCTCGTTCACCATGCCGGCCAGGCCCGCGATCATGAGAGGTGCGCCGAAGGCGGCCATCGCGCGCAGCAGATCCTTGTCCATGGCTTTGAGCGATGGCCAGGATGGCAGTAGCACCAGCAAGCGCACCGCCGTGCTGACCAAGTTGATGGCGAACACATAACCCACGCCCAGAGCCGGATCATACACCGCATCGATGAACGCATTGCTCTCGCCCATGTTGTAGCGCTTCATGCAGTAGAGCAGGAAGAACAAACTGAGCCCGATGTTCACCCCCACGCTGAGCAGGTTGATGGCCGCGTATTTCCAAGGACGGCCTTGTTGACGCAACCGTGCCATGGGTATCGCGGTCATGGCATCAATGCCGATGATGAGCATGAGCATGAGCACCGAACTTGCATAGCCTTCGAAGTGCAAGCCTTCGGCAATGTGCGAGGAGAACGCACCGCCCAACAGCATGAATGCCAGAGCGGGGAAGAAGAGACCCCAGGTGGCGGTGGAGTACAACCTCACCCCCGGCCCCTCTCCCGGGGAGAGGGGTGTCTGAGCCTCACCCCCGGCCCCTCTCCGAGGGAGAGGGGAGGAGTGCCCCGCATCGCGGGCAGCGAAGCGGAAGAAGGTGGTCTCGAAGCCGAAGGTGAGCATCACGTTGAGCAGGGCGGTCCAGGAGTAGAGCGCGGTGACCACCCCGTACTCGGCCGGTTCGAAGACGAACTTGCTGGTGTAGAGTGGTACCAACAGGAAGTTGAGGAAGCGCGCAACGATGCTGCTAAGCCCGTAGATGGCCGTTTGGCCAGCGAGTTTGCGGAGGGCGCTCAATGGAACGCAGATGACACAGATGAATATGATGACACGGATAATGCCGCCTTACGCACTATCAGTCCAGCGTTCATCAGCTCGGTCAGTGTCATCAGCGCTCTATTCCCCCGTGAAATTCGCCTTCCGCTTCTCCACGAACGCCGTCGTTCCCTCCTTGAAGTCCGCGGTGCCGAAGCACTTGCCGAACTCCTCGATCTCGCGTTGCAGGCCATTGGCGCCGGGTTCGTAGCCGGCGTTCACCGCGCGGATGGCGGCGGCGAGGGCGGTGGGGCTGTTCTTCATGATGCGCACGGCCAGTTCGTGGGCGGTGCTCAGCAAC
>JAEUTB010000062.1 GCA_016787995.1 Flavobacteriales bacterium | reverse complement strand
CACATCAACGCCTTCAACTTCCCCATCTGGGGCATGCTGGAGAAGGTGGCCGTGAACTGGATGGCCGGCGTGCCCGCCGTGGTGAAGCCCGCCACGGTGACCAGCTACCTCACCGAGGCCATGGTGAAGGACATCGTCGCCTCCGGCATCGTGCCCGAGGGCGCCATCCAGCTCATCTGCGGCAGCGCAAACGCAGACCCCGGCTCAAAGGCCGGGGGTCTGCTCGACCACGTGATGCACCAGGACGTGGTCACCTTCACCGGCAGCGCCAGCACCGGCCGCATGCTCAAGCGCCACCCGCGCATCGTGGACGAGAGCGTGCCCTTCAACATGGAGGCCGACAGCCTCAACGCCATCGTGCTCGGGCCCGACGCCACGCCCGGCACCGAGGAGTTCGACCTCTTCATCAAGGAGGTGGGCAAGGAGATGACGCTGAAGTGCGGCCAGCGCTGCACCGGTGCGCGCCGCATCCTGGTGCCCGCGAACGTGCTGGAGGATGTGCAGATCGCCATCGGCAAGCGCCTGGGCGGCACCGTGATCGGCGACCCGCGGGCCGAAGGCGTGCGCATGGGCGCCCTGGCCGGACAGGCGCAGCGCAACGAGGTGAAGCGCGCGCTGGACGAGCTGCTGAAAGGCTCGCAGATCGTGTACGGCAGCACCGACAGCGTGAACGTGACCGGGGCCGATGCGGCCAAGGGCGCCTTCATGAGCCCCATCCTGCTGCTCAACACCGATCCCTGGAAGAATCAGCAGAGCCACAACGTGGAGGCTTTTGGTCCGGTGAGCACCCTGATGCCCTACACCGACATCGACGATGCCGTGGCCCTCACCAAGCTGGGCAAGGGCAGCCTCTGCGCCAGCATCGCCACGTACGACGAGCAGGTGGCGCAGCAGTTCGTGTGGGGCGCGGCCAGCCACCACGGCCGCATGCTCATCCTCAACCGCGAAATGGCCAAGGAGAACACCGGCCACGGCAGCCCGCTGGCCACGCTGGTGCACGGCGGACCCGGTCGCGCAGGCGGCGGCGAGGAGATGGGCGGCAAGCGCGGCGTGCTGCACTACCTGCAGCGCACCGCCATCCAGGGCCACCCCAGCATGATCACCGCCCTCACCCAGCAGTACCAGCAGGGCGCGCGCTATCGCATCAGCGAGAAGCACCCCTTCCGCCTGCACTTCGAGGAGCTCAACATCGGCGACACGCTGATCAGCGAGACCCACCTGGTGACGCTGCAGAACATCGAGGACTTCGCCGAGCTGAGCGGCGACCGCTTCTACGCGCACATGGACGCCAACAGCCTCGAGGGCACCCCCTTCACCGGCCGCGTGGCGCACGGCTACTTCATCCTCAGCCGCGCCGCTGGCCTCTTCGTGGATCCGCCGAAGGGGCCCGTGCTCCTCAACTACGGCATCGAGGAGTGCCGCTTCCTCAAGCCCGTGTACCCCGGCTCCACCATCCAGGTGAAGTTCACCTGCCGGGAGAAGCTGGACCAGGAGAAGCGGCCGAAGACCGCCGACTCACCCAAGGGCGCGGATGTGGCGCGGGGGATCGTGAAGTGGTTGGTGGATGTAGTGGATGAGACCGGCGAGACCGTGGCGCTGGCGACGATCTTGACGATGGTGAAGAAGTTGGATCAGTCGTAGGGCGTTTGCTTCTTGAAGGTTTGGGCGTGCCCCTCGCAAATGCCTCGGGTCGCGCTCTCCGCTCGTAGTCCTCGCCGGATTACCGGCTGCGGGCTACCCGCTACGATCGCTCACGCAACTTCCGCGCTCACAATCGAACGCCAAACACTATGAAGGCAGCGCGCCACCAGTCCCCTTCATCTCCTCATAGAGCTTGTTAAAGAAGAGGTCAATGGCAGCTTGATCGTGAGCCGCGAAGGCCTCCATCAACTGCTCGAGAGGGAGTGCCGTACTCGTACCCCGTCGTTCGAAACGCCCGTCCTCGAGCACAAGGCCAATCTCGAGGTTGTCGTTAATGCGCTTCTTGTTCAGCACGATGTTGACACGGGCGCGTTCAAGCGTTCGCTCCAGCCCGGCAATCTCAATCTTCGGCTCTCGGCCAAGGAGGACGAAGGCGGTCTTCAGGTCTGGTGCTTCTCTGATCTGAACGCGACGCCAATACCAATTCATGTAGCGTCGAACGCGCCGCTCCTGCCATTCATACTGTGGGGGCAGCGCTTCGAATGCCCAAAAGGATGAGATCATCAGGCCGACCTGATCCAACAAGAACAGCCGCTTCGCTTGATCGGTTGAAAGCCCATCCGGATCGCGCTGCACGGCGAAGTCCAACTGATGCAGGAGCGCGTAAGCATCAGCCATGTAGTCAATCCGCTCAAGGCAATTGAAGAAGCTGCCAACATCCTCGGCGGTGTACTTCGTCAGGTCCTGCCAGTCATGCAGGTACTCATGGAAGAAGAAAAGACGAGACAGCGCCTGCATTCTCTCCTCGTTGCAACCTGATGCGCGGAACAGAGCAAGAACTAGCTGGTCGCTGAGCTTCCATTGTCTCGGAGGCTCCTTCGAAAACTCGTACTCAATACGTCTCGGCTCTGGAGAAACCGCGTCGTCGGACTTCACATGCGCGTTGATGGGAGGTAAATCCGGGAATGGCGCCACTGCGACAAGGTCGGTGTCCATCAACATGGTCTCATACCAACGTGGACCAGCTGCAGCGTAATCCGCTTTCGCGCTAGCAATGGCTTTCACATCCTCAAGCGCACTTCCGATGGTGGCCCGCAGTTCCCCGGCCTGCAGAGCTTCTTCTTCAGTCAATGGGCGATCAGCCGAGCGATCATCGTCTGCACTCAGCCGGATCGCTTCCTTGTACGAGTGCTCATTGGCCACGCTCCGAAAGCGGTAAGTCTGGATAGGCGGGTTATTCCGTATCCGAAGCTCCTGTCCCACCGCAACGCACACCGATACAGGTGCCGAGACGAAAAGATGGATCAACCTTGTTCCCGGTCTGAACTGGACGATAGACCCGAGCGCATCCCGAACGGCGAGCCTCACCGCCTCAATGTCCTGCTTAGACTGGACAAGTCCAGGCTTGAGCGTGATGCCATCAGCCGGGCGCACGCGCACGTCGCAAAGAACGTCCCTACCGACCATGGCTTCCACGTCACCATCAGCAATAGCGTAGGTCACCTCCACGCGCAAGACTGCTGCGCCGCCGGCAGACATCAGCTCATTGGGCTTGTTGTCCACGGTCATCTGGAGAGTCGCTCCCTCGCTTGGCCAGGACCACGTATTCCGAAGGCGATCGTAGTCGAACACTTCAATCGGTCTGGCATCTTCGAGATATGCTCCAAGGGCGATTAGATGGGGGACTTCCGCGATGCCGAAGTGGAGAAGCCTGGTGGCACCGGTTCGATCGGCTTGCTCGCGCAACTGGGCTGCCTTTTTGCGCAGAAATACACTCGACGTTCGCCAGTGCCCACCCTCGATGTCCTGTTGGAATTCGCGCATATCCAGAATCACTTCACTTCTGCTGAGCCTGCTCTCTTCGGTGCTCAGAACAGACAATGGTTCGACCTCCGCCACCTCCCGCAGCTGCGACTGGTGCCGAATTATGAGGAGCTTGTCGTTCGTCATGCTCTAATTGGTTCTTGTGGTGTCATTTGCCCTTGTCGCCTCTTCCATAGCTGGTACAACGTCCGCTGTGCTAGTTCACGGGGTATCCGTTCACTAGCCTTCCAGACCGCATCCCGATGACAGTTGCGCACGATCGCACCGCTCCCACATGGGCATTCGCGGTGCCCCTTAATGCTCCCCTTGGCCAACATCAACATCAGGCGCACGGCTGCGCGGTCATCGGCACCGAGGATCTCCCGGTAAAATGCCAAACTCCCGTCAGCAGCATGGGGCCACTCCTTCTGCGGCCAGGGTAGACCTTGTAGCACGAATGTCTGACCGGCGAGATGTGAGCGGAGCGGCCCCATCATGAAGGCATCCAAGCGTAGGCCTTCGGGGTAGTGGTACCAGTAGGCTTCCGGCAGCACCACACACAAGGTCCCATCGTCCTTGATCACGTGGTGCGGGTCGAGCTGCCTTGGGATGCGCCCTGCCACTTCCCGAACAACGGGTATGTCCACCTGCGACCTCGGTGAGACCGCAACCTCTACATCGAACTGCTCATGCACCTTGCCTCCCTCCTCGAGCAGAAATGGTCCACGGAAAAGAACTGCATCACCGGTGTCGATCATCTCCAGCTTCGGCTGCGCTTGCAACACCTGCTGCCGATCGACCTCCAGCAGCGCTGGTCTCATCCTGTACCAAGGCTCACTCATGGTAACCCCATGGGCGTGATATCGGTGAAGCCAGACTGATCCTCCTCAGGACTTCATTACTGCTCTCCTCTTGGATCTCACCGAACACGGCTTTCCACCCGCCCGACCGGACAGTGTTCAGCGTATCGCGTGCCGCGCTCTTCAGGAAGTTCCGCACCTCGGTAGTGAGCATACCCGACAGATCGTTGCCGGTGTTCGCTGGATCTGAAATACTGAGGTTCTCGCTGTTGTCCCGGAACTCGATGAGCACCTTCTCCAGCTTCTCTGCCAACGTGCCGGAAAAGCCAGAGAGGATGTCGATGATGAGTAACTCAAGTGCGAAGGTCTTCAGCTGAATCTTCTTGCGCGTGCGCCAAAGCTTTCCGAGCCGGATCTCATCAATGACCCCAGAGTTCTTCACATGAGCGATGTGCTCCTCCAGATTCGTCTGGAGCCGTTCCTTGCCGGACGTGGCGGGGAACAAGAAGGCATCGCCATCGGACCCATTCACGAAACGGCCCGGAACAACATCGATGTGAAAATCGATCTTGCCTTCCTTGTCGTGGAGGCGCACCGCCACACCCTTGCGTTCCACACGGTACTCCTTCGACAGCACCCCTTCCACGCTCTCGTAGATCTCCTTCAGGGTATCACCTGCGCTGTCGTCGTCCCTGGGGAAATAGTAGGGCAGATCGAGGTCAAAGTCTTCCTTGTTCATTGTTCCCTTCGCGCCGGAGCCACCGACGCGTCGAACCGGTGCAGTTCCATATTCCGCAGCCAGCAGTCGCCACACGTTGTCGCGCTCGTCGCGGAGCTCTTTCATCTCCTGGCTGTCATCCGCTAGGGTTTGGTCACCCAGGACCTTCCTTAGGTATTCGCTCTCAGTCATTGTATTCGTTCGTCTTGGTGAACACATCGGGCAAGACTGCCACCACGCGGCCTTGGATGTGTAGATCTTCCGTGACCACGATCGTTGGATGCTCATCGGTCGAAAGTGGTCGCAGCATCACATGGGCTCCCTTGCGGCGGAACTCCTTGATGGTGGCATCGTTGTCGATCAGAGCGACTACGATATCTCCTGGATCGGCATGGGCTTGCTGCCGTATGAGCACCAGATCTCCCGGGTTGATTGGCGGTCGCGCGTCGTTCATTGAAGTGCCATGTGCTTTCACGATGTAGTAGTTGTGCCCTGGCGTGGCGATTCTTGTTGAAACTTGCACCCAACCGTCTGGTTGTTGTTCCGCCAACGTGGGCAGGCCACAAGCCACGCCACCAACCACAGGAACCTTGACCGTATGTGGTGTTGCCCCTCCGGCATCCTCGCCCACCGATATAGTACCGTTCTCATAGGTCAGGAGCTTTCGGGCGTGCAACCGCTGCAGCATCTGCTGCACCGACCGCGGAGACTTGTACTGGACGACCTTACCGATGTCCCGGAGTGAAGGTGCTTTGCCTGTAGCCCGGATGTAGTTCCGGATGAAGGTCAGCCCCTTGCGGTCGAGTTCGTCAGTACTCATGATGCTCGTAATTGTCGTCGAAGGTACGAAACGATGTGCTGTTTTTGTCCACACCAATGACGTATCTCGTCCTCAGGTGGTTGCCTGCCACACGAAGATAGTTTTTCAGACGTCCTTGGCACCCTGCTGAGCCCAGATAACCTACACTTCCGGCATGGAGCAGCCCGGTCAGCCCCGCATTTCGAGCCGGCACGCCCCCATCAGTCTTTCCGTGCATCACAGAACCGAACGCCGCCGTGCGTGTACCGCTGACCGATGCGCGCCTTCCTTTCACTGGCAGTTACCCTCACGGCACTCGCCGCGTGCGCTCAACCCGGTCCGCGGCCCATCACCCACAGGGCCACTTGCGACCCGATACCGCCCGCCAGCGTGGACATCACCGGCGACGGGATCGCTGACCTGTTGATCTGCGGCCAGGCGGGCGTCACCACCCTGGACAAGTCGCCGCGCGTAGGGATGTGCCACCTGGTGGTGCGCACCTTGCCGGGCACGCGCCTGCTGAGCAGCGTGCATCCGATGGGCGGGCGGATCATCCGGGGCTTCGTGCGGGGCGAACCCATTCCGGCGCTGGATGGGGCACGGTCGATCCCGCTGAAGCGGGACTTGGCATGCGCATCCCGCGCCATGCGTTCATCGCCGGGGAAGTTCGTGCGCTCACGTGGAGCCAGGCCGGCAACACCGTATCCGAAGCCCATCGCGCGTCCATGGCGGATGGCCTCTTCGTCTTTGCAACTACGGAGGCCGGGCGCGTGGTCCATGGCACCTTCCGATTGAAGACGGACCCGAAGAAGCGTACGGTGCGGATCCGGCTAGGGAACCGGAGCGTGGGCAAGAGGCCGGTGACCGTGCGGTAGGCGGGTCTTCGAGCCAACACGTCCGCTCTAGGTCCGTAGCAAGCGCAGCATGAGTTCCCACGCCACGAAGTCTGAGACCTTTTCGGGATACACGTTCTTCGAGGTTGACCGGTCCGAGAACTTTCTTGCAGCTTCTGCATTTGGCTGCGCCATGGACTTTGGCGCCCAACCTTCGTTGTGGGATCCCATAAGGGTACCCGCCTATGCTTGCCCCCAGCGCCTTGGCGCGTAATACAGCCGCGCGCTTCCAGAGGCGCTTTTGAGTGGCTTCAAGCACCCGCCCCGCCGAATGGCCACCGCCTCGGGAGTCCCTACTGCGAGTTCAAGCGGACGTTCGTTCAGCCGTTCAGCTCGCTATCCATGTGGGCCAAGATGGACGCAGGATACCGATCGCCTGCGACCGCGTTCACAGGAACGGCCTGCTCGATCCACTGAAGATCATCCGCGGTGAATGTGACGTCCAGCACGCCCAGTGCTTCCTTCAGTCTATCGCGCCTCCGTGCGCCCACCAGCGGCACGATGTCCCCACCGCGCGAGAGCACCCAGGCGATGGCCACTTGAGCAACACTAGCCCTGCGGTTTTCGGCCACGGTGCGCAGCGCTTCCACCAGCGCAAGATTGCGTTGCAGGTTCTCGCCGCCGAAGCGCGGGGCGTACTTGCGGAAGTCGTTGGGCGCCAGTTTGCGTTCCGCGCTCCAATGCCCGCTGATGAGCCCTCGCGAGAGCACGCCGTAGGCAGTGACGCCGATGCCCAGTTCGCGACAGGTGGGCAGGATGCGCCCTTCGATGCCACGCGACACCAGCGAATATTCGATCTGCAGATCGCTGATGGGATGTGTGGCCGCCGCACGCTTGATCGTGTCCACACCAGACTCCGAAAGGCCAACATGACGCACGTATCCAGCCTTGACCATGTCGCCGATGGCACCAACGGTCTCCTCGATGGGCACATGCGGGTCGGTGCGGCCCAAGCGGTAGATATCGATGTGGTCGGTACCAAGCCGGCGGAGCGAATAGGCCAGCGCGTTCTTCACCGCCGCTGGGCGGCCATCGAAGCCGAGCCAGTTGCCCGCCGGATCGCGTAGCGCGCCGAACTTCACGCTGATCAAGGCCCTTGACCTGTCGCGGCCTTTCAGCGCATCACGGATCAGCAGCTCGTTGTGGCCCATGCCATAGAAGTCACCGGTATCGAGCAGGGTGATGCCGGCATCAAGCGCGGCTTGGATGGTGGCGATGCTCTCAGCATCATCGGTGGCGCCGTAGAGGTCGCTCATGCCCATGCAACCCAGGCCGATGGCCGAGCTGCTGGGACCGTTCTTTCCGAGTTGGCGGGTCTTCATCCGTATCCGATCAAGGCCACAAAGCTGCCGGGCCCGCAGGCAGCGGGCATGGTGACTACTTCAGAATGTTGGCTCAGGCGCTGCGGCGTAGCGCCTGCTGCTCGCGGAACTGGATGGGGGTCATGCCCTCGAACCGCTTGAAGAACTTGTTGAAATTGCTCGGGTCCATGGTCAGCCGCCGGGCCACCTCCGCAGCGGAGAGCTCGGATGTAGAAAGCAGCTCGCGCGCCACATCCATCAACCCTTCCTCATAGAAGTCGCACGGCGAACGGCCCGTGACCTCCTGGATCGTGTTGCTCAAATGGGTGGGGTGTACGAACAAATGCTCGGCGAAATCCCGGATCTCCCACGCGCAATCGGCCGTGCCGGCGCGGAACTCCGCCATATGAAGGTCCAATGCCTTCAGGTAGGCGGCCGTTAATTCCTGCGGCCTGAGCGGCCGCTGCGTCCGGCGAACGGGCATGCGGTACAAAGGTGTGCGCAGATCGTCATTCCCAGAGTCGCCCGTCAAGCTGGCTTCTGCGCCATCACGATGTTGAAGTTGAACAGGGGGTTCTGGAACGTGCCGTAGAGCCGCACCCAGATGGGCAGCAGTTGCTCGGTGCCGCGCGCGTTGGTGATGTCGCCCAGGTCGATCATTTCCTGGTCGGCCCAGCCGAAGGAGCTCAGCAGCTTGCGCACTTCCGCCTTAGCGCCGGCATCGTTGCCGCAAAGGAAGATGTGGTGTTGACCCGGCAGCATGCGGGGCGCCACCATCAGGAAGCTGGTGAGCGTGTTAAGGCCTTTCACCACCTTCAACTGCGGAAAGGCGCGCTGCAATTGCTCGCCCAGCGAATCCGTGTTGCACACCGTGAGGCTGGGCGGAAAACCCTTGGAGAAATCCAGTGGGTTGGAGATGTCGAGCATCGTCTTCGCACCGAGGTCCTTCTCACCCGCCAGCTTCAGCGCTTCCATCGCGCCGAAGCCACTGGTCGCGTTCACGAGCATCTGTCCGTGCGCGGCGGCCTCTGCGAAGGTGCCGAGCTTCACCTTGGGGTGGGCGGCCATCCACTCCTTCAGGACCGGGCGGCCATAGTTGTCCGTGCCCTCCCGCGCCAGGCTCTGCTTCGTGTCGCGTGTCCCGAGCATCACCTCGTGGCCCAGGCTGTCCAATTTTTCGGCGATGACCTGTCCGACCACCCCCGTTCCGAATACACCGATCTTCATGGTAGTTCGTGTTGATGTCTTTCTTTGTCGCTGCAAATGTGACCGGTCTCTATACTTTCAACAAGTACTGTCACGAATGATAGTACCGGCCATGAACAACGGGTTCAGCGACCGGAGCGAAGGACCAACGGACCAGGAGTTTTCAACACCATGATAATCGACGGCGACGAATACCGCATCCGCATGAACGGTCACGTGTACCACTGCGCGTTGGACGTGACCATGGAGCAAGTGGGCGGCAAGTGGAAGAGCATCGTACTTTGGTATCTGCGGAAGGACCGCAAACGCTTCAGCGAACTGCGCAAGCTGATCCCCGGTATCACGGAAAAGATGCTGAGCATGCAACTGCGGCAACTCGAGAAGGACGGCTTCGTGAGCCGAACGGTCTTTCCGGAAGTGCCGCCGCGCGTTGAGTATGCGCTCACCACGCATGGGAAGACCTTGCTGCCGTTGCTGGAAGAGATCGCCGCGTGGGGCCGTATGATGGGCAAGAAGTACGGCACCATCGAGAAGGTGGAGCGACCGGTGAAGAAGAAAGCGGTGAGGAAGGTCGCAGCGACCTAGCCACCGGTCACGGCCTGTACCAGCGCACGAGCCATATGAAGCTCAGCAGGTAGAGCAGGCGTTGCATCACACCGGGATAAGCACCGCTCGACCCGAAGGCGGCCGAAAGCCCGATCACGCCCACAAGGAAGGCCGCATGGATGAAGCGCTCCCGTGCCGTGGAGGCGAACACGATGTGCAACACCAACCCCACGCTGAACAGCACGCCCGCGGCCTGGGCGAAGGCCGAGTGCAGGGATGCGTGCGTGACGGAATAGGCCGCTGCACCGCTGAAGGGCTTCGTGCAGAACACACCGGCAAGAGCCACGCACGACCCGTACAGCAGGATGGGAACCCGGCGCCAGTCGGGGCCGCTGATCACGCAGCCCACCGCGAGGATAACCCCGAAAGCCAGGAAACCCGTCCGCATGATACCGTTGCGTTCGTAGCCCTGCGCCCCTAGGTCGCTGATGGTGTTGCGCCGCCAGTCATAGCTGTCCGGCGCGATAAGGTGTGCGACGACGATGGACACCACGAAAACAATCGTGGCCAATATCGGATAGTGGATGCGGAAATGCTCTAGGCTCATCCAGTTCAAAGTCGATGGTCGTGCGGTAGGGCGAGGACAGTGCAAAGTTCGACGGCCATGTTATCAGAATGAGAAGAAGTCGTCGCACAGGATGACAACCTCGGTACGCGATCAGCTTCCTGCGCACGGTCGATCCGAGCATGGGCAGCGTGTTCATTCACTGCATAGTCAGCTTCAGCATGCCTACCGGTACTTCTCCCTGTTGTCACATGGGTGCCTCGCACGTGGTCCGTGGGGCCCATTGACCTTATTGACCGAGGCCCCAGTTCCGCATACCGACCGTTCTATCTCCGGAGCAACCGCAGCACGAGTTTCCACGCCACGAGGTCGGAGACCTTTTCGGGATACACGTTCTTCGACGTCTCCTTCGTAGAACTTCCTCAGCGCTTCCAGGAATTCCGACTCGCTGGGGAACACGACCGCCTCGGGGTAGTCGCCAAGCGCAGCTTGAGTCTCCATACGATGAACTCGGAGACCATGTGCATCCGTGCTGATGACGACCTGTTCCATGCGCCAGCTTGGCGGCGGCACCCCTTATGGCCGCACGAGCTTCTGCACGGCCATCACCGCTGCACGGTCATCGGTTATCCTGATGTAGTAAAGCCCGGAACGCAGGTCCCCGATCTGGATGAGCGATCCGGCAGCAGAGATGGGACCGGAAAGGCAGGCTCTTCCGGTGTTGTCGAACACAGAGAACGCGCGGGGTGATCGACCTTGACAACCATCGACCTGTACGAGATCCGCGGATAGGTACGTGAGCCGCAACGCACAAGGGCCTTGATCCCGGGCCATCGGCGGGCCGACACCGAGGGGGAGCGCCGCACACCCGGCCGTGTCCGGGCCGCAGGGTGCAAGGAACTGCACGCTGCCATCGGCGGTAAGGCATTGCAGCCATCGCCCCAACTGGAAATAACCGTAGTCACATGCCAGCAGCCCGTTGGTGCTCCCAACGCCTTCGATCATCGCGAATCGAAGGCACACCGCGCTCGTGTCGAAATTGATCCGTTTGTGGTACGCGCCGTCGACCAGGGCGGAATCGATGGATATGACCGCGAGCGGTAGGGCGGCCGTCGCTCCAAGGTATCCCTTCAGTGTATCTCCCACCTCCAGGCTGAAATCGTACAGGAGTGAATCGGATGTGATCAGGTCCGTTCGCAGGTA
>JAEUTB010000213.1 GCA_016787995.1 Flavobacteriales bacterium | reverse complement strand
ATCCGCACCATGCTGGTGAACATGGAACGTCTGCGCTGGGTGCCCGAGGCCTACGCGCCCGACCTCATCCTGGTGAACATCCCTGAATTCCGGATGCACATCTTCGAGGAGGGCAAGGAAGCCTGGAACATGAAGGTGGTGGTTGGCAACGTGGCCACCCGTACCGTGATCTTCAGCGATACGTTGAGCAACATCGTGTTCAGTCCCACGTGGACCATTCCGCAGAGCATCGTCCATGGCGAGATCCTGCCCGAGATCAAGAAGAACCCGAACTACCTCGCGAAGAAGAACATGGAGCGCATCGGTGGCTCGGACGCCAACCCCATCATCCGCCAAAAACCCGGTGCGGGCAATGCCTTGGGCCGCGTGAAATTCCTCTTCCCCAACGATTACAGCATCTACTTCCACGACACGCCGAGCAAAGGTGGATTCGTGCGCGAGAGCCGCGCCTTCAGCCACGGGTGCATCCGCCTGAGCGAACCGCAGCGCCTGGCTGAATACCTCCTACGTAACGATACCACGTGGACTTCGGAGAAGATCACGGAGGCCATGAAGAAGAGCACCGAGACCTGGGTGAAGTTGAAGGAGAAGCGCCCGGTCACCATCGGCTACTTCACCGCGTGGGTGGGTGCGGATGAGCGCTTGTACTTCTGCGATGATGTCTACGGCCACGACGACAAGCTGGCCAAGGAGCTCTTCTTCGATCCCACGCCGGCTCCGATACCCGCACCGGTCATTCAGCCGGAACCGCAGGCTGCGCTGAACTAACGCGCACACCAGCCACGCCGAAATATTTCGCGTAGCTCTGGTTCATCCAGTGTCCTTCGGAAGCATCGAGGGGAAGGATGATCAAACTCGTGGGCTGTTCCACCGGAACGAATTCAATGACCTCCGATGGACCCGTGCGCGCATGCCCTGTTAGAATGCGGTAGCGCGAAGACATCCCCTCATCATACCGCGCCATTCGGCCACTCAGGAGGTCATCGGTCACTCGACCATCGCGGCCCTTCCATAGGAAAGTGGTACACAAGAGCACCAAGGCCCATTGGACCAGCGCAGGGTTCGGATGTTCGAAGGACCAAGAACTCCCGCGGAAGACCGCTTGATCCCACACCGCCAGCGCGAAGAACCAGGCCGGGATGAAAAAGAACTGAGCCATGTTCAGCGTACGGTATTGCCCGAGCAGCCCCGTGGGCCAATACGTCACCACCATGCTCACGAAGACCAAAACGAAAGGGATGGCCAAAGCCAACCACTTGTTCATGGGTCGCGAAAGGTGTTGGACCACTCCTTGAGCAATGCCCTTCCGCAGGAATGCGAGGAAGAAGAAGGACGGCAACGCGAGCACCGCGATCCACAGAAGTGTGAACCGACCGGTCTGCGCCACGCTGTAAGTGAGCGTGCGCCACGCATCATGCCGTAGCGGGAACAAGGCCTCGCGGGTGGCATTGCCCGGTGCCACCGCCACGATGATGGCACAGACCACGGCCAGTGACAGAAGCACCACCGCAGGACGAGACCACCGTCTTTCTTCGTTCCATTTCCAGAGCACGTAGGCCGCATGCCCAAGCACGACAAAGGCCATGTGTACTTCGTTGCTGCCCGCTATCGCGATGATCAGCACGCTCTGCACAAAGTACCAAAGCAGCGAAGGCTGTTCTGAACTCCGTGACCGGACCACCCAATTGGCAGCCAGGAAAAGGCTCAACACGTTAGCGAGTTGGTAGGTGACCGCGCCGGTGTACCAATAGAAGCCTTCGCTGGCATCGGGCATGGCATGCAGGTGCAGCAGAAGGAAAGCCAAGGCACCGGTGGCCGCGATCACACGCGCCACCTTGGGCAACAACAAGCGCAGGAAGTGGAAGGCCGCATACCACGTCAGCACGATCAGGAGGATCGCTGCGATCCGGTAAAGCCACAGACCTTTCGCCATACCCAGCACGAGCGGACCGCGGAGCACCAGAATGTTGGAGAAGTAGCGCCCGTTCCACGAGGTGTACTCCTGCACGAGCCGCTCGCCGAGCGGTGTTTCCCGGCCCGCCACCGCATAGCTGAAGTCATCGGCGTACGGGTGGATGAAGAACGCCATCCAAACGTGCCGCAGCACGGCCAGCAGCAGCAAACCGAATGCGATACGGTAGGGTAGGGAGGACTTCATCGGCCCTCAAAGATGGGCGCTAGGATGATCACAGGCCCAAGCGCTCGCTCACACGATAGCGGTTGCGGTCGGCACCGTTGCGGCTTACCAGGTCGGCCACGAAACCCGCCGTGAACAACTGCACGCCGATGACCATGGCCGTGAGCGCCACGAAGAATAAGCCCGAACTGGTGACGCGCGGCGCTGCCTCATCCATCACCAGACTGTGCCAAAGTTTTTCCCCGATCACCCACGCAGCACTGAAGAAACCCACCACGAACATGATCGTGCCCAGCCCGCCGAAGAAGTGCATGGGTTTCTTCCCGAAGCGGAAGATGAAGGTGATCGTGAGCAGATCCAGGAAGCCATTGATGAAG
>JAEUTB010000247.1 GCA_016787995.1 Flavobacteriales bacterium | reverse complement strand
CAGGGGGCTGAAACGATGACCGATCAACACACCGAAGCGGTTCTGGTCGAAGACATTGGCGTTCACCTGGTGGCCGAAGCCGATGAAGAGTTCGTCGTAGACGGCTACGTAGGTGCTATGGTCCATCACGTTCGGGCCTTTCAACGGCAGCTGTAGCCGCAGCATGTAGCGCGCGCGGTGGAGGAGCGGGTATTCATCCTCCTGTTGCTGGACAGGGCTGCTATACCGTCCCACGAAACGTTGTTCCAGCAAGAAGCGGTGCGCGATCTCCAGACGTCCTTCGCGGCTGGTGAGCTGCGCCATCTGGTAAAGGCGATGCTCGGTGAAGGAGCGTCCCAGGCCATTGATCGGAAGTTCGCCATAGGGGTAGGTCTCGATCCAGCCATACCCACCGCGCAGCAGTACCGAAGGGGTCAGTTGGTGGTTGATGCCCACCCGCAGCAGGCTTTGTTGCCAACCGGTGATCAATCGGTCGCGCCGCCACTGGTATTCGGTGTGCAGGCCCCACTTGGCGGAGAGCTTTATGGTGCCGAAGTAGTTGAACCAGCCGATGGTGCCCCGCGTGGTGATGCGGTCGTTCTGTGCCTTGGCGACGAAGGATCCGCAAAACGCCAAGAGGAGGAGGAGCTTCTTCATGGGAAGATCGGCAACGGGTCGGCAAAGGTGCGGTGCGGAACCATGGGATAGGGATGGAAAACTCAAGAGGAACTGAGCAAGGTCATAGGTCTGATCATTCGGAAGGACAACCTTCGAGGTGAAAACCCAGCACACCATGCGCAACCTGACCTTGCTCCTCATGATCTCCTTGATGCCGGTGGTTTTGGCACATGGGGGCCTTTCCGATCCGGTTGCTGCGGTAGCCGCCGATGCTCAGGTCGTGGTCCACATCACCGATCTGGACGATGCCATGCTGGCGCGCCTGGCCACGCAGGTGAGCAAGGACCGTAACACCACGCTCGAGTACAGCTGCGTGTGGTCAGGCGTGGTGGTCTTGAAGTTCAGCGATGTACCGGTGACGGAGCGGGCCGATGCCATCACCATGGCGCGTCGTCTCTTGGGCGAAGCGGGTATCGAGCAGGGTGTGGAGTTCCTGCACGTGACGGTGGAAACAAAAGGCCCTGGGAAGTGTTGAAGGGAGCCTCGTGCGCCACGGCGATCACTTCACCGCGATACCGCTGATCTCCACGTTCACGCACAGCAAGCACGAAGTTGAAGGAGCGACCTAGGAGTTCCAACCGAAGTCCGAAGCGATGCGTTCCAAGCGCTCAGCTAACGGTGGAACATATTTCTGGGAGATGCGCCACAGTGTTTCTAGGTCGATGTTCCGATAGTCATGAACGATGCGATGGCGGAGGCCGGTTATTTTGAACCAGTCGATGGCGGTCTCGTTGGCTTTGGTCTCTGGACTCACTTTGTAGGCAGCTTCGCCGATGATCTGCAACCTATAAGCCACGGCATCCTGAACGAGTTTGTCATTCAGGAAGTCCTCCAACTGAAGGCCTTTTAGGTAGGTCGTCACTGCTCGGCAAGCATCGAGCATGTCCATGAGCAACGGTTCATCGTTGTGCTCAGACATGTAAAAGCTGAGGTTCGATGTACTTCATGTACCACGGCTTCACGGCCTTGCGGACCACGAGGTCCACGCGACGATGTACGAGGCGCTCCAGTTCCTCTGCGAGTTCCAGAAAGTCATAGTCTGCGCCAGGCATGAACTCCACCATGATATCGACATCACTATGCGGACCGTGGTCATCCCGGGTCATGGATCCGAAGATGGCCATGCTCTTCAAACCATGTTTCGTGAACAGCTTCGCGCGTTCGGCTCGAAGGATCTCCAGTATTTCCTTCAGGGTTCCCACACCACAAATATCGTTAATGGGGAGTTGATGGTTCACGCCATCACCGCGATACCGCTGATCTCCACGTTCACGCCGCGTGGTAGGCCCTTGACCGCATAGGCTTCACGTGCGGGCGGAATGGCATTGAAGTAGCTGCCGTACACCTCGTTCACCGCAGCGTAGAGGCTCATGTCGCTGAGCAGGATCGTGACCTTCACCAGGTGTTCGTAATCCATGCCGGCGGCCTTGAGCAATTTGCCGAGGTTGTCCATGACCTGACGTGTTTCGGTGGCGATGTCGCCGGTGTGAAGGTTGCCCGCCTCGTCCAGCGCGATCTGGCCGCTTAGGTAGAGGGTGCCGTTCGCCAGGATTGCCGGCGTGTACGGCGCGATGGGTTTCGCGGAGTCGGGAGGGAAGATGGGCTGTTTCATGGGGCGAAGATCAGCACGATACGGGTGGTGCCGTTCGGCTACCTCCAACGCTGCGAGCGCGCACCCGTAGCGTCGACCCCTTCGGGTCGACCGAACAGATATCCCAAGCATCCCGCGTATTCCATTGTCTGAACATCCGATCCTTCGATCTTCTGATCACCCAAGGTACCTTTGCGCCCCGCATGGAACAGCAACCCCTTATCCTGGTCACCAACGACGATGGCATCTTCGCGCCGGGCATCCGTGCGCTGGCCGAAGAGATGAAGGCATACGGCCGGGTGATGGTTGTGGCGCCGGACAAGCCGCAGAGCGCCATGGGCCACGCGATCACCATCCACAGCTTCCTGCGCCTGCAGAGCGTACACCTGATGGACGGCGTGGAGGCGTGGAGTTGCAGCGGCACGCCCGTTGACTGTGTGAAGCTGGCGATCTACAAACTCCTGGGCGGTAATAAGCCCGACCTGCTGGTGAGCGGCGTGAACCACGGGGCCAACATCAGCATCAACGTGCTGTACAGCGGCACCATGAGCGCGGCGGTGGAAGGCGCCATGGAAGGCATACCGAGCATCGGCTTCAGCTTGATGGACCATGCGATCGAGGCCGACTTCAGCCAGGTGCGTCCTGTGATCCGCAACGTGGTGGCCAACACGCTGAAGCACGGCATGGCCACGGGCACCTGCCTCAACGTGAACGTGCCGCGCAACGATGGTGCCCCGCTCAAAGGCATCCGTGTATGTCGGCAGGCCAAGGCCAACTGGGAGGACGAATTCGAAACGCGCCTCGATCCGGGCAACAAGGAGTACTACTGGATGCGCGGCGAGTTCCGCAGCGAGGAACATGGCGAGGATACCGACGTGTGGGCGGTGGAGAACCGGTATGTGAGCCTGGTGCCCACCCAGTTCGACATGACGGCGCACCACGCCATCGCCGCGTTGAACACCTGGGAGCATGCGATCGGATAGTGTGCCGTACGGCGTTGTGCTCGGTCTGCTGGCTCCGGTGCTGGGCTTCTTCGCCTACGCTACCATCTACGTCACCGGCATACGGCCGCACCTGGACCTGCCGTTCTTCATCCACGACCTCTTCCTGGGCACGCGTGAGTACCAAGGCCCCGTGCTTTCCCTATCCCTCTTGGCCAACCTCGCGCTCTTCTTCTGGTTCGACCGCACCGACCGCTACCGCAGCATGCGCGGTGTTATCGGGGCCACCTTCGTTTACGCGCTGGTGATCGTCCTGTTGCTCTACGTACTATGACGAAAGGGAAGCGCATCTACATCATCGCCGGTGAGGCCAGTGGCGATCTGCACGGGGGTAATCTGGTGCGAGAGTTGTTCCAAGTCGCAGGTTCCGGCACGTTGAAGGTCCGGGCCTGGGGCGGTGATCGTATGGCCGCCGCCGGAGCCGAAGTGGTGAAGCATTACCGCGAACTCGCCTTCATGGGCTTCACGCAGGTGATCATGAATTTGCGCACCATCCTGCGCAACATCGATGCCTGCAAGAAGGACATCGAAGCCTTCAAGCCCGATGCCCTCATCCTGATCGACTATCCGGGCTTCAACCTTCGCATCGCCGAGTGGGCGCACGCCAAGGGCATACCGGTGCACT
>JAEUTB010000242.1 GCA_016787995.1 Flavobacteriales bacterium | reverse complement strand
CACCGCCAGCAGGAATTGCGGTACATCAGCATTTTCAAGCACATCCGAACCTAGGAGCAAGGTGTAGATCGCCAGGCTCAACAAGCTGAGCACCACCATGGTGCCTCCGTTGTAAAGGGCCCGGGCCAGCACCACGCTGCGAGGATCGACCAAGGTGTAGAGGTAGAGCTGGCGTCCGGCATCCTCCCGTTGGAACGAGCGGGCCAACGCATTGAAGGCGGCGAACAAGAGGATGATCCAGAACAAGGCGTTCCATGTCGCCAAGCTCAGGCCGCCTTTCACTGCGAGGTAGCATACGTAAACAGCGCTCACCACGTACAGCAACATGCCTGCCCAAGACGCCCGTTGGCGCAGGTCGAGTGCCACTTCCATCCGGAGCAATGCCGCGATCTCTGCCGGTTTCACGGGCGCGAAGGTAGGCGGCACCCGCTCTACGGATCGGGGAACAGGTGCCCCGAACACGGCTTGGATCGATCGGTCTCAAGCCGCTGTTCCTCAGGTGGGAAAGGCTTTGGGTCCGGTCCTTGGCCAACGGACAACAAACCTCAACACCATGAATATCCTGATCACTTCCTTGTCGGTAAGATCCTTCCTGCTACCGATGATGGCGGGCTCGTTGCTCCTGGTACAATGTTCCACGAGTGATACCACGGCAGATAAGATGCAAGACGGTTCAGCCGGACGCGGACCTGGAACAGTGGAACCTGTCTCGGAGGCTGACCTGAACGCCGAAGTGAACGCCACTTTTGTAGAGCAAGCAGGCGCCGACCGAACGACGGATGGCACCGTATCGGAAGGTGGTATGACCACCACGACCTTGATCGTGTACACACCTGCCAAGGAACGCATGATGGTGACCAATGATATGCGTGGGCTGCGCAGCCTGTTGATGGCTGACCTTGAGGCTGTTCGTGCGCGCCTGAACGACGGGGCACGTGCGAAGAGCGACCGTGATGCCGATGTGGCCTTGGCAGCTGACTTGGCGCAAGGACTGGAGCGCGTCGACAGGGCATTGGCTGCGCTTGGTGCTTCCAACGATGCGACTTGGACCTCCATCCGTGAGGCCCAAGTGAAGGAGGTAGCCGAAGTCCGCTCTTGGATGGCCGACTATCGCTCAAAAGGCCTTTGGGCCGCCAAGTAGCTCGGTAGGGTCCCGAACGAAGCCGCCCCGCTGCACGTGCCCTCAACGGACGTGCAGCAGGGCGCTCCCGGGCTCACCAACCCCTCGTTGATCCCGGGTTCCGCTGGGGCGGCTTACCGTTGATGCAGGTTTTGGAAGAGAAGCGCAAGCACGTTCGGGACCGCCAACTCAGCTTTCTGTGCTGAAGTGGTCCGTGCACTTCGGTTGGGCTGGACGGCGCGGGGAGGACTGGGACGCAAGGTGCTACGGCGCTTGGCGGGTGCGGTCCAAACCACGGCTGCCACCGGGCCATCACCGCGCTTGATGGTATCCGACGGTATCTCTGGCGCAGCAGGATCACCGTCGATAGGGGTCTTCGGGGCGTTCAGATCCTCCAAGCCTCGGCTCGTCATGGTCCAAGTGCGGCCCAACATGTCGCTATCGTAGGTGTTGGTCACGTTCTCGATATCGTAGATCACGTGTTTGCTGCCTGGTCGCAGGTAGATGCTCTTGCCAACGGGGACCTCCAAGGTGAACTGCGCATCCTGGCCGCGGAATTTGTCGCTGGTGGCATAACTGATCACAGGCGATACGTTCAGCACATCTTCCACCTGGCTGAAGGCGAATTGGATGTTCGAAGCCCGATTCAGCGCCGCTTTCGCCGTAGCCCCACGCGCTTCACGTTCCACCTTCAAGTGGAAGAGGCTGTCCGCGCTCCGCTCCACGGAGAGCCGGGCCCAGGCGCCTTGAACGTTACCGTTCTCGATGTGAAGGCCTTCAAGATCCACGTCCAAGTCCCCATCGTTGTAATCGATGCTCCAATTTCCATCGGCGTTCGTCGGTTCCATGGAATCCAAGTACAGTGTTCCACCGGCCGGCTGCACCAATTCGATCTCGGTCAAGGTGCTGTTGCCCCGCTTGAAGTCTTTGCCCAACGCCATTCCTGTGTAGGTGACCGGTATCCATGCCGCCAGCCAAATAGCCAGCATGGTGAACCCGAGCCACCGCGGGGTGCGCGTACCGGACAAGAGGCGGTATCCGCTGAGGAACATGCCGAGAATGGGTATCGTGACCAAGGTGATCGCACCGATCGCCATCCAAATGACATGCTCGCGGCTATTGAACAAGACCTCGCCAAGGTCAAGGATTCCCAGGTCTTCGTTGCTCCAGGTGGCGTGCCAGAGCGACACCGATCCTCCGATGAGACCCGTGACCACACCAAGCAATAGGCTGAAGGCCATGACGATGAGGGCGATGCCGACCAGTTTGACGAGTACCCCTACGGTTCGGTCCTTGCCTTGGGCGGCGCGTTGTTCCCAATTGCGCCCCAAGTCGCTCGCTTCATTCGCCAGTCGTTCGCCGCCTCTTTTCAGCTTCTCGGCGCCTTCTTCCACCACGCGTTTGATGTTCTCCACGGTGACGGCTTCGCCGCGCATTTGAAGTCGGTCGGCAGCTGAATCGGCCTTGGGCACCAGGATCCAGAGCAGGATGTAGATGGGGATGAGCACACCCACGCTGGCCAATACCAATGCGATGGTGCCGATGCGCAACCACAACGGGTCCACACCGATGTAGGCGCCCAAGCCACCAAGGATACCGGCCAGCCATTTGTCCTCCGTGTCGCGGAAGAACCTGCGCTTTCCGGAACCACTGGATGCGAAGGGTTCGGCACTTTGAGCACCGCGATCCTGACCGCTTTCTTCATCCATGAAATCCTCGGGTTGGCCCATGATGCCCACCACGTGCTCCACGTCGGTCAGGTTCACCACTTGTCGGCGGCCATCCAGCCGCTCGTGGAAGAGCTCGGCCACACGTGCTTCGATGTCGGCCATGATGTCGTCGCGGCCTGCGGTGCCGGCGAAGCGGCCTCGGATATTGCCGAGGTAGCGGTTCAGGGCCTCGAAGGCGTCCTCCTCGATGTGGAACACC
>JAEUTB010000224.1 GCA_016787995.1 Flavobacteriales bacterium | reverse complement strand
GCCGATCACCTTGCCGTAGGTGCCGATGTCCGCCTGGATGCCGAAGAGCGCCTGCGTGCCGTTCGGGTGCGTGCGGAAGCCGGTGATCACCTCGTCGAAGATGAGCGCGGTGCCGTTCTCCTGCGTGATGCGGCGCACCTCGCGGAGGAAGTCCACGGGGCGGAACTCCATGCGGCGGCTCTGCACCGGTTCCACCAGCACGGCCGCTGCTTCATGGCAGCGTTGCTTGATGATCTCCAGGCTCTCGGGTGTGCCGTAGTCGAGCACGAGCATGTTCTGCACCGCCTCTGGCATGATGCCGGGCGCGCCGGGATAGCTCTTCTTGCTCTTGCTGCCACGGATGATCACTTCATCGTTGATGCCGTGGTAGGATCCGCTGAAGGAGATGATCAAACTGCGACCGGTCACGGTGCGGGCCATGCGCATGGCGCCGAGCACCGCTTCGGAACCCGTGTTGCACACCGCTGCGCGTTCAGCGCCGGTGAGTTCACACAAGAGCTTCGACACTTCCGCCGCGAGCGGGTGCATCGGGCCGATCTCCACGCTGGTGTCGATCTGTTTGTGGCAGGCCTCCTTGATGAAGTCGGGCATGTAGCCGAACATCGAGGAGCCGAAGCCGCTCAGGATATCAACGTACTCGTTGCCGTCGATGTCCCACAGATGACAGCCCACGCTCTTGTCCACCACCACTTGGTAGATGAGCTCCTTGGTCTGTGGCTTGAACCCGGTGACCACACGCGGGTCGGCCATCGGTTTGCGATTCTCCTGCGTGAAGGCCTTGCTCTTCGCGGTCTTCGCCACATAGCGCTTCACGAAGGCGTCGAACCACGCACGCTGCTGCGGCGTCATGTCGTCCACCTTCTCCTTGCTGATGCGGGCCTGCGCGCCGAATACCTTCTTCAGCTCTGGCGCATCTTCCAGAGCATTCACAGCAGGAGCAGATGGTGAGGCTGTGGCGCTGCTTGTTGCTCCTGCAGCTGCCCCTGCATTCGTCCAATGCGGCAGAATGTGGTCCGCCAGTTTGTCCAGGTTCGGCACTTCCTCGTTCAATTGACGGAACGAGATCTTCACCCCGAACTTCTTGCTGAGCGAGGTCGCCACCTGCGTGAGGAAGAGCGAATCGAGGCCCATCTCGAGGAAGGTCTCCTCGTTGCTGGCCTCCGCCAGTTCCAGGCCGGAGCTCTCTTCCAGCAGGTGCTTGATCTGCGCGATCAGCGCTTCCTTGGGAGACAGGTTCGCATCGCTGCTATTCGGTACCGGTGCCTCGATAGTGGTGCTAGCCACGGCACGACCGCCGTCTGCTACCATCGCCACGGGATCCACCCAGTGACGGATGCGCTCGAAGGCGTAGGTCGGCATGGAGATGCGGCACCGCTCTTCACGCTCGTAGAACTTGTTCCAGTCGATCAGCACGCCGCTTTGCCAGAGGCCGCCAACTGCCTTCAACAGTTGCGTGAGCTCGTTCGCGTTCCCTGCGGAATCACCCAGCGAAGGCACAGCAACCTGTTTCTTGGTGTCCGCGCTCTGCTGGCGTGCCAACGTGGTCGCGGTGGTGCGCGGACCTACTTCGAGCATCACCCTGTCGGCATCGCTCCAAGCGAACTTCACGGCCTGGGCGAAGCGCACCGTGGCGCGCAGGTGGTCGCTCCAGTACTTGGGCGAAGCGGCCTCGTCGTCCTTCAGCCACTCTGCGGTCACCGTGCTGACGATGGGGATGCGCGGGGCACTGAGCTTCACGCCCTCGACCAACTTGCGGTAAGGCTCCACGATGGCGTCCATCATGGGGCTGTGGAAGGCGTGGCTGGTCACCAGCAATTTGCAGGTGATGCCGTCCTTCTCCAGTTCGGCTTGCAGCTTGGCGATCGCCTCGTGCGGACCGCTGGCCACGCACAACTGCGGACCGTTGTTCGCCGCGATGCTGCAACCGGCGGGGAGTTTCTTCACCACATCCTCTTCCGCCGCGCGCACGCTGAGCATGCTGCCACCGGGCAGTTCCTGCATCATGCGGCCGCGGTTGGCCACGAGCTTCACGGCATCCTCCAGCGAGAACACGCCGGCCAGGCAGGCCGCGGCGAACTCGCCGATGCTGTGGCCCAGCATCGCATCCGGCGTGATGCCCCAGTGCATCCACAGCTTCGCGAGGCTGTAGTGCATGGTGAAGAGCGAGGCCTGCGTGTAGATGGTCTGCTTCAGTTGCTCGGCGGCCTTCTCTTCTTCACCGGCCTTCGGGAAGATGATGTCGCGGAGCGAAGTGCCGAACTCCTTCGAGAAAAGATCGCAGCACTGATCGAAGTGTTGTTTGAAGACCGGCTCGCTGTCGCAGAGGTCGCGGCTCATGTTCACGTACTGCGAACCCTGGCCGGGGAACATGAAGACCACGCCGGGCGCAGCCTCGTGCAGCTCGCGCGTGCCGATCAGGTTGGTGTCCTTGTTGGCGATCGCTTCGATCACTTCTCCATGCGAACCGCCTACGATCAGGCGACGGTGCTTGAAGTGCCGACGTCCGACTTGCAGCGTGAAAGCCGCATCAGCGAGCGCAGCGTTCGGATGCGTTTCGAGCCAGGTGCGGAGGTTGTCCGTCATGGCATCGAGGCTGTTCTTACTCTTCGCGCTGAGCAGGAAGAGCTGTTTGCTGCGCGATGCACTGGAGGTCTTGGCCACCGGTGGTTCAGCGAGGATCACGTGCGCGTTCGTACCACCCACACCGAAGGAGGAGACGCCTGCGATGCGCGGTGTTCCGGTGCGCGGCCATGCGATGTTCTCGTTCGCCACACGGAACGGACTATTCGCGAAATCGATGGCCGGGTTCGGTGTTTCGAATCCCACATTGGATGGGATCACTTCCTCTCGAAGGGCCAGCGCAGTCTTGATCACACCTGCAGCGCCAGCAGCTGGTGTCAGGTGACCGATGTTGCTTTTGATGGAGCCGATCACGCAGTGATGCCCGTTGGTCTTACCACCGAATGCGAGTGTCAGCGCCTCTACTTCGATCGGATCGCCGAGCGGAGTGGCGGTGCCGTGCGTTTCCACATAGGTGATCTCGCTCGGGCTCACACCCGCATCGGCCTGCGCCATGGCGATCACCTCGGCCTGGCCGCGCACGCTGGGTGCGGTGAAGCTGGCCTTGTCGCTGCCGTCGTTGTTCAGCGCGGCGCCTTTGATGGTGGCGTATATCTGGTCGTTATCACGGAGCGCGTCTTCCAGTCGCTTCAGAACGATGATACCTGTGCCGTCACTGAAGCTGGTACCCTTGCCGTTGGCGTCGAAGGTGCGTGTGCTGCCGTCGGGGCTGTACATGCCGCCTTCGTTGTACACGATGCCGCTGTTGATCGGTGCGGTGATCGCGATGCCACCGGCCAGCGCCATGTCGCATTCACCATCACGCAGCGCCTTGAACGCCTGTGCGATCGCCACGAGCGAGGTGCTGCACGCGGTGTGGATGCTGAGTGCCGGACCGCGCAGGTCGAACTCGAAGGCGAGGCGCGTGGCGATGTAGTCCTTCTCGTTGGCCGTCATCACCGCGAAGTCGCCGACCTGCTCGATGAGCTCGGGGTGGCCGATGACGTTGCGCGTGAAGTAGGTGTTATTGCCCATGCCGGCGTACACACCGATGAGCCCGGCGAACTGCGCGGGGTCATAGGCGGCATCCTCCAGTGCGGCCCAGGCGGTCTCCAGGAACACGCGTTGCTGCGGATCCATAAGCGCGGCCACCTTGGGGTTCACGCCGAAGAAGGCGTGGTCGAACTTGTCGGCATCGGCGATCACGCCGCGGGCCTTCACGTAGTCGGGGTCGTTGCGCAGTTCGGCGGGGATGCTCGGATCGATCTCATCCGCGGTCCAGGTGCTGATGCTGTTCTTCTTCGCGAGCAGATTTTTCCAGAGCTGCTCTACGTTCTCCGCACCGGGGAAGCGACCGCTCATGCCGATGATGGCGATATCGCCCTTCTTGGCTCCACCAGCCGAAGCTTTGCGCGCCTTTGCCATTTCTGAAGGAGCGATCGCACTGGCATCGCCTTCCAGGAATGCCGCGCATGCCTTGATCGTCGGATGCTGATAGAGCTTCACGATCGGCAGCTTCAGGCCTTGGCCTTCCAGCTGCGCCACACATTGGATGCTCAGCAGCGAGTTGCCGCCGAGGTCGAAGAAGTTGTCGTCGATGCCCACGCGGTCGATGCCGAGCAGGTCGGCCCACACGTTGGCGAGCGTCTTCTGCACAGCGCTCGTCGGTGCGGCGAAGGCAACGTCCAGATCGGGACGCTTCACATCGGGAGCGGGCAGCGCCTTGCGGTCGATTTTTCCGCTTGGGGTGCGCGGCAGTTCCTTCACGGCCACGAAGGCGGAAGGCTGCATGTAGTCGGGCAGGAGGGAGGCGAGGTGCTTGCGCAGCTCGTTCGTGCTGATCTCGCTTTTCGCCACGTAGTAGCCGATCAGGCGCTTCAAGCCGGGACGGTCCTCGCGGACGGTGGCCACGGCCTGCTCCACCGCAGGGTGCTTTTCCATGGCCACTTCGACCTCACCCAGTTCGATGCGGTAGCCGCGGACCTTCACCTGCCCGTCGATGCGGCCCTTGTAGTCGATCTCGCCATTGGGCAGTTCCGCCGCGCGGTCGCCGGTCTTGTACATACGACCGCCGGGGATGAACGGATTCGCGAGGAAGCGTTCCGCCGTGAGGTCGTCGCGACCGATGTAGCCCTTGGCCACGCACGCGCCGCCGAGGTACAATTCACCTTCTTCGCCTTTCGCGACGGGCTTCATCTGCTCATCGAGCACATAGAGCTTCACGTTGTCGATGGCGGTGCCGATGTTGGGCAGCGCAGGCCAGCTGGAAGGATCGCCCTTCAGCTCCAGCTCGCTCACCACGTGGCCTTCGGTGGGGCCGTATTGGTTGCAGAAGCGGCAGCCGGGCAGCTGCTTGAAGAGGTTCGCGATGGCGGGCGTGATCTTCAGTTGCTCGCCGCTGGTGAAGACCTCCTTCAGCGTGGACGGTACTTCGCCGGTGCGCTCCACGGCCTCGGCCAGGTATTGCAGCGCCACAAAGGGCACGATGATGCGGTTGATCTTCTGCGCGATGATCTTCCGCAGGAGCTGCGTGCTGTTCAGGCGGTCCTCATCGGTGATCAGCACCAAGGTGCCGCCCTGGGCGAACGTGGTGAAGATCTCCTGGAAGCTGACATCGAAGCTGATCGGCGCGAATTGGAGCGTTCGGTCACCGGCCTTGCACACGCTGGTGCGCAGTTGCCACTGGATCAGGTTGGTGAGCGGCGCATGGTGCATGGCCACACCCTTGGGCCGGCCGGTGCTGCCGCTGGTGAAGAGCACGTAGAGGAGGTCGTTCGCCGTGGCGGGAGAAGGCCCCTCGAACGAAGCACCCGAACTAAGGTCGATATCCTCGATCAACAGAACCTTTGCGGCGGTGCCTTTGAATAAGTGGTGATGTGCCTTGCTGGTG
Organism: Flavobacteriales bacterium; assembly: GCA_016787995.1. GTDB lineage: Bacteria > Bacteroidota > Bacteroidia > Flavobacteriales_F > PHOS-HE28 > PHOS-HE28. Next base: position 19,379 of record JAEUTB010000224.1, on the reverse strand, counting down.
ACGACCACTGGCGGTTTGGCGTCCTCCAACATCCCGACGATCCGTTCAATGGGGTAGGTCGGGTCGATGGGAGCGTAGGCGGCGCCTGCCCGTAGGGTGGCGAGAACCGCGATGATCAGCTCTGGTGAGCGATCCAAACAAAGTGCGACGATCCGATCCGGGCCAGCGCCTTCACGTTCCAACCGTGCTGCCAACCTGCGAGCCCAGCTATCCACGTCGGCCATGCTGTACTGGTCGGTGCCATGGATGAGCGCAGGTGCTGATGCACTCCGGCTCAGGGTCTGGTCGATAAGGTCGTTGATCGTGCGAATGCTGGTCTTGCTGCTCATGGTCGTCGCTAGGTCGTTCCTGTGCGGTGGTTCAACAATGTACTCCACCTCCTACTCCCTGTTCGTGGATCGTGGAAAAGTGCGTTTTCACGCGACCGAGTCTAACGCTGAACAGGCCTGAAAGGTTGCTGTCGCCGGAATAGCGCATCATCCACCGAAAAGTCATGGTCCTCGCAAAAATACCCCCATTCATCGATGATCCAATGGGTTTCGTCGGAATGGAAGATCTCGGCCGACTCCAAAGGGCTTTCATGGTATGTTCATTTCGTCGGCCGAGATGCGTCCTTCATCGTAAATGATCAGAATTGACGGGCTGTTCAGAAGGAATGGGTTATCAACGATCGCCATCCTTGCCTTGCCGATAGGGGTATTTTGCGCCCCTCAACAAGGGTCAACACGCTGGTGCAGGAACGGTCCAATTTCACGTATTCACTCCCGGGATCCCCATTGGCCAAAGTCGCCGACCGAAAAGGCGGATCCACAGAAACCGTTGCTGCTCGTTCAGACACGTCGCTTGGGGCTGAAAACCAGGAGTATAGGCTAGCGGTTGGCGCAGCGGGTGTGCTGGGCGGCAAGGAGCATTGTAACCTCCAAGCCTTGGTTCACGGTAGAAGGGCAGGTCGTGTCGGCTTTCTCTCCCCGTCCCATGCACTGCCTTGCAGTGGGACATCCAAAAGGGTAGGGAACGCAGGGGCGGCTGAACAACCAACTTCTGCCATGACCATGGTGCGTTCCCTATTGATCTCGATGGCGTTGCTGCTAGCCTTCGCTGCCAGCGGCCAAACCAGCTCCGAACGCGCAGCAGTGCGCCTCACGGCGTCCGTTCAGCCGGCCACACCCAGTATCACGCTCAACTGGGTACCGATCAGCAGTACCACATCGTTCACCATTTACCGCAAGTTGAAGTCCGCCACGAGTTGGGGGTCGGCCATCGCTTCACCGGCTGCCTCCGCGACTTCTTGGACGGATAACGCGGTAACACCCGGCACCAACTACGAGTACCGGGTGGTGCGCGTATCGGGTGGGGTCACGGGCAATGGCTACATCAACACCGGCATCAACGTAGCACCCATCGAGTATCGGGGGAAGTTGATCCTGCTCGTGGACAATACGCTGGCTACGCCGCTGTCCGCCGAGATCGCGCAACTGATCGTGGATCTCCGCGCCGATGGTTGGCACGTGTTGAGGTCCGATGTGCCGCGAACGGCATCGGTCACCAGTGTGAAGGCGATCATCCAAGGTCATTACAACAGTGACCCGACGAATGTGAAGGCGCTGTACCTTCTAGGTCACGTGCCGGTGCCCTATTCGGGGAACATCACACCCGATGGACATGACGATGGCCGTGGCGCTCGCCCGACGGATGGTTACTACGCTGATATGGATGGCACATGGACCGACAACTCGGTGAACGTGACCATTTCCAGCACGCAGCGCACGTGGAACGTGCCTGGTGATGGGAAATTCGATCAGAGCGATTTCCCTTCATCCATCGAACTGCAAGTGGGGCGTGTCGACTTGTATGACATGCCGGCTTTCGGCCTCAGCGAAGTGGAGTTGATGCGCAACTACTTGAACAAGGCGCACAACTACAAGGTGAAGGGATGGGAGCCGCAAGCGCGCGGTATCGTGATCGATAACCTCCAGTGGTTGGGTAACCCGGTCGCGGGTAGCGGGATGCGCACCGCTCCACTGACAGGGAATACCAACCTGTTCATCAATCCGGCTTTGGGCTCGTTCGGCAGCTACGTCCACAACCAGAGCTATCTGTGGACCTACCATTGTGGTGGCGGTCTGCAGGCGGTGGACAACGGTGTGGTCACCTACAACGGTACCGACGGCGGGACCACCACGCAGCAGCTGGCCTCATCGGTGAACATGGGTGGCGTGTTCAACATGGCACTCGGAAGCTTCTTCCTCGACTTCGATAACCGGAACAACTTCTTGCGCGCCGTCATCGCTCGCGGCGATGGCCTCACGAACTGCTGGGCCGGCATACCGGCGTGGTATTTCCATCACATGGGAATGGGTGAGAACATCGGTTACAGCGTCCGGCAGACGATGAACAATACCGGTCTGTACCAACCGATCACCGAAGGATGGCAATCCAGCATCGGCAAGACACACCTCAACCTGATGGGCGATCCGTCGCTCCGGATGAAGATGGTCACACCGCCATCGAACCTCTCCATCACCAACAGCGGCGGACATCCTTCGTTCACGTGGACGGCTTCCGCCGAAGCGGTCAGTGGCTACCACATCTATCAGTTCGAATCCAACGGAAGCACCACGCGCCTCACCACCAACCCGGTGGTCGGAACGAGCCATATGGACGCCGCCATTCCGTTCGTTGCAGGCCGCGACTATATGGTGCGCGCCGTCAAGTTGGAGACGAACGTCAGTGGTTCGTACCAGAACCTCTCGCTCGGTGCGATCGGTACGTCGGTCGGTGCCGCCGCGCCGGATTGTCTAGGTGTCGTAGGTGGCACGGCCACGGTGGGCTCCGCGTGCAATGATGGTAACGCCTGCACCACCAATGATGTCTACACGGCGAATTGCCAGTGCGCTGGAACACCGTCAGGGGACAACGACGGTGATGGCATATGCAACGCACAGGATGATTGCCCGAACGTGACCGGTGAGGTCGGCACCGCGTGCAACGACGGCAACCCATGTACCACGAATGATGTGCTCAATGCCAGCTGCCAATGCGCCGGTACGCCTACGGCTGATACCGATGGTGATGGTATTTGCGACAGCCAGGATAGTTGCCCATTCGTCAGCGGTCAGGTCGGAACAGCCTGCAACGACGGAAACCCGTGTACGACGAACGACGTGCTCAATTCGAGTTGTCAATGCGCTGGCACACCCTCGCCGGACACCGATGGTGATGGCGTATGTAACAGCCAGGACAGCTGTCCGTTCGTCTCGGGTCAAGTAGGCTCAACGTGCAATGATGGTAACCCCTGTACGACCAATGATGTGCTCAACGCCAGTTGCCAATGTGCCGGTACCCCAGTGGCCGATAGTGATGGCGATGGTGTTTGCAATAGCCAGGACGACTGCCCGAACACGCCCGGTCAGATAGGTTCGAGCTGTAACGACGGCAACACTTGCACCACCAACGATGTACTCAACGCCAATTGCCAGTGCGTAGGAACGCCGGTGGCGGATAGCGATGGCGATGGTATCTGCAACGCACAGGATAACTGCCCGAACACACCGGGTCAGATCGGTTCCAGCTGCAACGATGGCGATCCTTGCACCACCAACGATATGCTGAACGCCAACTGCCAGTGCGCAGGAACACCGGTGGCGGATAGCGACAACGATGGCATCTGCAACGCCCAGGACAACTGCCCGAACACGCCGGGTCAGATCGGGTCGAACTGTAACGACGGTAATGCTTGTACAACCAACGATGTGCTGAACGCCAACTGCCAGTGCGCAGGAACACCGGTGGCGGATAGCGATAACGATGGCATCTGCAACGCGCAGGACAACTGTCCGAACACACCGGGCCAGATCGGGTCGAGTTGCAACGATGGTGATCCCTGCACCACGAACGATGTGTTGAACGCCAATTGCCAATGTGCGGGAACCCAATCGCCGGATACGGATGGCGATGGTATTTGCAATGCGCAGGACAACTGCCCGAACACCCCCGGGCAGGTAGGTTCCAGCTGCAACGATGGCAACGCTTGCACCACCAACGATGTGTTGAACGCCAACTGCCAGTGCGCAGGAACACCGGTGGCGGATAGCGATAACGATGGCATCTGCAACGCGCAGGACAACTGTCCGAACACGCCGGGCCAGATAGGTTCCAGCTGTAACGATGGTGATCCCTGCACTACGAACGATGTGTTGAACGCCAATTGCCAATGTGCGGGCACCCTGTCTCCGGATACGGATGGTGATGGTATCTGCAATGCACAGGACAACTGCCCGAACACCCCTGGTCAGGTAGGTTCCAGCTGCAACGATGGCAACGCGTGCACCACCAACGATGTGTTGAACGCCAACTGCCAGTGCGCAGGAACACCGGTGGCGGATAACGACAACGACGGCATCTGCAACGCGCAGGACAACTGCCCGAACACACCGGGCCAGATCGGTTCGAGTTGCAACGATGGTGATCCCTGCACGACCAATGACGTGTTGAACGCGAATTGCGAATGCGCAGGTACTCCGGTGGCGGATAGCGACAACGACGGCATCTGCAATGCCGTGGACTCGTGTCCGAATACGCCTGGTCAGGTCGGAAGTCCGTGCATCGACGGCGATCCATGCACAGTGAACGACGTGTTGAATGCGAATTGCCAATGTGTGGGAACGCCCAGTGGGGATACCGATGCGGACGGTGTGTGCAACGTCCTCGACAACTGCCCCAGTGTCCCTGGTCAGATCGGATCGACCTGCAACGACGGCAACGCATGTACCACCAACGATGTGCTGAACGCCAACTGCCAATGCGCAGGAACACCGGTGGGTGACAACGACGGAGATGGTATCTGCAACACTCAGGATGCCTGCCCCAACGTGTTCGGAACGGTCGGTTCCGCCTGTGATGACGGCGATCCCTGCACCGTGAATGACCGATTGACCGCCAATTGCAGTTGTGCGGGGACCCCGAGCCCCGATGCGGATGGCGATGGCATCTGCAACGCGCAGGATGATTGCCCCAATGCGCCCGGTGAGGTGGGGTCACCTTGTGATGATGGTAATGTCGCCACGATGAATGACGTGCTCACGGCGAATTGCACCTGTGCGGGTACCCTGGTAGGGTTGGATTGTTCGGGTGTGCCGAACGGTCCAGCACAACCGGGTACACCGTGTGACGACGGGGATGATACCACCATGAACGACACATGGAACGCTCAGTGCACCTGTGTCGGTACGGAAGTCCAATTCGACTGCCTCGGAGTGGCCAATGGCACAGCACTTCCAGGCACACCTTGCAACGACCTCGATCCCGGGACCGTGAATGATACATGGTCCGAAGAATGTACTTGTGTCGGCACGGCCGTAGTGCTCGATTGTGCTGGAGTGCCCAACGGCAACGCCATGCCCGGAACACCTTGTAACGACGGCGACCCGAACAGCATCAACGATACATGGTCCAGCGCCTGTGAATGCGTAGGGGCTTATCCGCAAGTCGATTGTGCTGGCGACTTCGGTGGCGGGGCCTTCATCGATGATTGTGGCATCTGCGCCGGCGGATCGACAGGTATCGTGCCGAACGCCGATGTGGACGACGATGATCTGCTCGTGTGTGAGGACAATTGTGTCACGGACTTCAATCCCGCCCAGAGCGACTATGACGAGGATGGTGTGGGCGACGCCTGCGACAATTGTGTATGGTTGTACAACCCGGCTCAGGATGATGCCAACGGAAATGGCGTTGGTGATGCATGCGATGCATGGGTGGGGCTCTTGGAACTGGCCCCGTCGGAGCTCTTCAGCTTATACCCGAATCCGTCAAACGGATCGGTCACGGTGATCTGTGTGATGCCAGGAGCCAGATCGCTCCGGTTCTTCGATGCCTTGGGTGCATTGGTATTCGATGCGCCTATGAAGCAACGGCTGGACCTCGAACGACTGGCAACGGGTGTTTATTCGGTGTTGGTGCTCGATGCGGAAGGCAGACCGCTCGCACGAACAAGGCTCGTTAGGCAATAACGTGCCGAAGTTGGTGAAGGGCTCCTGGAGACAGGAGCCCTTTCTCATTGGCGGATCACGTAGCCAGGAAACGCAGTACCCGGAACAATTCCGCATCCAGTTCACGCACGCCTTTGATCGCTTGTGGGAAGGGTGAGGATACCACCTTGCCATGCGACATCCCCATCATGCAGTTGTGTTCGCCGCGCAGGATCGCGTCCACCGCTGCGATACCGAGGCGGCTGGCGAGCACGCGATCATGCACCGTGGGCGATCCACCACGCTGCACATGGCCCAGCACCGTCACTCGGATGTCCTTCGTGGGCAACCGCTTTTTCACCTGGTCAGCGATCGTGAAGGCGCCACCCTCCGTTTCCCCTTCGGCGACCACTACGATGCTGGATGACTTCGCCCCGTCCGATCCGAGGATGGCGGAGATGAGTTGCTCGAAATGTTCTTCGCGTTCCGGCACCAGCACGTACTCCGCACCGGCAGCGATGGCGCAATCCAAGGCGATCGCGCCGGAGTCGCGCCCCATCACCTCCACGAAGAAGAGCCGGTCGTGCGAGGAAGCGGTATCGCGGATGCGGTCGATGGCTTCCACAGCGGTGTTGATCGCGGTGTCATAGCCGATGGTCCAGTCGGTGCCAGCCAGGTCGTTGTCGATGGTCCCCGGTAGTCCAACGCAGGGGATGCCATGTTCTTGGAAGAAGATGTCGGCGCCTGTGAACGTGCCATCGCCGCCGATCGCTATGAGCCCATCGATGCCTTGCTCGCGCAACACCGAAGCGGCCCTTGCCCGCCCCTCGGCGGTCATGAACGCTTTGCTGCGCGCGGTCCGCAGGATCGTTCCACCGCGCTGGATGATGTTGCTCACATCGCGCGGACCCATGGCGCGGAAGTTCCCGTTCACCAGACCATCGTACCCTCCGAGGAAACCGGTCACCCGCAAGCCCTGGGCACAAGCGCCACGCACCACTGCGCGGATGGCGGCGTTCATGCCAGGGCTGTCACCACCGGAGGTGAAGACGCCGATGTGAGCCACCTTCCCGGTGCCCATCATTCGGCGATCACCTGGCCGATAGGATGGATGATCCCCGTGTTCACATCCTGCATCAGGCAGTGGTAGCGACCTGCTACCAAGGCACCCCGTGCGATACGGTTCATCTGTCCGCCGAAGGCGCTCTGGCTCGCCACTTCACGCCCAGCGGCATCCAAGAGGATGATACGATGATCACCGCTCATGGTGGTAAGGTCCACGTTGAAGTGATCCTGGAACACCGTGGGTTGCGGTTTCGGAAGTTGAAGAGCAGCGTCGGCCGGAATGGCGGTCGTCGTGCTTTCCACGCGGTAACAATCCAGTGCGCAGGCGATGTACAGATGCGACGACGACACATGGAATTCTTCCTGAACGAACGTGTTTTGGGGGCTCAATCCATCGTTGTAGGCCGTCCAGGTGGCACCATTGTCCGCCGAACGGAAGCAACCGTTGGGGCCGGTCTTGGTGATCGCGTAGAGCATACCATCGAATACGATGAGCTCACTGCCAGCCGGGCAGTTGGTGGTGGGATACCCGGTGGAAGCCGACCAGGTGGCCCCGTTGTCCGTGGAACGCTGTGCGCCGAAAGCGCCGAGGATCACAAGGGTGCCGTTCACGCCTTGTACGGATTGAACTGACCAGTTGGTGGTGCCGGCGGGTTGCCAGGAGCCGCCGAGGTCATCGGAGCGCATCAAGGCCGTGTTGGTGGAGGCGTAGAGCACACCGCCTACCTCGGCCATGTTGGTCACCACCATGTTACTGCTCAGACCCGAATACGCCTGCAGCCAGCTGGCGCCGTTGTCGAAAGTGCGGAAAAGGCCCCCTCCATTCTGGCTCAACTGACCGGTGAATACCACGAAGGTGGCGGTGCCGAACGTGAAGATCTTGTCGCAATAGATGGTCGATGTGGCGGTCGGCAGCGCACCGTTCACGTTCAGCCAACTGGCCCCATTGTCCGTGGAACGGTATACGCCCGATTCCGTGCCGCAGAACAGCGCCGTTGCGCTCTTCCCGACCGACCGCACGTTCACATTGGCTCCGCTCATGGGCAGTCCGGTATTGGCCAGGGTCCACGTAGCCCCATCGTTGGCGCTTTTCCGGATACCGGCCGGTGGTGCGGCCACGAAGATGGATCCACCGAATGTGGTGATGCTACGGTTCCCGGTGCCACCCACGTTCAACGGCTCCCATTGGGCCTGCAACGAAGTGGAAAGAAGAAGGGCCAATGCCGTGCTGACCGTAATGTTCGAACGCATGTTCAATGAGGTTTGATGCCAAAAGTAGGGGGAAAGCGAGGCCCTCCTCAGCGCTAACGGCCCCGGTTACCACCGATCCCACCGGTATATTTGTGCGTGCCAAGATGTCCCGATAGCCGAGTTCGCCTGGCCCTTGTGGTGCTCGCGCTCGTTCTCTACATCGCCCCAAGGGATCTCTTCCACCGGTGTGAGCATGAACACGATACCGCCACTGGAACGGGATCCGAAGCATTTCTCGCAGAGGTCTGTGCGGTGTGCGATATCGCCCTTCCCGGAACGGATGCTGTGCCCCACCCGCTCATCACCGATCCGACTTCACCAGCCCGGGACCTGTTCTCCCGGTTCACACTTCTCACGTCAGAGGGCAATGCGGTCTCCTACCAGGTTCGTGGGCCTCCGGGGATGATCTAGATGCGAACGGATCAGGTTCTAGGGTTCATTCACCGACGTGGCGTTGCGCCAAGTCCCGCTTCCTTCTCAGCTGACCATGCCTTCCCGGGTTCTCGTTCTCCTTTTTACAACTTGCTGTTCCCTATCGCAGGGGATCGTCCTTCATGCGCAAGAGAGTATATGCACGCATGTGCTCCTCGGGCGCGTGATCGATGATCATGACCGTACCCCCTTGGAGTTCGCCGAAGTGCTGCTGGTGGGCACGGACCGCGGTGTGGTGGCCGATATCGATGGGCGTTTCCGGCTCGATGGCCTTTGCCCGGGCCAGATCACCATTCGCATCGCGCACTTGGGGTGCGATCCTGTCGAGCGCATCGTCAATGTGCCGCGTGCACAGGAGTTGGTGATCAGGATGGAGCACCATGCGCACGAACTGCGCGAGATGGAAGTGGTGAGCAAGCGGCCGGATGAACAGGTGGGACATTCCCACGAGACCGTCGAAGCCGATGAGATGGTGCGGAACGCGGGTGCGGGTATCGCGAACATGATCGGCAAGGTGGCCGGTGTCACCATGCTCAACAGTGGACCAACGCTGAGCAAGCCCGTGATCCATGGATTGAGCGGTAACCGGATCGTGATCATGAACCAAGGGGTGAGGCAAGAGGATCAACAATGGGGCGGAGAGCACGCGCCCAACCTAGACCCTTTCACCACCGACCGCATCACCGTGGTGAAAGGTGCGGCCAGCGTGCAGTATGGTAGCGATGCGTTGGGTGGTGTCATCGTCACCGAGCCCGTACCCTTGCCACGTGAAGGTCCTATCGCAGGTTCCTTCCATGGGGTGGGCATCGCGAATGGCCGTGGAGGTGCGGCGGGTCTGCAGCTGCAAGGCGGCTTGGGGAATTGGCGCGGGTTCGGCTGGCGCGTGCAAGCCAGCGGCCGATACCTCGGGGATAGCGAAGCCGCACGGTATGTCTTAAGCAATACCGGCGACCGCGAAGCCGGTGCATCCGCGAGCTTCGGTTACCGCGACCACCGCTTTTCGAGCACGGTATACTACAGCCGCTTCGAACGGCAGTTGGGCATCCTGCGGGCTGCGCATATCGGCAGCCTGAGCGATCTGCGGGCCGCCATCGCCACGGGCGAGCCTTGGTTCGTGGCCGACCGCACCTATGCCATCGATGTGCCCAGGCAGACCATGACGCACCATTTGATGAAGGCGGAAGTGGGCTATGCGATCACGGAACGCAGCCGGATCGTGGCGACCTATGGATACCAACTGGATGATCGCAAGGAATTCGACCTGCGGCGCGGCGGACGCAGTGGAACGCCCGCACTGGACCTTGATCTGCGCGTTCACTCCGGTGATCTGGTGCTGAAGCATTGGATCGGCCCTCAGGTGCACGGTCGTGTGGGTGTGAGCGGATCGCTCCAACAGAACATCAACGTACCTGGTACGGGTGTGCGACCGCTCATTCCCAACTACCGGCGCGGGAACATCGGGGCCTTCGTGATCGAACACGTACCGCTTTCGGAGCGGCTCGAACTCGAAGCGGGTCTACGGCTGGAAGCATCCAAGCTCGAGGTGGCCAAGTTCGATGCGAACGATGTGCTGATCAACCCGGTGCACGAGTTCACCAACGGCGCCTTCCATGCGGGCATGGCGTGGACCTTGAAGGATAGCACGCTGGTGCGCTTCGGCGTAGGTTCCGCCTACCGGCCACCGCACGTTAGTGAGTTGTACAGTGAAGGTCTGCATCACGGTGCCGCCGCCATCGAACAAGGCGATCCCGATCTGGAAAGCGAGCGTTCCTTGAGCGCGACGGCAGAGGTGGATGGAAGTTGGGCGGATGGAAGGCTCACCGCTCGCCTCGGGCTGAGGAGCGATCGGATCGACGACATGATCTACTTGCGACCCGATGGCACGCGCCTGACCATTCGTGGTGCCTTCCCCGTGTTCCAGTATGTGGCCACCAACGCGGTATTGCATAGTGCCGATGCCCAGCTAGGCACCTGCTTCGGACGGCGCCTGAAAGTGGACCTTCGCTTCAATACGGTTCGTGCGCACGACCGGGGAACGGGAGGTTGGCTGTTCCTGATGCCTTCGGATCGAGCTGCCATCGAATTCACCTACACCACTATCGCGAAAGGGAAGTGGGAACCATGGGAATTCATGGTGCGTGGTACGCAGGTGCTCGAGCAACGGAGGGTCTCTTCCGATATCGACCTGGATGCTCCTCCTCCAGGCTATACGCTGTGCGATCTGTCCATCGGTAGTGGGCGAACCATGGGCAAGGACCGCTTACGGTTCGGTGTGCAGGTGAACAATCTCTTCAACGCGGCCTACCGCGATTACCTGGACCGCTTCCGGTATTTCGCTGATGCCCGTGGCACCGATGTGCGCCTTTGGTTCGGCTATGCCTTCGGATCACGCTGATCGGGATATGCCCACGAATCCGTTCCAGCGTTACGGAACGCGGTTTCGGCATTCCATCGGTATCATGCTGCTCCAGACCACCATCATCATCGGGTTACTCCTACCGCTGTGCATTTCCTGCCAGCCTACGGGATCAACCTCGGAAGATCACCCATCGCAACGCGCAGGCATCGCTCATCCAACGGTTCCTTTGGGCCACCTTTTGGACAGCCTCGGTCATGCGCACTCGGACATCGGCTTCCTGGTTGACAAGTCCGAACGCCTCTTCAAGGTCATGGTGAAGGACAAGGTGCTGAAGACCTATCCATGTGTCCTCGGCGAAGCACCGGTCGGTGACAAGTACTACCAAGGTGACCGCCGGACGCCTGAAGGCCGTTTCACCTTCCGCAGCAAACGGGTCCACGATGAATGGCACAAGTTCATCTGGGTGGACTATCCGAACGCCGAGAGTTGGCGGCGCTTCAAAGCGCGCAAGGCAGTGGGTGAGATCCCGGCCGGCAAGGATATCGGTGGCGAGATCGGCATCCATGGTGTGCCGGAAGGCAAAGACCATTGGATCACAGCCGGGGTCGATTGGACCTGGGGTTGCATCGCCCTTCGGAATGCGGATGTGGACGAGATCTATCCGTTCATCCGTCCACAGTGGACGGTGATGGAGATCGTGCCGTGAGGTCACGGATCGATCGGCTCGGGGAGGAGTTCCTGATACCCCGTCAGCGGATCCACTTCGCGCCGCAAGCGGATGCCGCCCAGCTCCTGCACCGCCAGCTCCAAGGTGGTCCGCACCACGCAGCCGTTCAACAGATGCCCACCCTTCATCGCACCGTTGCCATCAGCCACGGCCAGATGAACATGAAGGCCATGCCGCGACAAGGTCCCGGAAAGCGAACACACCTCCAAGTCCCCCGAAATGGAGGTGCCTTCGGAGCGACCTCCGAGCCGGATGGCAGCGGTGGATAAGCTGCCCACCGCGCTAGTGATCACCGCGGCCTCGATACCTTGGGAGGCACACCAGCGCTCGAGTTCTGCGCGCACATCTTCATTCGGTAGCAACCGGATGATGTGGACCCGATAAGGCCGGCCCGCCACATGGATCATGCTTCATCGAACTTGTTCGGGAACTGCATGCGCAAAGTGCTGATGCCATCGCGCACCTTCTCCTCCTGTTCGCCCTTGAAAGCGGCCAACTTCTCGGCGAGCTTCTCATCCGCCGTGGCCAGGATCTGCACGGCCAGCAGTCCAGCATTGCGTGCGCCGTTCACGGCCACCGTGGCCACCGGGACTCCTGAGGGCATCTGTACGATGGAAAGCAGGGAGTCCCATCCATCGATGGAGTTGCGCGAACGGATCGGTACGCCGATCACCGGCAAGGTGGTGAGGGAGGCCACCATTCCTGGCAGGTGCGCTGCCCCGCCGGCCCCGGCGATGATCACCTTCACACCGCGGTCGGCAGCGCCCTTGGCGAAGGCGTACATCCGGTCGGGGGTGCGATGAGCGCTCACCACGGTGAGCTCATAGGGTACGCCGAATTCGGTCATCGTGTCCACGGCTTCGCGCATGACCTCCAGGTCGCTGCGGCTGCCCATGATGATGCTGATCATGTTCGGTTCGTGTTCGTGATGGTGGCTCCACTAGGGACCACGCGGCAATATTCCTTCACCCGTGCGATGGCGGCATCCAACCCGGCATGGTCCGGAGCGAGTACGGTCACATGCCCCATTTTCCTTCCCGTGCGCGTTTCCACTTTTCCGTAGAGGTGGGGGAATGCGGCGGATAGGTCCAGCACTTCGTGGTTCCCCATCAACTGCGGAAGGCCCGTACCCCCTTCACCCACCAGATTGATCATGGCCGCGTGGTCGCGCAGGGTGGTATTGCCCAAGGGCCAACCCATGTACACGCGCAGGAGTTGGTCGAATTGTGAGGAGTGGCAAGCCTCGATCGTATGGTGTCCGCTGTTGTGCGCACGCGGCGCGGTCTCGTTCACCAACAGCTCCCCTGAACGGGTCAGGAACATCTCCACGGCGTAGAGTCCTGGTTCATTGAACGCTTCGGCCACGCGTAAGGCAAGCTCTCGGGCTTTGGCCAGGATCGCATCCGCGCAGCGCGCTGGTGCACGCAGGTGGTCCACGAGGTTGAATCGCGGATCGAAGACCATTTCCACCGCATCGTAGCTCACCGCACGGCCTCTATCATCGCGCACCACGATCACCGCGAGTTCCACGTGTACATCGGCGCGCTGTTCCAGGACGCATGGTCCTGCGAAGGCTTCAGGTATTTCAGTCTCCATACCGATGGACATCACCCCTTTGCCGTCGTACCCACCGGTGCGCGATTTCAAGAAACCGGGCAGTAAGGTCGGGTGATCCTTGGCCTGTGCTCCACGCTCAAGCAGCACGAATGGCGCGGTCGGGATGTCGTGGTCCAGATAGAACTGCTTCTGCAGGCCTTTGTCCTGGATGATGCGCAGTACGCCAGGATCGGGTATCACCCGTTTACCGTGTGCCTTGAGCTTTTCGAGGGCTTCCACCGCCACATGCTCGATCTCGATGCCCACCACATCCGCGTCCTGCGCGTACGCAAGGATCGCAGTCATGTCATCCAACCGGCCCACCTCGAACCGATGGGCCAGTGCAGCACAGGGAGCGTTCGGGTCGGGGTCGATCGCGTTCACCTGCAGCGGATAGCGCAAGGCGTTCTCGATGAACATGCGGCCAAGTTGTCCTCCTCCGAGCAAGGCGATGGTTCGACCGACGTTCATCGCGGCCAAAGATAGCCCCCCTGATCCGGCTCAACGCCGACGTGAAGGAACACCGCTGAATTGATGGAACCGATACCCCACGGTGACCTGGATGGAACGGTGTTTCGCGAACAAGGCATCATCATCGCCATGGTATCGGCTCATGGCGCTGTAGGCGCGCAAACTGATATCCACCCCGTGCTGAAAGTCCATGCCTATGCCACCCACGAAACCGTGGTCAAGGGCCTCGTATCGGTCAATGGTCGATCGGTTCCCCTCCGTGCCCTTCACGTGCGCGGAAACAGGTCTGGCGAATTGGTACCCACCGGCCAGATTGAAGCCATTGCTCAAGAAGTACTTCACCGTAAGGGGCACTTGGATGTAGAGGCTGCGCTCCGTGTAGGTGTCTCCATCCGGTTCCATCCATTGGGCCCCAAGTGTCGATACCAGCACTTCCGGTTGCAGTTCCACCATGGGCGCGATGCCCCAGGGAACGTACAGTCCAGCGGTGCCACCAGGAATGGGTGTGGTGCGTACCAGGATCGCTTTGGCCGTGCTGGCCTGTACCCCGGCTTTGAAACCGATGCCTGTCGACTGTGCGTGGGAGATCACACCGACGGCCAGGCAGAGGAGGGATGCCGAATAACGTTTGTGCATGCTCGAACTGCTTGGTTCAAGTGCCTCTACGGCCTTGATCCATCCGGTGTTTCCACTCCGAATAGGGTATTCGCTGGGCTATACGAGCGACTCGACGGGTATGCCAAAAAAGAAGACCAACACCCTTTCGGATGTTGGTCTTCCAAGCAGCTCAGGACGTCTCGTCAGTTCTTCAACACCTCGATCCGGCTGTTGCTGATCGCACTTCCTTGACTCACACGCACCACGTAGGTGCCGCCAGCCAGCGTAGAAGCGTCCAGTTGGTGGAGTTGACCTGTGGTGGAGGTGGTCATCACCACACGGCCTTGCATGTCGAGCACCTCGATCAATGCGGAACCTTCCAGCCCAAGGCTCACGTTCACCAGACCCGTCGTCGGATTGGGCCAGACGCTCACATTGGCAGCGGCTGCTTCGGTCACGCTGGTGCTGAATTGGATGAAGATCTTGTAGTCCTCGGTCTCCCCATAGGCGTAGGAGTAGCACGGGTCGATGGGATCAGGTTCACCTTGTGCCAAGAACTGACCGCGGATCCGCATCCGGGTTTCACCGATGGAAGCGCTCATGGGTACGGTGAAGGTCAATTCACCGGATCCACCTGCCACGGCATTGGTGAATTGCCCCAGACTTTCGCTGGCCTCGAACAGCCCATTCAGGTTCATGTCGATCCAAGCAGCGTACACGTCAGGCGTGTATTCACCTGAACCGATCACCAACGTGTACTCGCTGCCGCGTTCCAACGTGGTGCTTTGGGTGCCACTGTAATCCGTGTACGCAGGGCCTTCCACACCGCCTGTGTTCAGGTTCACGATGTTGCCGAGCACGACATCATCGATGAAGTCACCATCCACAGGGCCAAGAACGGTCACCGGCGTGCAGTAGATGCTCGGTGCGGCGGCGATGGTGATGCCGTAGTCCTCGGTCTCGCCGTAAGCGTAGTTGAAGCACGGGTCGATGTCAGCGGGTTCACCAGAAGCAACGTACACACCGCGCACGCGCATCGTTGTCGTGCCCAAAGCCGCGTTCCCCGGCACCTCGAAGGTGATCAACTGGCTTTCGTTGGCGGCGGTGGTGCTGAATTGACCGAGTTTCTCGCTGGCTTCGAAGACGTCATCCTGATCATAGTCGATCCAGACCGCGTAGCTGTCCGTGGTGAAGGTGCCGCCCTCGATGACGATGCCATAGTAGCCGTTGCGCACGAGTGTGGTCGAGAACGTGCCGCTGAAGTCCGTGTAGGCAGGTTCGTCCACTCCGCCTGAACCGCCATTGAGGATGGTGTTCAGGATCACCGTGTTGATGTAATCACCATCCGAGGTTCCATTGAGGGAGGTCGGTACACAAGCACCGCCGCTACCGCCTGCGTTCTGGATCGAGATCCCATAGTCCTCGGTCTCGCCGAAGGAATAGCTGAAGCACGGGTCGGTCGGTACGGGTTCGCCGGTGTTGTGGTACACGTTGCGCACACGCAGGGTCGTGGAGCCCAAGGTTGCGCCCGCCGGCACCGTGAAGGTGATGGTCACCGTCTGGTTGGCTGCGGTGATGGCGGTCTCTCCGAGTTTCTCGCCGGCCTCGAAGGTGTCGTCCTGATCATAGTCGATCCAGGCGGCCACGTTGTCATCGTTGAAGGTTCCACCCTGTACGGTGAGGGTGTATTGTGTACCGCGCGTCAACGAAGTGGAATAGGTGCTGCTGAAGTCAGAGTAGGGTGCTACACCGACGCCTCCGGAGTTCGCATTGTTGAAGGTGCCAAGGGCCACGCGGTTGATGTAGTCACCGTCGGTGGTCCCTCCGGCAGAGGTGGGGATGCACACTCCGCTACCACCGACGTTCTGGATCGAGATCCCATAGTCTTCGGTCTCGCCGTAGTCGTAGGCGAAGCAGGGGTCGGTAGGAACGGGCTCGTCGGTGTTATGGTACACGTTGCGCACACGCAGGATGGTGCTGCCCAATGTGGCTCCGGCAGGTACGGTGAAGGTGATGGTCACCGTTTGGTTCGCTGCGGTGATGGCGGTCTCTCCGAGTTTCTCCCCGGCTTCGAAGACTTCATCCTGATCGTAGTCGATCCAGGCGGCCACGTTGTCATCGTTGAAGGTTCCACCCTGCACGGTGAGGGTGTACTGCGTACCGCGCGACAACGAAGTGGAATACGTGCTGCTGTAGTCGGTGTAGGTGGGCACGCCGACGCCGCCGGAGTTCGCATTGTTGAAGGTGCCGAGGGCTACGCGGTTGATGTAGTCACCGTCGGTGGTTCCGCCCGCCGAGGTGGGGATGCAGATCCCCGTCACCGGACCCGAGCATGCGTTGTTCAAGAGCAGGTCACCGCGTTCACTGTTCAAGATGCTCGTCATGTAAGCGGATTGCTGGGCGGTGAACATCACCGTGCAGTCGCTGTAGTCCATGAAGTTCTCGTACTGCGTGAGCACACCACACTTCGTCAGGTTGGTGTTGGAGCAGGAGAACGTGGGGCTGTTCGAGGTCGGGGTGTCCACGAAGCCATCAGCGTTCACGCAGGCGCCTTCATCATCGAAGGTGTGCAGTAGACCGAAGTAGTGGCCGATCTCGTGCGTGGCCGTGCGCGCGCCGGGCTGGGTCCCATAGTCGTAGTCGATCACCAGGCCGTCTATGCTGCTGCCGACCACTCCGCCGACAGGCAGATAGGCATATCCCACTGTGATGGTCCCTCCGGTCGCACCGCTGGTGATGTCGCAGATCCAAATGTTCAAATAGCGTGAGGGGTCCCAAGCCGGACTTCCGGTGGGAGCGGTCTTCATGTTGTCCGTCTCGTTGTCCGGATCGAACCAAGTGTCGGTGGTTTGCACCCGCACGATACCGGTCGTGGCACTGCCGTTCGGTGCCACTTGGGCCAGGCAGAATTGGAATCCAGGGTTGTCCACCACACTATTGAATGCGGGTCGTACCTGGTTGATGTCGTTGTTGGTACCTCCGAAGTCAGCGTTCAGTTCAGCGATGATCGCATTGATCGTGGCCGTGGGAACGTTCTCCGCCGCGGTGTTCCACACCACGTGCACCACCACCGGAATGGTCAATGTTCCACCGCGCTCCACTGGTTGCACGGAGGGCAGTTGGTGCAGCAGGTCGCCCGACAAGCCTTGTTGTTGAAGGTGCCTGGTCGTGATCGCATGGGAGCCACACGTACGGTGATCGTGTGGGACGGTTTGTGCGGCACTGTCCAGCACCAGCCCGAGACCCAAGAAGAGGAGTAGGGATCGCATCATGCCGCGAAAATACCGGTGATCCGGCTGACGATCAAGCTGTCACCACACCCCAGTTATCAACGCGTTCGTTCCAGATCGATCAGGTAATGGTCTGCGTACCTGGCTGTCCATTCCCAATGACTCAACCGTTCGTCCCAACGCGCCAGGCGTTCCAACATGGCACGACGGTGCCCGAACCGATGCTCCAGATGCGTGGGTGGCACGAAAAGCCCGATCGGACGGATATTGACCACCCGGAAGCGGCTGGCGAAGGCGTGCCGGAATGCGTTCGGGGCATGGTACCAGGTCACCGCCCCAGTTCCGCTCAATCCGGCCCATACAGGGTCGTGTCGGCCCCGGCGGAAGGCTTCCTTCCACTCACCCCGGAGGAAGTGATAGATGGTCTCGCTCACACAGCGATCGGGCATCAGCACGGCGATGAAGCGCCCGCGAGGCTTCAAGGCATCAGCGATGGGGGCCACCAGGTCGTTGAGGTGGTCAGCATCGATACAATTGAAACCACCGAAATCGCTCAGTACAAGGTCCACCGGTGGAGTGGCCAGGCGCTTGAGGTCTTCGAACCCGAGCCGCAGATGGGTGATCCGGTCTTCCACACCGAATTGCCGTGCTTTCTCCCGCGCCACTTTCAACATCTCCTCGCTGATGTCCGTGGCCAGCACCCGATGCCCGTTCCGCGCCAGATGCACCGCATCCGTGCCGGTGCCGCAGTTCAATTCGAGCACCTGCATGCCCGGTGCCTGCAGCATACGGTCCAGGTATCCCCACACCATGCGGCGCTGCGCCATGCCGATGCGGCTGAAGGTGAACTCCCGGTCGTACGCCGAGGGATCGGGGAAGAGGGGCGAAGCCATGCCTGCAGGTTGGCCGATCAGGGCGCGGCCATGAAAGTAGTTCGGGCCTAGGCGGACAATTCGACGATGGCCCGTGCAGGATCCTTAGCACCGAAGACACTGTTGCCCGCGACCAGCACATCGGCCCCGGTGTGGATCAGCTGTTGCACATTGCCTGTGCCGACGCCACCATCGATCTCGATCAGGGCCTTCGAGCCGGTCTTCTTCCGAAGATCGACCAGCGCTTCGATCTTTTGGTAGGTGCGCTGGATGAATTGCTGACCACCGAACCCGGGGTTCACGCTCATCAGGCAGACCAGGTCGATATCGGCCAGTACATCTTCCAGCGCGTTCACCGACGTGTGCGGGTTGATGGCCACGCCGGCTTTCATGCCCGCCGTTCTGATGGCTTGGATCGTACGGTGCAAATGTGTGCTGGCCTCCAAGTGCACAGTGAGCACATCGGCCCCCGCATCGCGGAAGGCATTCACGTAATTCTCTGGTCGCACGATCATCAGATGCACATCGAAGACCTTCTTCGTAAGGGGGCGGATGGCCTTGATCACCGGAAGTCCAAAGCTGATGTTGGGCACGAACACGCCGTCCATTACATCCAAGTGCAGCCAAGGGGCTGGACTCTCATCCACCAACCGCACAGCACTTTTCAGGTCGGAGAAGTCGGCCGAAAGGAGGGAAGGGGCGATGATGTGGGGCATGTGCGCGCGAAGGTAGAACGAAGCAGGGCGTAGCCTGTGGCTACGCCCTGTGCGTATGGTCATCGTAGCCTTCGGCTACCGTTGATGTTCGATA
>JAEUTB010000204.1 GCA_016787995.1 Flavobacteriales bacterium | reverse complement strand
GGGCGCGCATGCCGTAGTAGCAGAAGCGCTCCCACATTTCGGCGGCGAAGAGCCAGTACAGCCCTGGGGGGTGCCCGGTGGTGGTCGTCGAGGTGTTGGTCATGAAGGTGTTAGGGGTTGAGGTGCGCCAAGGTAGGAAAGGCGGGGAACTGGCAATGCGGAGGGGGAAGTCAGGAGCAGGAGCAAGAGCAGGGCCAGGAGCAGGCGCAAGCCTACGAGCGTCACTTGCCCCTGCCCCTGCTCCTGCCCCTGGTCTTTACAAATTCTCCACCAACCACTCGGTCATCATCTCGTACAGGTGCAGGCGTGTGGTGCCACCGTATATGCCGTGGTTGCGGTCGGGGTACACGAACTGGTCGAAGGGCTTGTTGGCCTGCACCAGGGCCAGCGTCATTTCCGCGGCGTTCTGGTAGTGCACGTTGTCATCGGCCAGGCCGTGGATCAGCAGGTAGTTGCCCTTCAGCTTGTCCACGTGGTTGATGGGGCTGTTGTCGTCGTAGCCTTGGGCGTTGTCCTTCGGCAGGCCCATGAAGCGTTCGGTGTAGATGCTGTCGTAGTAGCGCCAGTTGCTCACCGGAGCTACGGCGATGGCGGCCTTGAACACGTCGGCGCCCTTGGTGATGCATAAGCTGCTCATGTAGCCGCCGTAGCTCCAGCCGAAGATGCCGATGCGCGCACCATCCACATAGGTCTGCTCCGCCAACCATTTCGCCGTGGCGATCTGGTCTTCGGTCTCGTACTTGCCCAATTGTCCATAGGTCACGTGCCGGAAGTCGTGCCCACGGTGGCCCGTGCCGCGCGGATCCACGCACACCACGATGTAGCCTTTCTGGTTCAGCAGCGTGTGCCACAGCAGGTCGCGCCCATCGAATTTGTCCAATACCTCGTTGCTGTTGGGGCCGCTGTACTGCGTCATCAACACGGGGTACTTCTTCGCGGGATCGAAGGCCGCCGGTTTCATCATCCAGCCGCGCAGGGCCACCCCACCTTTCGTGGTGAACTGGAAGAATTCCTTGCGGCTCGCACCATAGTCCGCGAGCGCCTGCTTCAAGCGCACGTTGTCCTTCAGTTGCTTCACCAATTTGCCCTGTCCATCGTGCAAGGTCACCACAGGGGCCTCGTTCGCCGTGCTACGGGTGTTGATGAAGTATTGGAACCCGGTGCTGAACTCGGCATCGTTGTAGCCGCCTGCAGGGCTCAGCTGTTTCAGGCCTTTGCCGCCGAATCCGATGGCCCACACGTCCTGGTTCTCCGGTGCAGTCCGCGCCGCGGTGAAGATCACGCGCTTGCCTTTTTCGTCGATGCCGGCCACGCTCACCACATCCCATTCACCGGTGGTGAGGGCCTTCGGTTCGCCGCCCATCGGCACGTGGTAGAGGTGGTTCCAGCCGCTGCGTTCGCTCGTGAGCACGAAGCCGCTTCCGTCGGCCAGGAAGTGCAGGTCGTCCGTCACCTCCACGTAGGTCTTGCTCGTTTCGCGGTACACCACCTCCGCGATGGGCTGCATCTTAGTGCCCGTCGGCGGCACCTTCACCAGCAGGATCTCCTTCTGGTTCTGCAAGCGGTTCAGGCGCATGAACCAAGGCTGCCCTTTCGGCGTGAATCCGAGCCGCGCCACGTAGATGTCGGTGTCCTCGGTGCCCAGCGGTACCGCGTAGGTGAGGCCGCTGCCCACATCGTACAATTTCACGCTCACCGTGCTGTTCACCTCGCCCGCCTTCGGGTATTTGAATCGGTATTCGTTCGGGTACAACTGGTTCTTGTAGTAGGTCAGGTCGAACTCCTTCACCGCGCTTTCGTCGCTGCGCAGGTAGAGCAACTTGCTGCCATCGGGGCTCCACGCATAGCCCTGCACCAAGGTGAATTCCTCTTCGTACACCCAGTCCGTGGCACCGTTCAGCACCTTGTTCCACGCGCCGTCGGTGGTCACACGCGTCTCTTTCATCGTCGCCAGTTCCACCACGTACAGGTCGTTGTCGCGCACGAAGGCCGCGCGGCTGCCATCGGGACTGAAGGTGGCCAGCCGCTGTTTCGCCTTGCTCAAGTCGGTCAGTGGTACCAGCTTCTTGCTGGCGCGGTCGTACACGTAGTGGTGGGCGAAATAGCTGTACCGGTAGATGGGTTCGCTTTCGGTCTCGATCATCAGCTTCTTCTCATCGCCGCTGAAGCTGTAGCCGTCGATGGCGATGGGCTCTCGCGCTCCGGCGGGCACCAGCGCGGCACCTTCCACCACGGTGCTCACTTTCTGCCCGGTGCGGTAGGCGTACTGATCGATCACCAGACCAGCCTCCGTCTCGTCCAACACGGTATAGTGCTGCCCATCGTTCATGCTGGCGAGGCCACCCACCAGGTCTACGCTGAACACCGGACTGGCCCAGATGTCGCGGTTGGTGAGTTGTTTCTGCGCATCCGCAGCAGTGGGGAAGAGGATGGCCAGGCACAGGCCGGCACCGAGAAGGAAAAGGCGTGGCGTCATGAGGGGTTGCGAAAGGTGGCCCAAGTTAGCCAGCGAAGTCGGCGGTAGGTCATGATCCGTGGCAGGGTGAACGGTTGGTCATCCGATAACCATGCGCAACACGCGGTCCCTTTAGTTCTCGGTGAGCACCGATCCCCGCGGGCTGCAAGAGGCTTAGGCCCGCCATCTGTGATCGGCCCTCGTTAGTGTAGCTCGGACGAACTGTTGAAGTATTCAACCAGCAGGGCTCATCGCCACCACCCCTAACTTCGCCGCTCCAGCCTACGCACCATGAGCAAAGCGAGCAAGATCAAGTCCTTCGACCCCAACAGCCCCGGCAGCCCCAATGCGGATATCTACGGCTTGCCCTTTACCGCGGCGGAAGCGGACATCGTGCTGGTGCCTGTGCCATGGGAGGTGACCACCAGCTATGGCGGCGGCACTTCGCATGGGCCACAAGCCATATTCGACGCGAGTTTCCAAGTGGATCTATTTCACCCTGAGTTCCCGGAACTGTGGAAGGGCGGTATCGCGATGGATGAGATACCTCTGGCATTGCTGGAGCAGAGCAAGGCCCTGAAGAAGGAGGCCCAGCAGGTGATGGAGGTGCTGATCGAAGGAGGCGATGCGAAGAAGCAGGCCAAGGCGAAGAAGGCCTTGGAGCGGATCAATGCGGAGTGCGCGGTGATGAACGATTGGGTGCAGCAACGCACAGCCTATTGGATGGACCAAGGCAAATTGGTAGGCCTGGTGGGAGGCGATCACAGTACACCACTGGGCTTCTTCAAGGCCCAAGCCGCACGGCACAAGGAGTTCGGCATCCTCCACATCGATGCGCACCTTGACCTGCGGGTGGCTTACGAAGGCTTCACCTACAGCCATGCAAGCATCATGTACAACGCTCTACCCATCAAGCAGCTCACGAAACTGGTGAGCGTGGGTATCCGCGATTTCTGCGAGCAGGAGAACGGTGTCTTCTTGAAGAACAAGGACCGCGTGCGCATCGTGCGCAGTGCCGATGTGCGCCGCCAGCAGTACGAAGGCATCACCTGGCGTGATCAATGTGATGCCATCATCGCCTCGTTGCCACAGAAGGTCCAAATCAGCTTCGATATCGATGGACTGGACCCGACGTTGTGCCCCAATACGGGTACGCCGGTGCCGGGTGGTTTCCAATACGAAGAGGCCACTTACCTCCTCAGCCGTCTGGTGCAGAGCGGGCGCACGGTGATCGGGTTCGATCTCGTCGAGGTATCGCCGGGCAAACATGATGAGTGGGATGCGAACGTGGGTGCGCGCCTCCTGTTCCACCTGTGCGGAGTGCTGGCTGCTGGAAAGCGCTGAGCACGTTAGTTCCCCGGTCACTTTTCCGGGGGGGACCATCGTATCTTTACCGTACACAAGTTGAACATGGACATCGCAGCGCGAAAGTGGACCATCACCGAACAGCTGGCTTTGGTCACCGATGAAGAATTGTTGGAGCGCATCCAACAGCTTCTCTCGGAGAATCTTGGTGGTGATGACCTCACCCTTGCCGAGTTGGACGAACTTGATGCTCAGGAATTGGCCCGATCGAATGGGACCACAACGTATGTTAGTCGTGAAGAGGCCATAAGAAGGGTGCGTGAAGGCTTTAAAGGATGAGCTACACGCTGGTCGTGGATCCGAAAGCCATCGAGCAAGCAGCGGAGATCCACGAATACTATAAAGCGATCGGGCAGGCCTTGGCCGACCGTTTCGCCTACGAGCTGGACTGCTGCTTCAAGTTCATTGAGGAAAATCCCCTGGCATACCAAGTTAGGCTTCGAGCGTATCGCCATGCCTTGGTGAACGGATTCCGTTATCGCGTGGTGTATGCCATTCGCGGAAACATCGTGGTCGTTTATCAGGTGCAACACACCCGTCGGCGACCAAGCCGGACCTACGGTCCTTAACGCGTAGCTCACTTCGCGCCCCGTTCCGTCCACGCCTGTTGCAACGCACCCAGGAAGTATGCGCTCTGCTGCGCGCCGCTGATGCCATACTTGCGATCGATCACGAAGAAAGGCACGCCTCGTATACCGAGCTGTTGAGCCTCGCGCTCCTCGGCACGGACCTCTTCGGTGAAGCGGGTGCTGGCCAGCATGCCTTTCACCTCATCGGCATCGAGCCCGATGTCCACGGCGATGCGGATCAGGCTGGTATGATCGGCCAAGTGGACACCTTCGGTGAAGTAGGCCTTGAAGAGGCGCTCCTCAGCTTCGGCACCGAGTCCCTTCGTCTTGGCGAACTGGATCAACCGGTGCGCATCGAACGAGCTGCCGATGATGGCCTTGTCCATTCGGTAGTCGAGTCCCACGGTCCTCGCGCGGTCCACCACGCCTTGCACACGGGCCCTGGCATCGTCGCGGGTGCCGCCGTACTTGCTCACGAGCATGCCATACATGTCGTGTTCGCTGCGTTCGGGGGCTTGGGGATCGAGCTCGAAGCTTTTCCACACCACCGTCACGTTCTCGCGGTGCTCGAACTGCTGCAAAGCGTTCTCGAACTCACGCTTGCCGATGTAGCAGAAGGGGCAAACGACGTCGCTCCAGATCTCGATGGTCATGGTATCCATGTGGGCTGTCTTGCTGGCACGATCGACGGGAAGTGGTTGCAGGAACTGAGCATGAAGCAGGGCAGGGAGCAGCGCATTGGCAGCGACAGGGATCAACCTCATGCGCAACATGGCACAAAGATCGTTCAACTGAACATGCGCGCGTGGACAACTCGCCGGGCAGAATGCGCCCATGCCAAGCGCCAGCGCCTTGTTTTACGAGTTGATGCGAAGCGTCCGGCAACTCCTCTCCCTTATCGCTTCGGTAGCGGTCTCCTGTGCCGTACAGGCGCAAGTGACTTGGCGCACGGACAGCCTGATGAACACATGGGCCGTGAAGCAGAGCATGACCGAAGTCGGCACCAACCTTGGGCGTGGCGTGGTGCGTGCGGTGGACACCGAGAACCTTTATGATGACCTTCGTCGTGAGGCTCCTGGTCTACCCGTTTTCGCGGATAGTAACGTGGTGCTCTATGCCGACCTCTACGGCGAGCCGCTGCGCGAGCATTTCCGGGTATTGCTCGGTGTGAGCCAGGTGTATTTCCCGATGATCGAGAAGGAATTGGAGCGTCAAGGGCTGCCGAACGAATTGAAACACCTGCCAATGGCGCTCTCGGCCATGAACACGATGGCGGGTTCCACCAACGGACGCGGAGGGTTGTGGATGCTCACATATCCTGTGGCCTTGCGGTATGGGTTATCCGTGACCGCCGATCTCGATGAACGCCACGACGATGTGAAGAGCACCCTTGCGGCCAGTCGTTACCTGAAGGACCTTCATGCGCGGTACAACGATTGGGGCTTGGCCGTGATGGCTTTTGCCTGTGGCCCAGCGAACGTCACGCGCGCCCAACAGCGCACGGGCGGCGCCACGGACTATCGATCACTCTATCCGCACTTCACCGAAGGAGAGCAGGAAGTGCTGCCTTTGTTGATGGCCTTCATCCACCTCACCGCGAACGCGAGCGCATTTGGTCTTGAACCGATCGAAGCGATGCCTTGGGAGCCGACCGACACGCTCACGGCCACGGCGGACCTGCATCTGAGCACCTTGGCCCACGTACTACAAGTGCCGCTGGTGCGCTTGCAGGCCAACAACCCCACGCGCTGTGCTGGCATCATCCCCACGGGTGCCACCTTCCATCTGCCGCGGTTGATGGGTGAACGCTTCCTGGCGCTGCGCGATTCCTTGCCCAAAGTCGAAGTGGCCTTGGCGCAAATGCAGAGCACGCCGACCACCATCACCAACGAGAACCTCGTAAGTGTGATCGTGGAGAAGAGCATCCGCTACCGCGTGCGCAGTGGCGATAACCTGAGCAACATCGCCGCGCGGCACCGGGTTACGGTGAAGCAACTGAAGGCGTGGAACAACCTGCGCAGCGACCGGATCAATGCCGGGCGCACCTTGCTGATCAAGGTGAAGAAGCGCGAAATGGTGAAGCCGAGCGAACCGGAACCTCAATTGCCGGAGGATGAGGGTCCCGTGAACCAATTGCCCACCCCACCCGTGGAGGATCGGGCACGACAAGATGTGTCGCCGGCGCCTGAATTCGTTTCCTACACCGTGCAGTCCGGTGATTCGTTGTACGGCATCGCACGCCGATTCCCGGGCATCACGGCGCAGCGGCTGATGGAGGTGAACGGAATCACCGCTGCCATCCATCCGGGCCAGGAACTGAAGATCCCTCGCCCATGAAACCCCTACACGTGCTCGTCTTCGTGGTGGTGGTGCTCTGCGGGCTGGCGGTGCTTGGTGGCCTGATGCCGAAGGATGGCCTTGTCCTGAGCGATGGGATCACCCTTCGCATGGCCTCGCCTGCGGAGATCCTCTTTTCCACGGAAGCGGAGAAGGTCGACATCAGCGATATCCTGGCCGTGGAGACCGACTCCGCCGCCACCACCGATACCGAAGCGTTGGCGGATAGCGTGGCCGTGGCGGACACGGTGCATGCGGCGGAGCCCTTCGTGTTCGACACCACCAAGTTGAGGCCATTGGAGGAGCGTATCGCCTTGCACTACCCGAACGGAGACAAGGAAGTGTTGTGGCCGCTTTTCGCCAAGCTGGAGGCGGCGCGCTCCGGTGCCAAGCCCACGCGCATCATGCACTACGGCGATTCCCAACTGGAAGGCGACCGGATCACGTCCTATCTGCGCAACAAATTGCAAGCCCAGTTCGGTGGCAGTGGTCCCGGACTTGTAGCCGTGGCGGATATCGTCCCCAGCTTCAGCATAGACCGGGTCATCAGCGACGATTGGATCCGCTATAGCGTCATGGGTCGGAGGGATCCCACCCAGCATCACGATCGCTACGGCGCGTTGTCATCCTTCTCCCGCTTCACGCCCATCCTGCCGGACACCGTGCCGCCGGACAGTGCCGTTCACGAAGCCAGCGTAACGCTGAAGCCCTTGCGCCGGGCATACGGCAAAGCACAGCAGTACAACGAAGTGAAGCTCTACTATGGCTGGCATCGCGCGCCGTTGACCTTGGAAGTACACAACGCCGGTGAACTGGTGAGCAGCGAGCTGGTGGAACCAGCGGATCATCTGCTCATCCGCGAATGGAAGTTCGCTGACACGCCGCAGGAACTCACCTTCACCTTCAAGGGTGCGGATAGTCCGGATGTCTATGGCATCTCCCTCGAAAGTCGAACGGGCATCTGCATGGATAACATCGCCGCGCGGGGTGCTGCAGGGTATGAATTCCGCAAGACCGATCAGGCGCTGCTCGGCCGCATGTTCAAGGATCTGGACGTGGAACTGCTCATCCTGCAATACGGCGGCAACGTGGTGCCGAACTTGAAGAATGCCGAAGAGGCCGCGCAGTACGGACGATTCTTCGGCGCGCAGATCGCTCGGTTCAAGAAGATGATCCCAGGTGTCGCGGTGATCGTGATCGGCCCCAGTGACATGAGCATCAAGGAGGGTGAGGACTACGTGACCCGCCCATTCCTGGAAGAGGTGCGGGATGCGATGAAGGCCAACGCCTTGGCTCAAGGTGCGGTGTTCTGGGATATGTATGAAGCCATGGGTGGCCGCAATAGCATGGTGAGCTGGGTGACCGCCGACCCGCCGTTGGCCGCCACGGACTACACCCATTTCAGTCCGCAAGGCGCGAAGAAGGTGGGGGAGCTCTTCTACACCGCCTTGATCAACAACTTCGCCGCTTACTACGGCGCCAAACAGAATTGATGGAACATGCAGCAGCGTGAGCGGAATGCAGTGAAGTGTTGGAGCGATGCACTGCGCCGTGTCGGGCAAAAACTGCTACTCCTCGCTCTTGGCGCACTTTCCTTCAACTCCAACGCACAAGAGAATCCCGTGCAGGCGCCAGCGATCGCGGTGGCGGACTTGCCTTCGAACAAGCTCGTTTTCCCCGGTGATCGAAAGGACTGGGATCGTTATCACAGCAAGCTCGACAAGTTGTTGCTCGACGGCACAGGACAGGTCCACGTCGCACACTTCGGTGGTTCGCACATACAAGCGGACATGTGGAGCATGGAGCTGCGCAGCCGGTTACAGAACGTGGTGCCCGGGGTGAAGGGTGGCCGTGGCTTCATCTTCCCCTATGCCATGGCGAAGACCAACAACCCGTACTGGTACCTGCCGGAATACACGGGTAAATGGACCAGCGAGAAGAACGTGACCCGCGCGGATACCGCAGCGTTGGGCATCAGCGGCTATTCCGTGACCACCACGGATACCTTGACCACCTTGAAGGTGAGCTTTCGCGGTGAGGTGTACAGCGGCTACCAATTCAACCGGGTGAAGGTGATGCACCGGATGGACAGCAGCTATACGGTGACCGCGTACAGCCGGGATCCACTGGTCCACATCGAAAGCAGCGAGGATCCCAAGCGCGGGTATACCGAATTCCAGTACGACCGGTACGTGGATACGCTGTACCTCCGCTTTCAACGGACCGCACCTGACCAGCGACGCTTCACGCTGTACGGGATCACCTTGGAAAGCGATGATCCCGGCTTCTTCTACCATGCCAATGGCGTGAACGGTGCAAGCACCACGAGTTGGCTGCGGTGCCAGCAGTTCGTGCGCGAGCTTGCGGTGATCAAGCCCGACCTGGTGGTCTTCAGCATCGGGATCAACGATGCACATGATCCGGATTTCAGTTCGGAACGCTACGAGCGCAACTACGAGCAACTCATCGCCCGGGTGAAGGAAGCCTCGCCGAACGCGGCGATCCTGCTCACCACGAACACGGATAGCTACATCAAACGGCGCCATCCGAACAAGAACGGCACCACCGTCCGCGATGTGATGATGCGGCTGGGTGCGAAGCACGGTTGCGCTGTGTGGGACACCTTCGGTGTCATGGGCGGGCAACATTCCATCGCACGTTGGGAGCAGGCCGGTCTGGCGAAGAAGGACCTGATCCACCTGACCCGTCCGGGATACGTGGCCCTTGGTGACCTGCTTTTCAACGCCATGATGGAAGCCTATGGTGAACACCTTAAGACCGCAGGCCGCTGAGCGATGGGTGCATTTCCACTCCTGAGCTTGTCGGCGGCGGTGGACTGGGCTGATCTCCTGGGCTATGACCCCAGCGCGCCGCTCATCTTCACCCGCATCTTCTTCTGGGGCTTCTTCGTAGCGGTGCTCGCGGTGCTTAGCGTCGTGTACCGCAGTCACCCGTTGCGCATCGGTTGGCTCACCTTGGTCAGCCTCTTTTTCTACTGGAAGACCAGCGGCATCTTCGTCGGGCTGCTGTCGTTCTCCATCGCCATGGATCACTTCATCGCGAAAGCCAGCGCCGCAACACCGGAGGCGACGCGGAAGAAGCTCCTGCTGGCGCTCAGCATCACGGTGAACCTTCTCTTGCTCTGTTATTTCAAGTACGCCCACTTCGTAGTGGACACGATCAACGCCACGTTCGGCACCTCGTTCGAAGCGGTGAACTACTTCGCGCGCTGGGCCAACGCTGCATGGGATGCACACTTCGTCGAGAACAAGGTACTCTTGCCGGTGGGCATCAGCTTCTACACCTTCCACTGCATCAGCTACCAAGTGGATGTGTACCGTGGTCATGTGAAGCCGGTGAACAGCATCATGGACTTCGCCTTCTATGTGAGCTTCTTTCCGGCATTGGTCGCGGGTCCCATCATCCGGGCATCGGTCTTCCTGCCTCAGATGGCGAAGCCCTACAGCCTCACCCGCACGCAGTTCGGCATGGCGATCTTCTGGATCCTCAATGGTCTGCTCAAGAAGATGCTCATCGGCGACTACATCGCGGTGAACTTCATCGACCGGGTCTTCGCCGATCCCATGCGGTTCACCGGCTTCGAGAACCTGATGGCCGCCTTCGGCTACTCCTTGCAGGTGTACGCTGATTTCAGTGGCTACACGGACATCGCGATCGGTCTATCGTTGTTGCTTGGTTACACGCTCCCAGCCAACTTCGACAGCCCTTATAAGGCCCGCAGCACGGCCGAGTTCTGGAAGCGCTGGCACATCAGCCTGAGCACCTGGCTGCGCGATTACCTGTACATCCCCATGGGTGGCAACCGCGGTGGGTCCTTGTTCTCGTGGATCATGACCGGCATCGTACTGGCCGTGCTCGTGCTGCTCACCGGCGATGCATCGCTGTTGTTCGTATTCGTGATCCTAGGTACTCTATTGGCGCTCATAGCCCGCTTCTGGACACCCTTCCAGAACATGATCACCACCAACATCAACCTGATGCTCACCATGCTTATCGGTGGGCTCTGGCACGGCGCCAGCTGGATGTTCGTGATCTGGGGTGGCTTGAACGGCATCGGCTTGCTCATCTACAAAGGCTGGTCGCGCATCAGTCCATGGAACAAGAGCGAGCATTGGTTCGCACGCTTCCAGGCCATCGGCATCACGTTCTCGTTCATCACCTTCACGCGTTTCTGGTTCCGCAGCCCCACCTTGGAACATGTCGAGCTGATGCTCGGTCAGATCGTTGGCGACTTCGGTTGGCACCTGGCCGGTGATGTGCTATGGGGCTTCCGCAGCGTGTTCGCCATGATGCTGCTCGGCTTCGTGGTGCATTGGTTGCCCGAGCGGATGAAGCAGGGTTACAGGGCCCGTTTCGCGGCCCTTCCGCTGTGGGCCATGGCCTTGGCGTGCATCGCAGTGGTGTTCGTGGTGTACCAGACGGTGACGGCGGAGGCGGTACCGTTCATCTACTTCCAGTTCTGAGGAAGTCACAAGCAGTTAGGTCGTAGCATTTCCGCGCGCTGAAGGAGTTGCGTGGCCATGCATCCGAACGATGACATTTCGCCCGAATGACCATCCACAGGCCCGTGGATCCTACCTTTCGGGCCATGACCACCCCGGGGAACGCCTTGGACGAGGCAGGCCGCCACAAGCTGATGGCCGGCTGGGTGAAGTCGTTCACCGGCGATCTGGCGCGGTACGCACGCAGCCGGGTGAAGGACCCTGATGTGGCCGACGACTTGGTGCAGTTGACCTTCGTGAGCGCCTGGCAGACGCTGGAGCGCTTCGCCGGGGAAAGCTCGCCACGCACTTGGCTCTTCTCCATCCTGAAGCACAAATTGGCCGACCATTACCGGAAGGTGTACCGTGAAGGGCAGCGGGTGTCAGGTTCCGAGAACCTTAGCGACGACCCGGAGACGGTGGAGTTCCGAACGGATGGACATTGGCAACAAGCCCACCGACCCAGTGAGTTGGATGACGCGTTCAGCGAACAAGAGAGCGAACGGATGGATCGCGCGCTGAGGCATTGCCTGGACTTGTTGCCGGACAACCTGCGAGGGGCCGTGGAGATGAAGTACCTGATGGAAAAGGACAGCGAGGCCATTCAGCAGGCGCTTGGGATCACCGCGGCGAACTACTGGCAGCAATTGCACCGGGCGAAGTTGAAGCTGCGGGCCTGTATCGAACGGCGCGTGAAAACCAGGAATTGACATGCCGCTGATCAGCTACCTCCGACTTTCGTGCGACAAGGCCACCGCGCTCATGGAACGACGTGATCTGGTGCCCTTGAGCATCGGCGAGCGCACCGGGTTGTGGTGGCACCGCCGGATCTGCAATGCTTGCCGCGCTTACGAAGCACAGAGCCAGGCCATCGACGAATTGTTGGAGGAGCGCATGGGTAAGCTACCGGACACCACCGCGTTGGAAGCGAGCATCCTCAACCGGTTGGAGCGCTAGGTCGGCTTCGGTGGATCCGAGAGTATCGGTGAGGCGACCTCCTTTCGAGGCGGGAAGAAGAAACTCAGCGGCGCACGTTTGAATCGCTCCCACACTGCTGCACCGATGTCGATCAGGTCGGTGAATGGAACATTGCGCGAGTGCATGGCCAATGCCAGGGAAAGGCCGAACGATACGATGAAGTTGAAAAAGCCGATAAGGCCGATACCCAGGATAGCGGCCACCAACGTGTAAGTATCCACCTGCCAACCGGCACCGACGAGACCCAACCCCAAATTGCCCGCCGCGAAGGTGATGTGACGGATATCCAAGGGAAGACCGAGGATAACGCCCACTACACCGATGGAGCCCATGAACACACCGAACCAGAAGTTACTGATGACCCCTCCGGCGTGTTCCGCATAGAGCTTGGCGAAACGCGCGCGCATCCGGTCGCTCATGGTGAGCTTCAGCACCGGGTGCTGCTCGAATCGTTCGGGAATGCGAAGGTGGATGGAGCGGTTAACCACGCTACCACTGATGAGTCCGCTGAGAAATAGAAAGATACCGGCCAGCATGGCATGTGGCACCGCCAAAGAGAGAAAAGGGTCCAACTCGCCCAATAACTTGGCCGACTTGTGGGCGAAAAGGTCTGTGCCGAAGAGGAAGTTCCACCCATAGGCCAGCGCCACTGCCAAAGGAAAGGCCATGAGGACATTCCCTGCGAAAGCCACGAACTGCGAACGCCAGACACGTGCCAGCAGCAATGCCAGATCATCATAGTGTTCCTGTTCGGGCAGGCCACGTCCACGATCCAAGGTGGCGGCGATGGTGGCAGCGGTCATCGCCGGTTGTTTGGTGGCCAGGGTGAGGTGGAGCAGGTAGATGGTGATGAAGGCCCAAGCATAGTTGAGGCTATACAGCGCTGCTTGTCCGAAAAGGCTGGGGTCCAAGGTGCTCATCCAGGCCTTGAACACACAAGCGAAGGCCACCACGAAGCCCCCACCCAAGGCGGTGCGGAACATCCGGGCATATTCGGCAGGGCTGGTGGTGATGTAATGTTCGCCTGCTCGCCCGGTGTGGTGGGTGATCTCGCGGGCCATCACTTGTGTACTGTGGTCCACGAATCCGAGCACCCGCGTGCTGCCGGTGTTGAAGCGGATCAGCTGCTTCACCAAGTCCACGGTATGGGCACGGCCATCACGGTCGGGGTGTATCGCCAACGCATCGAGGGTCACGGCCAGCCGTTCCAACATATGCCGCATCATCACCAGACGCTGGTTCACCTGAAAGCCCATACCATGTTTGGAGCTGTTGCGATAGGCGCGATCGATCAATTCCTGGCAGTGCGTGATCAGCACGTTCACATGCCGGTTGCTCTCCTCATCCACCTTGCGGGAGATGGTGCCCTGCTGCACGCCGACGAGGTGTTCGTTCAGCGCGTCGCCCAAGGCCACGAAGGGATTCAGCAGGTTCTCGTACTCGGGCACCATACGCAGCACACCGCTATCGAAGGCCTTGCCGCTGATGCGCAACCCCAGCACCTTGGCGGAGAACAGCAGTTCCACCACCGGCGCATCATCGTGCTTCCATCGGTCGGCACCGCGCCCACCGAGCAGATCGAGCAGTTCGATGCACCGCTCAAGGGCCACGCTGCCCACCCATTCGGCATCGCCCTCGCGGAAGAACACGTTGGTGAGCACATGTTCGATCGTCCCCTTCTCCGGTTGGTTCGGCAGCAGCTTGTAGGCCAACCGGCGGCGGAGCTCGTACCAGAACGCCTCACCAGGCATGCCTTGGTCGATGATGACCCGATAAAAGCGTTTGCCTTGCACCAACCGCATCACATAGGAGGAAAGGCCCACAGCGAGCACGGGGTCCGCTTTCAACAGGGCGATCAGTGCATCCACCTGAGGATGGATCCCTTTGGCGCGTTCACCCTTGGTAGGCCTGATGGCTACCACGAGCCGCGAAAGCAGGTCGACTTCCACACCATCGTAGGCCACAATGGCCTTCAACACCGCGCCCAGTTCTTGTCGTGCCACGGGGGGAAGTTAATCGGTGCCCGGGTGCTCCCGAACAGGTGTGGAGAAAGCCGATCACGCATCGGACCATAACGGCCTCGCCTTCCGCATCTTTGCAGCCGTGAGCAAACACCCTTCGACAAGCACAGGGCGTAACGACCGACAATGAGAACACATCTGGTGACCGGCGGCTGCGGATTCGTGGGCCGCAACATGGTAAAACGTCTTTACGCCCAAGGCGCGCGCGTCCTTTTCATCGATGACCTCAGTGTGGGGACCCACCCCGACACGTGGCTGGGGCATGCGGTGAACTTCGAGCACAAGAACCTGAGGATCTACGGGCAGGACGAGCGCTTGATCTTCCTCCAGGCCGATCTGCGTGACGTGCTGCGCGAGTTGAACAAGGATCCGGAGTGGTTCCGCAAGGCTTACGGCCAGAACATCGTCCAGTTCGACGACATCTTCCACTTCGCGGCCATCGTGGGTGGGCGCAGCAAGATCGACGGCGACCCCATGCTGGTGGCGCAGGACCTCAGCATCGATGCCGAGATGTTCCTCTACGTGTGCCGAAACAAGCCGCGCCGTTTCCTCTATCCGAGCAGCAGCGCCGCCTATCCCATCGACCTGCAGACGGAAAGCAACACGCTGCAACTGAAGGAAAGCGACATCGACTTCAAGAAGATGGGCGAGCCGGACATGACCTACGGCTGGAGCAAGCTCACGGGCGAGTTCCTGGCGAAGATCGCCGCGAGCCATTACGGCGTGCATGTCACTTGCATCCGGCCTTTCAGCGGGTATGGTGAAGATCAGGACCTCAGTTATCCCGTGCCCTCACTTGCAAAGCGTGCCGCAAATAAGGAGAACCCATTCGAGGTCTGGGGCTCCGGTAAACAAGGCCGCGACTTCGTACACATCGACGACGTGCTCGACCTCACGCTGCTGGCCATGGACAAGATCAGCGACGGCCGGGCCATCAACATCGGCATGGGCAGGCTCACCAGCTTCCTGGAGCTGATCGAGGTCTTCACAGGGTTCGCGGGTTACAAGCCGACCATA
Organism: Flavobacteriales bacterium; assembly: GCA_016787995.1. GTDB lineage: Bacteria > Bacteroidota > Bacteroidia > Flavobacteriales_F > PHOS-HE28 > PHOS-HE28. The sequence goes on along the minus strand of JAEUTB010000204.1, from coordinate 1,602 downwards.
AAGCCTTTGCTCGACAAACCCGTGGGCGTACACAGCCGCTACTGCGACATGACCTGGGTAGAAGAGAATCTTGGGTGGAAGGCGAAGATCAGCATCGAGGAAGGGATGCGGCGGGTGTATGAGGCAGCGAAAATGCGGATCAGATGATCAGCCGATCAGGTGATCAAATATTTGAGCGAAGTGCGATCAGCGAGGTCAGCGCACTAAGCTCTCAGTGGGCGCGCATTCCATTTTCTGATCTTCTGATCCTCTCATTTTCTGATCGAGAATGATCGTCTGCTTCGGCCCAGGCCCCAAGTTCAAAGGCGGTATCGCGCAGTACAACACCGCGTTGGCGCGTGCGCTGAAGGATGAAGGCGCGGAGGTCACCATCGTCAGCTGGACGCAGCAGTATCCGGCGATCATCCCGCGCGAGTTCGTGGACAAGGCTAGCCGCAGCGACTTCCTGGAGGGCTACGACATCCCGGTGAAGTACCTCACCAACTGGAACGATCCACGCACCTGGTGGGCTACCGCCAAGGCCATCGCCGCATTGAAGCCGGACAAGGTGATCATCCAGTGGTACAACCCGACGCAGGGCATTCCGCTGAACACGATCGCGAAGCACCTGCGGAAGCACACCAAGGCCGAGATCCTCTTCGACCTGCATTTCGTAGCGGCGAAAGAACAGAGCTCATTGGACGCCCGGCTCACGCGGATGGCACTGCGGCATGGGCACAGCTTCATCGTACACGCGTATAAGACGGCGGAGGAGTTGAAGGCCTTGTTGCCGGATGTCGCTTTCGAACTCACCTTGGACGGGAAACGAAGTGGCGAGGATCGAGTGACGAGTGGCGAGTCTGGGCGCATGCGGTCTGCGCCAGACTCGCCACTCGTCACTCACCACTCGATACTCAAACTCTACCATCCCATCTACACGCTCTTCAAGCCCGATCCGGCGTTCGACAAGGAGGCGTGGAAGGCGCAGCATCATCTCCGCAAGCACGTCTTCCTGTTCTTCGGCTTCATCCGCAAGTACAAGGGACTGCACTACTGCATTGAAGCCTTCGCGGAGCTGGCGAAGAAGCGCGACGATGTGAGCCTGATGATCGTGGGCGAGCGCTTCTGGCAGACGGTGGACCAGAGCAAGCTCAGCACCAAACTGAAGAACGCGGTCTTCGGCACACTGAAGAGACTCTTCCTGAAGAAGGCCGACGATGAGCGCGATTACGATCCGCTGGCAATGATCGAACAACTGGGACTGAAGGACCAAACGCTGGTGGTGGACCGTTTCATCCCGAACGAAGACGTGCCGCCCTATTTTCAAGCAGCGGACACCATCGTTCTATTCTATGAGACGGCAACGCCGAGCGGTGTGGAAAGCCTCAGCTACAATTTCAAACTACCAGCGGTGGCCACCCGTGTGGGGCACTTCCCCGAGACCATCACCGATGGGTTCAACGGGTACCTCGCCACCCCGAAGGACATCGCCGACATCGTGCGTGTGATGAACGCCAGTATCGAGAAGCCGATCCCGCGCGAGAACGTGGTGGAAGCGACGAAGACGATGAGCTGGGCGAACTACGCGAAGGCCGTGTTGAACGGATAATGGCTTCCGTGATC
>JAEUTB010000171.1 GCA_016787995.1 Flavobacteriales bacterium | reverse complement strand
ATCTGGAACGAACGCTTCAACGGCACCAACCTCGCCACGCGGGAGTTCGAGGAACGCATGCTTGAGATCCACCGCACCTGCGACAACCAAGTCCTGGACCTCTATGCGAACAACCTGGACAAGAACCTGAGCCAACTGGATTCGATGGCCGTGCGCATGGGGCATGGTGCTTTCGCCACCTTCGCCTTGCGGAACGATGGGCGGGTGCAACTGCCGGAGCACGCGGCAGAACGACTGCGGAAGGTGTACACCGAATGGAGCCGACGGTATGCGGAGGCTGCGCGCAGGACACAAGAGGAATTCTACCGCAAAGAAGCCCAAGCGGATCAACAGTCGTACGAACGCCAATCGGGGCAGAACAACAAGGACCTCAATCAGGACGGGGAGCGGTTCCGGAGGGAGTTCGACGCCAATCTGAAGGATGCGCTGCGACAATTGGGTATCGAGAAGAACGGTCCAACAAGAGAACCTCCCATCACGGCCTACGTGGCCAATGTGACCAACCCCGGATGGTGGAACGTGGACCGGGCCGTGTTCCAAGCCACTGCCGACCGCCGCGATATGCAGTTCACGGACAAGCAGACCGGCAAGACCGCCACCTTGACCTACACGCCGATCACGATCGAAGTAGCGGACAAGGAGACCTTCAGCGAGCTGCGGGTATACCTCATCCCCAAGGAACTGAGCAGCTACCAACGCGTGATGGAGACTGCTGGCGTTTTCACCGAGCGCCTGAATGCCTTGTTCGGGTATGACGTGATCTGCATGGGGCGAAAGGATGGCCAGCAGTATGCAGCCTCTCAGTGGAACGTAGGTGGCGAGCGTACCATAACGCTTACCATGGAGCCCACGGACGACGAGGCATTGAAGCGGATGATCCGGGTATCAACGTCAGAGGTCAGCGGCGATCTGCTGGAACAGGCGCGCCACTTGGAGTGGTTGGAGCGGGAAACGAAGCGGCAACAGGCGAAACGAGCACACTACGCGTCGAGGAATGCGCTGCTGCCGGTGGTGTTCCCGTGTTGGGGGGAGGGAGTGCCCGCAGAAGGCGAGGCAGCACCAGCCAACTAACCTCTCATCTTCTTCGGATCCTGCCTGCTATCGAAGAAGTCGGTCACATAAAGTACTTCAGGGCCTAGCCGGTAGATCACTTTCACGTCCCCTACGATCCACCGACGGTGGTCCTTTCCGACCGCGCTCAAGTACTCCTCGACTTGCCCTGCTTTCGGGTGGTCCAACAACCACAGCACTGTCTCCCACAATTCGTCCACACGGGCATCGATGGCAACATCGGTCAATTGGTCGGACCAGAACAAGGTCAGCGCCTCCAGGCTGGACCATGCAGATTCGGTCACTTCGAGCCTCATGTCCGCTTTGCCCGCTGTGCTTTTCCAGGCACCTCACGGCGCTTAGCGATGCTCGCCTTCAACTTGCGCTTGGCCTCATCCAGGCTCATGGTCCTGCCATGGGCAATGTCCTCCTCCGACCGTATCGCACCTTCCATCATCCGCCTTTGAATCCGCGCCTCCTTCGTATCACCACGCAAGAGGATCTCAATAGCACGCAATACGTTGGTATCACTCTCCTTGTCCAGCTTCTTCTTCAACTTGGTGATGAGGGCGGCGGTTGTCATTGCTCGTGCTTCTTCCCCAAAGATACAGTCTCGATCACCCGATCGTCCACGTCCTCCCCCCGCTCAACAAGGCATTCAGATCGCCCACGCCCTTCTTCGCGGTGGCTTCTTCCACCTGCGCGTTGATGCGACTTTCCACGGTGCTGCGCTCGGCGATGTAGAACACACCGAAGGGACGCGGCATCGCTCCTTCGTGCCCTTGATCATCGAAGAGGCGCACGAGGATGCTGGCCTTGAAACTATCGTGCTGGTCGTGGACCCAGAGATCGTCGGGTAAGGCTTCGCCGGGTGTGAGATCCACGATCACCGGTGTCATGCCATCGAGCTTGATGCCCTTGGTGCCGTTCGCATACACCAGCGGCTTGCCGTGCTCCACGAAGAGCGTGTGGAAGGGCTTGGTGGCTTTCTCCGTGAAGACCTCGAACGCTCCATCATTGAAGACGTTGCAGTTCTGGTAGATCTCGATGAGGCTGGTGCCACGGTGGGCATCGGCCTTCACCAGCACCTCGCGCAGTTGCTTGGGATCGCGGTCCATGGCTCGGGCGATGAAGGTGGCATCGGCCCCCTTGCACAACGCGAGCGGGTTGAACGGATGGTCCACGCTGCCCATGGGCGTGCTCTTGGTCACCGCACCTTCTGGTGAAGTAGGCGAGTACTGCCCTTTCGTGAGGCCGTAGATCTCGTTATTGAAGAGCAGCACGTTCACATCCACGTTGCGGCGCAGCAAATGGATCAGGTGGTTGCCGCCGATGCTGAGCGAGTCGCCATCGCCGGTGATCATCCACACGCTGAGATCGGGACGTACGGCACGCAGTCCGCTGACGATGGCGGGTGCACGGCCGTGGATGCTGTGCATGCCGTACGTATCCAGATAGTACGGGAAGCGCGAACTGCATCCGATGCCGCTGATGAAGACGATCTCCTCCTTGGGCTTGCCCTGTTCCTTCAGCACGGTCTCCACCTGTTTCAGGATGGAGTAGTCGCCACAACCGGGACACCAGCGCACCTCCTGGTCACTAGCATAGTTCACCTTGGCAGGTGCGGCACTGCCGTTCACGACTTCGTTGGCGGTGGTCATTGCTTCAGGTATTCGAGTGCAGCGGCCTTGATCTCCGCAGCGGTGAAGGGCATGCCCTGGATCTTGTTCAAGCCGCGGGCATCCACCAGGTATTCAGCACGGATCAACTGGCGCAGTTGGCCACTGTTCATCTCGGGGATCAGCACGCGCTTGTAACGCGAGAGGATCTCGCCCAATTCTTTGCGGAAAGGGAAGAGGTAACGCAAGTGCAGGTGGCCTACGGTATGTCCTTCCGCTGCCATTTCGTTCACGGCTGTGCGGATGGCACCATACGTGCTTCCCCAGCCGAGGATCAGTAGGTCGCCGCT
>JAEUTB010000198.1 GCA_016787995.1 Flavobacteriales bacterium | reverse complement strand
GTTCATTAAGGAATTGCCTGGTGGTGATCTCCTAGCCGGCATCAATCTGGATACTGCTGGTGCCGTGGTCGCAAGAATGGATGCGAATGGCAACTTCATCTGGTGCAATTCCTATATCCGGCCGCGTGGAGTTGTGCACGATGCGCTGATCGAGTCGGACGGATCATTTATCATCACAGGCTACACTGATAGTACCACTCAGAGTATGCTTATTCCTCTTGCAAACAGCTTTCAACCGAAGTTATTCATGATGAAGTTGGATGGCGAAGGTGATGTCCAATGGTGTCGCGGTTATGATAGCTCGCCGAACCATTGGCATACTCCGCGATATTCACGCATCACACGAACGTTGGATGGAAACTATGCGTTGCTCGCGACGTTGGGCGTTCCGGGTTACAACTTCTTCCATCGCCCATTCTTGATGAAAACGGATGTGAACGGCGATAGCCTCTGGACGCGCTCGGTCGGCCGCCCAGGCTATTCGTATTACACCAAGGATCTTTTGCCCACTGCAGACGGTGGTTTTGCCTTCAGCGGAGGCATTTGGGGGGATCTTCCAAACAATCAAAGCGGCTTACCATACATCTTCAAGGCCGACTCCCTTGGACATTTTTCATGTTGGGAACAAAGTCGTTCCGTGGTTATCTCAGATCTCTTCCCCACGGATAGTGCGGTTACTCTTGTCTCTATCGATGGCGCGGAGGTATTTTCTGCTTTCGTGAACGACACGACCTTCAGCCCGCTCACGGTATACAGTGGCTGCACACTGAGCACCGGAATGCCACATTCCATCGCGGAGAAACCGCGCCTATATCCCAACCCCACGCCCGGCCGTTTCACCGTGGAGTTCGCAGACCCCTTGCTGGCCGATAGCTACTACAGCCTCTTCGACACCATGGGCAAGTTGCTGCTCCAACGCCCGCTGCCCACCGGTGCCACATTGGAGGAGGTGGATCTAACGCGTTTCGGCGCTGGCTCGTATGTGATCAAATTCACCAGCCCGGATGGGGTGTGTTACGAGCGGGTGGTGGTGGAGTAGCGTCGTAAGCAGTCATGGCCTGCGCGCGGCAGGTGCCTGTGTGGCTCTGTGGTGATCTGGATCTTCGGACTCCCCGACTCCGGCGGATCCCGTTAGGGCGGGACCGGTCCTATGTTCCGAGGTTTCGCTGACCCTGGCCTTTGCCGGTATACGCCCGACAACGTTCAATAGGCCATTCCTATCTTCCGCTGGGTGATCAAGCTGCCCTAGTTCTACAGGATGGTTACTCCCTCTACTGATGCACATCCACCGGTCATGCCGTGGGATCGGCTATCGCTCATCTTGGTCGGAACCATCGTTCTCTTCCTCGGCTGGTTCTCGATCACCTTCGCGGAAGAACGCCTCTTCAGTGACTCGAGCTACTACCTGTTCCATGTTGTCAACGATGGTTGGTTCCGCGTTGAGCATGGCCGTTGGGTGCTGGCACTTTCACAACTGCTCCCTCTCCTGGGCACGAAGTCGGGGCTGCCGCTGTCGGCCTTGATCACCTTGCATTCGCTGAACAATGTGGTCTTTCTCATCGCTGGTCTCCTCTTGCTTTCCCGCGTGTTGCGCGATCATCACGCTGCAGTAGCGCTGGCCGCTGTCCAACTCATCGGCCTTTCCCACGGCTTGTTCTGTCCGATCTTCGAGTTGTACTACGGTGTGGCGCTGTTGATCCTCTTCCGCGCGGTGGTTCAGGACACGACGTTGTCTGCTTACGTCCGATGGCCTTTACTGGCGGTGCTCTTCCTGGGGGCCGTTTCCAGCCACTTCCTGGGGATGTTGCTCACCGTGGGCACTTTGGTCATGGATCGTTGTTGGCGCGATCGGAAGTTGACCATCCTGCTGGGATCGTTACTGGTGCTCCATGTCGTGTTGCACTTGCTCACGTTGAGCGCTTACGAAGCAAAGAACCTCCACTTCATCCGGGACCTGGGCGATCCATCCAAGTTGCTGGGCCTCGTGGATGCGGCACGCCTGGGTGAACTGGGGCACAGCCTGCTGCGCCATTATCCGGACATCACGGTCCTTGGTGCCCTCAATCTATTCGCGCTGGTCGCTGCGAAGCGGTGGTGGGAGGTCGTGGTGTTCTCGGGAGTGGTGTTCGTGCTCTTCGTTCTGGTCGGCCTCCACTCGCCCGGCTTCCTGCATGACCGATACCGTGAGCAACTCAATTTCGCGTTCACGGCTTGGATCATCATCATCCTGTGTCACCAGGTCCTTCCGATGGCCCGGTACAAGACCTTGATCGTGGTCCAACTCTGCCTTGCCGTGGTTCTCCGTATCGTCATGGCGATCGATGTTTCGAAGTACTACACTGCGCGCAAGGCGTGGCACCGCGCATGCATCGAGGTGGCGCGCTCAGCACAGCTGAGCAAGGCCATCATACCAGCGCCGTTCGATTTCGGGCCTGCGGACGACCTCGTCGATCTTTCCTGGTCCACTTCGGTGGAAAGCCTGTTGCTTTCGGCATCCGCCGGGCCCGAGCAGACCATTTCGTTGATCACCTATCTGGACGAAGCACACGAGGACAACGCCGCGCATCTGGACGCGTTCATTTTCCGGCGGTGGGAGATCATGGATACCGCCGCGCTGAACCCGTACTACTTCCGAGCGCCAACGGGGCGGTATACCCGGATCGACTATCCGATATCGCACAAGCCTTGAACGGTCAGGTGCTGAAGTCCCGATCGGGGAAGAGCGCCACATAGGGTCCGGTGACAGGGCATTCCATTTCGCCTATTGAAAGGCAACCAAGTATCTATGGCTCTCACCACCACCCCATCGTCTCGCACCGTGGTGGTGGCTGCGTATTCATCCTCTTCCTCGCCCTGGCACCGATCAAGAGGAGTTCGCAACTAACCGACCAGGTGATCAGGTACGTAACTCGATCGTGGCATATGACAACGGGATAAATGGACTTCACCGTGGACAAGGTGGAACCCCTTCTTCCCAGGTGGGCGGAACATAGTTGCTCCTATCGGACCTGGCCTCACCGAAGGCATGTTCCCGGAGGATCTCGCCGCCCCGCTCCGGGCGCACCGACAGCCACTTTGCTAGGTGGTCTTCACCCGGCTTTTGAGCCTTACTGGCCCCATCCGCTTACGGCACGAAGAAACGCTCGGTGCGGGAGGTGGTGCTGCTAGCCAGTTCGATCAGGTAAATACCCGAATGAAGCATGGCCACATCCACCAGGCCGGTGCTGTTCGTGGCAGCAGCCAGGTTGCCCGTAGCTGCGGTGCGGCCGGCAGCATCCAGGAGGCGGTAGCGCAGGGGCTCCGCACTGGTGTAGCTTACAGGAAGCGTACCGTCCACCACGGCGTGCAACCGCATCGGCAGCAGACCGTTGTTCTCATCCACACCGACCACCAAGGAGGTCAGCACCTGGGCGCCTTCCGACTGGAACGGTGGATTGGGTACGAAATAGAACATGAGATAAGCGCCGGTCTCCGCGCTGACCCATTGGTAGAATTTGAAGTCGGTGAGGTTGTTGCTGACACCGCGGAGCAGCAATACATCCTCGTAGGTGCCGCTGGGGATCTCGAGGGTGCCGCTGCCGATACAGGTGTAACGGTAGGTGCCGGGGAAGGTGAACGCGTCACAATCCCAAGTATCATCGCTCGTACTGCCCAATTGCAAGGGGAAACGCAATTCGATCTGGGTGTCGGAATATGTACCGATCTGGCCGTTGTAATAGAACCCCAAGCGGCTGAAGGCGGTGGCCGACCGATCGAAGTACGAATACCGCGGCAGCGAAGCCTCGTAAACGGCGAGGTTGGCAGCTGGGAAATTGGAGGCGTAGGGTGTGGAAGCGGGCACCAGGAAGGAGGTCTGGTAGGCTGGTCCGGTGAGGGTAAGGCTCGCCATCTCCCACGTGACGTTGGCCCCGGAGGTGGTATCGAGCACGTTGAAATTCGTAGCGGCGCGCATGGAGTACTGCGAACCCGCTGGCAGGAATTCGTTGGCGTTGAGGACGCCTTGTTGTGCGACGGCAGCGAAGGGAAAGGCCGTGGCGAAAGCGAATACGCGTAGTGATGCGGTCATGGACGATCGGGTTGTGTGATGATCGCCAAGGAGGATGAGCCCAGGCGACGCGCACGAAAATAGGAAATGACCGCTAGGGCTGGTGCGCTGGGCGCTGCTACTCTACCGGCTGAGGTTCCGGAAATGGTGGATCGACAGACCAACTACATCAGTACAGGAGGAACCTGCGTTATTGGCCAAGCGTCCGCGCCCGCTCTTGCACCCCTTTGGCCACGAGCAGGTCTTCCACGGCAAGGCCCGAATACGTCCGTTCGGCGCGGCCCTGGCCGGTGATGTCCTGGGTGTACCAAGTGCCCACTTTCACACCGCGTTGGTACTCCCCTACGCTCTCGATGCGGCCGTTGGGGTGGTAGTACACGAAGCGACCGTGTGGAACGGACAAGGCTGCATCCAGGTAGCTGCCTTCCATGCGCTGGATGTGCTGGGCGCTGCGGATACGGACATGATACAGACCATCGCCACGGGTCTCCACGGTGCGTTCTGCGGCGCCGCGGTCGTCGTGTCGGACGTTGGTGCGCATATCGGCGCTGACATGATCGACCTTCACCACGTGCACGCGGTGGTCCAGATCCAAGGGAGCGCTGAAACTGTCCTGTGCGCTGACCGGCGAAACCAATAGCGAACCGGCTAGGAGGAAT
>JAEUTB010000145.1 GCA_016787995.1 Flavobacteriales bacterium | reverse complement strand
TGTAGTCGTAGGTGCCGAAGGCCGTGGCGATCATGCGGCCCTTGCTGGCGAGCACATAGCGGCGCAGTGGGTTGCTGCCGTCCGCGCCGATAGCGCGCAGAAGATGGCCAACGCCGCGCTGAAGACGCTGCTCGAGAACGCCGCTGATTTCACCGAGTTCGCGCGCGCGCTGGAACTGCCCGGCCACGAGAAGCTGCCGAAGAAACCGGCCGACATCGCCAAGCTGGTGAAGCGTTTTGACAAGTTGTCGCCAGCCAAGCGCAAGAATGAAACGGGCTGGCTCGCCTACGCCACCTACAACAAGGTGATCCACAAGCTGCGCACCGAGGCGCTGGAGGATTTCCGCATCGACTTCGAGGACGGTTTCGGCAACCGCAGCTGGGAGGAGGAGGACGCCACCGCCGTGCAGGCCGCGCTGGAAGTGGCCAAGGGCATGAAGGCCAAGTCGCTGCCGCCCTTCATCGGCATCCGCATCAAGCCCTTCACCGAGGACCTGAAGGAACGCGGCGCGCGCACGCTGGACATCTTCCTCACCACGCTCGCCAAGGCCACCAACGGTAAATTGCCCGACAACTTCGTGGTGATGCTGCCAAAGGTGACGATCCCCGAGCAGATCACGGCGCTGGTGCAACTCTTCGAAGCCATTGAGAGCAACACCAAGATCGCAAAGGGTGCGCTGAAGATGGAGATGATGGTGGAGACCACGCAGGCCGTCATCGGCGCGGACGGTAGCAACCCACTGCGCCGCTACGTGCTCGCCAGCAAGGGCCGCATGATCGCCACAGCCTTCGGCACCTACGACTACACAGCCGCCAACAACATCACCGCGAAGTACCAGGACATGGGCCACGCCGTGTGCGATTTCGCGCACATGATGATGAAGGTCTCGCTCGGTGCCACCGGCATTTGGCTCAGCGATGGCGCCACCAACGTCATGCCCATCGGTCCGCACAGAGGCGCGAAACTGACACCGAAGCAGCGCGCGGAGAACAAGGCGGTGGTACACCGCAACTGGAAGAAGGCGTACGACCACACGCGCCACTCCCTCTGGAAAGGCCTCTACCAGGGCTGGGACCTCAACCCCGCGCAATTCCCCATGCGCTACGCCGCCGTCTACAGCTTCTTCCTGGAGAGCTACGACGATGCCGCCGCGCGCCTCAAAGCCTTCGTTGAACGCGCCGCCCGCGCCACGCTCACCAGCGACGTCTTCGACGATGCCGCGACCGGTCAGGGCCTGCTCAACTATTTCTTGCGCGGCCTGAACTGTGGTGCGATCAGCGAGCAGGAGGCGCTGGCCACGGGGCTCACACTGGCGGAGATCCGCACACGCTCCTTCTTGAGGATACTTGAGATGCGGAGGGCACGGTAGGACGATGCATGCATCGTCCTTACCTGCCTATCTAAGTCATCCCTATTGCACCCAGCAGGCACATGGCCTCATCCTACGGCAACCGACGCTCCATCCGGCTCCGCGGATACGACTACACCCGCGTAGGTGCGTACTTCATCACCATACTCACGCATCGGCGCGAGCGATCGCTCTGTAGGATCACTTGGGATAGTGAGCGACATGCAGCATCCCAGGGGTATGCATGCGTCACCCTGACCAGCGTAGGAGTGATCGCACAACAATGCTGGGATAGCATCCCCGAGCACTTTCCGCACGTCTCCCTCGGTGCTTTCCAGATCATGCCGGATCACTTGCATGGTATCGTCATCATCGACAGACCACCACCTGCACCGGTCAAGGAGGAGATACGCATCGGTGTGCATCCCGATGGTCGCATCATGCCCACCGGTCGAGTGCCTGGTTCGGTAGGTGCGATCGTCTCATCGTACAAGAGCGCAGTCACGAAACGGGTGAACGAGTCCCGCCGAACTCCGGGAGCCAAAGTGTGGCATGGGAACTACTACGAACGCATCATCCGGGACGATGGCGAGCACGAGCGCATTGCACGGTACATCGCCGACAACCCGATCAAGTGGCTTGCGGATGAACGGTAAGTGCTGAGTTGAGATCTGGGCGTGCCGGCGCCAAATGCGCGCCGTCGGGCTATCCGCTACAAGTCCTCGCGCCGAAGACGGCGCTCCGGGCTTTCCGCTTCTATCCCTCACGCGAAGTCGCGATTGGGAAGTGGTTGCCGCTGTCGTTACCAGTCATACCAAACCACAAATCGTATCTGGTGATCGGAAAGGTTCCAGAAACGAATGAGCGAAAGTGTCAGTTCGAATGCATGCCTCCAATAACTTTCGGCTAACTGCTCAGGAGCGAGTCGCGCGGCTTGGATTTCATGCCATGTTGCGAACGTATAGCCGCCGAATTCGCCTGACCCGTATTGCGACTCATGAGCTCGTATCCGCTCCATATCATGACGCACTGAGTCTGATGGGTTTGGTGGAAGTCCACGGTTTGCAGCAATTGCGTCAACGCCGCTGCCACCGACTGCCCTTTTCGAAATGCCGAATAAGTACTCGGAGACATCGTCCGTGTAGTCAATAAGGGTTCCCAGATTCACGACGCCACTCCACGAGTGCTCCTCTTGACACTCTTCGCCCCCCCGTCGACAAACTTCGATCCAACCTTGGATGTCGATTGCCATGTGATCTGTTCGTTGAACTAAGAGTATAGCGACATCAACACCTTCTCCGGCGTGTACGGCGCATCGAACACCATGCGATTATCCGGCCGTTCCGCCGTTCGGCGGAAGGCTTTGATCGCGTTCTGGATCGCGAAGTACACCCCAATGCCGTACATCAGAGGTGGCTCGCCCACGGCCTTGCTGCGGCGGATGGCCAGCGGATGGCCGTCTGTAGGTAGCGCTTCAATCGTGATCTCCTTCGGCACACTGTGGATGTCGGGCACCTTGTAAGTGCTCAGCGCGTTGCTCAGCAATTTGCCCTTCTCGTTGTAGACGATCTCCTCCATCGTCATCCAGCCGAGGCCCTGCACCAACCCGCCTTCGATCTGGCCGATGTCCACCGCATCGTTCATGCGCTTGCCGAAGTCGTGCACCAGCTTCACCGCGTCGATCTCGTACGTGCCGCGCACGCAATCCACCGTGACGAGCACAGCTGCTGTGCCGTAGACGTGATACGCGAAGGGATGCCCCTTCTCCTTCGACTTGTCGAAGTGGATCTCCGGCGTGGCATAATGGCCGCTCTCGCTCAGGTTCACGCGGTCCCAATGCGCGGCGTGCACGAGCTTCTTCCAGTCGAGGTCGGTGGGTTGGCCGTTGTTCAGCACATGCTCGTTCACGATGGTGATCGCGTCGGGTGTGCTTCTCAACATCCGCGATGCCTTCTCCTTGATCCGCGCGAGGATCGCGTTACAGCCGTTCTCCAGTGCCTTGCCGTTCAGGTCGGCCGTCGCGCTGGCCGCGCTGGGGCTGGTGTTCGCCACGCGCGTGGTGTTCGTGGTCTCGATCTTCACCCGCGATGCGTCGATGGAGAAGACCTGCGCCGCCACCTGCACCATCTTGGTGTTGAGGCCCTGGCCCATCTCCACGCCGCCGGTGCTCACGCCCACGCTGCCGTCCTGGTACACATGCACCAAGGCCCGCGCATGGTTCATGGGCGTGTTGGTGAACGAGATCCCGAAGCAGATCGGCATCATCGCCAGGCCTTTCTTGTGCGTGGCGCTCTTCGCATTAAAGGCGTCGACATCGGCCTGTAGCCGTTTCAGGTCGAACTTTTCGTCAGCCAGGTCCCAGCAGGCTTGCGCGTGTACGTGATCGGCGATCTGGCCATAGCTGAACTCGCTGCCTTCCATCATCAGGTTGCGGCGCTGTAGCTCGCTTGCGTTGACACCGAGCTTGTCCGCTGCATGCGCGATGGCGCTTTCGATCACGAACATGCCTTGAGGACCACCGAATCCACGGAAGGCCGTGTTCGGCGGGAGGTTCGTGCGGCAACAGTAGGCTGTCACGTGTACGTTCGGGATCGCGTAGCTGTTCGTTGCATGGAAGAGCGTGCGCTCCATCACAGCTGGTGAAAGGTCAGCCGCAGCGCCGGCATTCTGGTGGAAGGTGGCTTCGTACGCCACGATCTTCAGGTCCTTGTCGAAACCGATCTTGTAATCGCTGCTGTACGGGTGCCGCTTGCCGGTCATACGCATGTCGTCCATGCGGTGCATCGCCAGCTTCACCGGTTTCTTCAACAAGAATGCTGCGAGTGCGACCAGTGCGGCCCACGCAGATGCCTGATCCTCCTTGCCGCCGAAGCCGCCGCCGAGACGGGTCACATCCACTTCCACGCGGTGCATGGGAATGCCCAAAACGCGCGCGATGGTGCGCTGCACAGCCGTCGGCCCTTGCGTGCTCGATGCGATGCGGATGCTGTCGTGCTCGGTGGGGTAGGCATATGCGCCCTGCGTTTCGATGTAGAGGTGCTCCTGGCCGTTGTTGTCCGCACGGCCCTCGAAGACATGCGCACAGTTGGCCCAGGCGTTGGTTGTATCGCCCAACTTGAAACTGCGCGGCGGAATGATCAATTCTCCCTTCGCGCGCGCCTCCCGGGGATCGGTGATCACCGGAAGCTCTTCAAGCTCGATGGTGATGAGCTTGCGCGCCTGCACTGCAGCGTCTTCGCTTGTGGCGATGATGAGCGCCACGGGCATGCCCCAGAAGTGGATCTCATGCTCGGCGAACAACGGCTCATCCGGGATGATGCCGCCGATCTGGTTCTCGCCGGTTACGTCCTTGAAAGTAAGGATGCGAACGACACCTGGGAAGGCAGCGGCCTTGGAGAGATCGAGATCCTTGATGTGCGCGTGTGCCGTCGGTGCGTCGTAAGGCAGCGCGTACAAGGTGCCTTGTTGCACTGGGATGTCGTCCAAGTAGATGGAGCGTCCTGTGACGTGACTTGCGCTGTCGATGTTCTTCATCCGACAAGCGCATTAAGGGTGAACTTCTCCGGGAACAACTCCATGAAATGCGCGAAGAACAACTGCCGCAGCAGCAAACGTTTGTACTCAGCCGTGCCGCGGGCATCGCTGATCGGGGCGATCTCTTCGTTCATCACCTTGACCGCCGCGCGCACCGTATCGTTCGAGATCATCTTTCCAGCGAGGAAGGCGGATGTGTTCGTCAAGTACTTCGGGATCGGAGCAACGCCGCCGGCGCTTACATGGGCCTCCCGGATCGTGTCGCCATCCATCTCCAACCGGATCGCGCTGTTCACACTGGCGATGTCCAGGTAGGTGCGCTTGCTCACCTTCTCGAAGTGGAAGCGGGTATCCTTCGTGGGTAGCTTGAATGACACGCGGGTCACGATCTCGTCGGGTGACTTGTCGAGCTGCTTGTAGCCTTTGTAGAAGTCGCGGAGTCTCAGTTGACGCTCGCCCTTCACATTGCTCAGCGTGATGGAGCTGTCCAGACCGATGAACATCGCCGTGAGATCGCCGATAGGAGAGGCGTTCACGAAGTTGCCTGCCAAGGTGCCCATGTTGCGGATGGGGGTGGAGGAGACGAGCAACAGGTAGTCCTCCAGAAGAGGCAGGAACTTCTTCAGCACTTCAGAGTTCAGCAGATCCGCAGCAGTTGATGCGCCACCGATGATGCACTGGTCTCCTTCGAAACGGATGCCTTTCAGTTCTCCTTCATTCGCCAGGGAACGCACAACTGAATGATGCATCGTATCGTGCTTCTGGACGTACAGATCGGTGCCGCCTGCTACCGTGATGGCATGGTCGATGGCGGCCTCATTTCCACGTTGGATGGTCTGAAGTCGTTCCTTGATGCCGCCGAAATATCCCGGGAGGAAGCCGTTCTTCACCGACCATTCGATCGGTTTTTCCATGTCCTTTTGCGCCAACTGGTGCGCAATTGAAGCTGCGGCCCGTTCAATGGACTTGTAGCCCGTACACCGACAGATGTTCCCGTCGATCGCACGGATCGCCATCTCATCAGTGATCACTTCCCGCGAGAGGCAGCAACCGCTCAAGCTCACCACGAAGCCCGGCGTGCAGAAGCCGCATTGCGTTCCACTTTCGTTCACCATGGCCTGTTGCACCGGGGAGAGCTTCTCCATGTTCAGACCTTCCACCGTCACCACATGTTTGCCCTCTACGTTCGCCAACGCGAGCAGGCAAGAGGTCATCGACTTGTACTCGACACGGTCGCCGTTCAATTCGCCGACCAGCACCGTACATGCCCCACAATCTCCCTCGCGGCAACCGATCTTGGTGCCTTTCATGTGCTGGTGGTACCGCACGATATCCAACACCACCGTACCCCGTGATGCGGTGCTCTCCACCAGCGTGTCGTTGAGAATGAAGCGCGTCATGAGTTCTTCCTTCCGTCAGGAACGAAGATCCGAAGAACTTGCTGACCGGACAAACCGGAGGCGTTGGCTATTCCACAATGGTGACGTGGCCGATGCGCTCGATCAGATCGCCGGTGATGGCGTCCTTGCAGATCAGCTTCCACACGTACACGTCCACCTGGGAGACCACACCACCATAGCGCCCATCCCATGGCTTGCCCGGTAGGTTCGTACCGAAGATCTGTTCGCCCCAGCGGTTGAAGACCAGGAATTCGTAGTCCTTCACCTGGGGTACGTTGAAGATCGGCAGGAACTCATCGTTGATGCCGTCGCCGTTCGGGGTGAAGGCGTTGGGTACATGAACGGCGAGCACATCGTAGATCGGGATCGGCAAGCAGGCCGTGTTACTGCATCCGTTGGCGTCGTAGGCGGTGAGGCATACGTTGTAGATGGCGCCCAGCACGCCTGGGAAGGTGTACGTGGGGTTCTCCGCGGTGCTTTCGTCTTCTTCACCGAAGGTCCAGGCGAACGATACGGCATTGGAAGAGGAGAGGTTCAAGAAGTTCACTTCTGCATTGGTCACCACGATGGTGTCCGGCGAATAGGTGAACGACGGTATCACCGGTGGAGGACTCGCCACCACACCTGCCGACTGGGCGATGCAACCGTTGGCGTCGGTCATCACCACGAGATAGGTTCCCGGACAAAGGCCGTTGAAGAGCGGTGAGGCTTGGGTAACTCCGTTCACCGTGAACGATACCCCATCAGCATCATTCACCACCAAGGTGCCGTCGCAGGTGCCTGGGCAGGTCTCTGGTGCTGTCACCACCCCATCGATGGTCAACAGTTCAGGCTCTCCGATCACGTAGGGGATCACCACGTTGCACCCGTTCGTGTCCGCCACGATCACGTTGTACATGCCAGCGCAAAGTCCGATCGCTTCAGCTTCATCACCGGCGACCCCTCCAGACCAGATGTACATGTATTCGCCGTTCCCACCGGTGGCATTCACGCTGGCTGCGCCGTCGCAGCTGCCGTTGCAGATCGCATCACTCGTAGTGGTCACACCTTGCATCACGTCGGTGAAGAGCACGTTTACCGTGTCGCTGGCCGCGCAGCCTTCTGGGGTGACCACGTTCCAGACGAACGAGTAGGATCCTCCAGAAGGTGCGGAGACCAAGGCCGTGGGCGAGGTCGCATCATCGATCAGGAAACCAGGTGGAACGATCCATGTTCCTGAAGCCCACGTGCCGGTGGCCATAAGGTCATACTTCAAGTTGCACGAGATCGCATCCGGCCCGGCGTTCGGTGTGGGCACCACGTAGATGTTCACGCTCGCGCTGGCAGCATCCTCCGGACATAGCTCTCCGAACACGGTGTAGGTGTAGGTGCCAGGTGCGTCGGTGGCGGGGTCGAAACTGCCATCGCTGGTCACACCGCCCGGACCGGTCCACGTGCCCGTAGCGTCCGGGCTTCCACCAAGGAGATCGAAGAGCATGATCGAAGGGGCCTCAGGACACAAGGTGGCGTTTCCGTCAAGACCTGCATTGGGCGGAGTTTCAACACCGACCGTGACCGTCGCAGCTACGTTCGGACATGGTGCCAGTGCGGTGATGGAGTACGTGTAGTCCCCAGGTGTGTCAGAGCCGGGTTGGAACGTCCCGTCCGCACTTCCACCGGGACCGCTCCAAGTTCCACCCGTATCGGGCGTGCCGTTCAACGCGTTGAAGAGGTCGATCGCCGCACCGTTCGCGCAACTGGCCACGGTGGCATCTTCACCGGCATCGGATGCTGGGACCACTTCGATCAGGACCAACGCGGTGTCGCTGATGCATGGCGGTGGAACCGAAAGAATGTACCGGAAGGTGCCACTGGATCCTAAGGCCGGATCGAAGTCCTCGTCAACGATAGCGTTCGCACTGTTCAACCAGATACCACCTGCATCAGGCGTGCCTTGCAGCAAGCTGAATAAGCCAACTGGCGCATTGCTGGAGCACAGCGTTGCCGCGCCATCGTTGCCGGCATCGGGATCGCTGAGTTGTACTACCGTGACGGTCGCCGATGCGTTCGGACATGGTGCCGTGCCATTCACTGCATAGACATAGGCTCCGGGCGTGCTCGTGCCCGGGGTGAAGGTTCCATCCGAGGTGCCATCAGGGCCGGTCCACGTTCCACCCGGATCAGCGCCACCCAGGCTTGGGAAGAGCGTGACCATATCACCGGTGATACAGAGGTTGAGGATCGCGTCTTCACCCGCATTGGGCTCATCGGTGATGGCTACCGTCACACTCGCGGCGTCGCTCGGACATGGTATGGTGCCGGGAACGGTATAGGTGTAGACGCCAGCAGGTGCGCTGCTCGGGTCGAATAGGACACCGACAACGGTGCCTGCGTGGGTCCACGTGCCGCCTGGCTGCGGGGCACCTTGCAGCACAGAGAAGAGATCGATCGCATCACCAGTGGCGCATAGCGTTATCGCACCATCGCTACCTGCGTTCGGCGGTGCGATGATGGAAACCGTGACCGTGGAACTCACGTTGCTGCACGGCGGTGGTGCGGCGATGGTATAAGTGTAGATGCCGCTGGTGTGTACCGACGGGTCGATCGTTCCTGAGAATACGTTCCCACTGGGATCGGTCCATACGCCGCCACCATCCGGCGTTCCGCCCAGCGCAGCGAATAGGGGACTTGCAGCATCACTGGCGCAAAGGGTCAGTGTGCCATCCGTTCCCGGATCCTGGTCGTTCACGATGTTCACCGTAACAGTGGCCATGTCCGCTGGGCAGGGGAACGTGCCAGCCACTGTATACAGGTAGTCGCCCGAAGCGTCAGTGGCTGGTGCGATGATGCCATCGAAGGCCGTTCCGTTCGGTCTTGCCCATGTTCCACCGGCATCGGGAGTGCCTTGCAGGACCGGGAATAGTGGTGTTGATCCGCTCGTGACGCATAAGGTGGTGGTGGCATCGAGGCCCGCATCCGGAGGTAGCACCACATTAACGGTCACGGTGGTGCTCGCACTGGTGCAGGGAGGTGGTACTGTGAGCGTGTACGTATAGATGCCGGGCGTGTTCACAGCAGGGTCGAAGAGTCCGCCGCTCACTGCGCTCGGTCCGCTCCAGGTTCCACCAGCATCCGGAGAACCTTCGATCCAGGTGAACATGTCCACGGCGGCATCCGTGGAGCATAACGTGATGAAACCAGGTGCTCCAGGATCCGGGTTGTCCACCACGTTCATCTCAACAACGGCCGATGCCGCAGGACATGGCGCGATACCAGCAACGGTGTAGGTGTAGGCGCCTACCGTCATCGTAGCCGGGTTGAAGGTCCCTCCGCTCACTACGCTAGGCCCGCTCCAAGTGCCACCCGCATCAGGTGCGCCTCCAAGGCCGTTGATCAGCGCTTCGGGCCCGCTGGTCGCGCAGAGCGTCAAGCCACCATCGAGGCCCGCGTCCGGCGGTTGTACCACCGATACGGTGACGGTGCTACTTGCGTTCGTGCATGGCGGCGGTACGGTGATGGTATAGGTGTACACACCGGGGAGCATCGAGGAAGGATCGAACGAACCTCCACTGACCACGCTGGGTCCGTTCCACGTTCCACCTGCATCCGGAGCACCTCCCAGTTGTGCGAAGAGATCGATCGCATCATCGGTAGCACACAACGCGATGCTGCCAGGTGTGCCCGCATTCGGCGCATCAACCACATCCACTTGCACCGTGACCATTTCGGCAGGACATGGAGCTGTCCCGGCAACGGTGTAGATGTAATTCCCTGCTACCATCGTCGCAGGGTTGAACGAACCAGCCGTAAGTACGCTCGGTCCGCTCCACGTTCCGCCTGCGTCAGGCGTTCCACCGATGGAAGGCAAGAGCGGTGTGGAGGGGCTGCTGATACAGAGCGTGAGGGCGCCGTCGGTGCCCGCATCGGGTGGCTGAACGACGCTAACGGTAACGGTACTGCTCACATTCACGCAGGGCGCAGGGACGGAGATCGTGTAGGTGTACACGCCTGGAGCCATCGTTGCCGGATCGAATTGACCACCAAGAACAGCGCTCGGTCCACTCCAAACGCCACCGACATCCGGCGTTCCATTCAGCTCATCGAAAAGGTTGAAAGCCGCACCAGAAGCGCAAACGGTGATGTTGCCGGGTAGGCCTGCGTCGGGCGTGGTGACCACATTGACCACCACATCCGAAGATGCAGCGGGGCAAGGTGGGGTGCCCGCAACGGTATAGGTATAGGTGCCCGGGGTCATGTTAGCCGGGTTGAACGCACCACCAAGGAGTACACTCGGTCCGCTCCAAGTTCCACCTGCATCAGGCGTTCCACCGATGGAAGGCAAGAGCGGTGTTGAGGGGCTGCTGATGCAAAGCGTGAGGGCGCCGTCCGTGCCCGCATCTGGTGGCTGTACCAGGTCGACCATCACGGTGGTGCTCACACTGGTGCATGGTGGTGGCACGGTGATGGTGTAGGTATACACACCTGCGCTCATCGTGGCTGGATCGAAAGAGCCATTCGAGATCGCACTCGGTCCCGACCACGTCCCACCTGCGTCTGGTGTGCCGCCGATCTGCGCGAACAAGTCGATCGCGGAAGCCGACGTGCAGAGCGCAACAGACCCAGGAGTTCCAGCATCCGGGTTCGTGACCACGTTGACAACGACTTCTGCTGATGCCGAAGGACAAGGTGACAAGCCGACAACCGTGTACGTGTAGGTGCCCGGTGCCATGGTCGTGGCATCGAACAAGTTCCCGTTCAGCGCACTCGGTCCGCTCCATGTCCCCCCAGCCGCTGGACTTCCACCCAGCGCGGCGAACAGAGAAGCCGGTGGGCTGGTCGCACACAACGCGATCGCACCATCTGTTCCCGGGTTCGGCGGTGTGTTGATCGTCACCGCGACCGTAGCACTTTCACTGGGACATGGCGCTAGGCCGGCTACCGTGTAGGTGTACACGCCAGCATTCATCGCTGCCGGATCGAACGAGCCGCCAGCCACTGCGCTCGGTCCACTCCAACTTCCCCCAGCATCGGGCGTACCACCGAGTTGCGCGAAGAGTGACACCGCTGCATCGCTGCTGCACAAGGTGATCGCACCATCCGTTCCTGGGTTCGGTGGTGTGTTGATCGTGACGGTCACCGTTGCACTTTCACTGGGGCATGGAGCTATGCCCGCTACTGTGTAGGTGTACACGCCAGCGTTCATCGTTGCCGGATCGAACAATCCGCCAGCTACTGCGCTCGGTCCACTCCAGCTTCCACCTGCATCTGGAGTGCCGCCCAATTGCGCAAAGAGTGACACCGCTGCATCGCTGCTGCACAGTGTGATCGCACCATCCGTTCCAGGGTTCGGTGGTGTGTTGATCGTGACGGTCACCGTTGCACTTTCACTTGGGCATGGCGCTATGCCAGCTACCGTGTAGGTGTACACGCCAGCGGTCATCATCGCCGGATCGAACAAGCCGCCAGCCACAGCGCTTGGTCCGCTCCAACTTCCACCAGCATCTGGAGTGCCGCCCAATTGCGCAAAGAGTGACACCTCTGCATCGCTACTGCACAAGGTGATCACACCATCGGTTCCAGGATCCGGAGGTGTGTTGATCGTGACCGTCACCGTGGCACTCTCGCTCGGGCAGGGGGCTATGCCAGCTACCGTGTAGGTATACACGCCAGCGGTCATCGTCGCCGGATCGAACAAGCCACCAGCAACAGGACTTGGTCCACTCCAGCTT
>JAEUTB010000131.1 GCA_016787995.1 Flavobacteriales bacterium | reverse complement strand
ACCGCCAGGATGATGACCGTCAGGCGGGCGAGCCCGACCACTTCCTTGCGTAACGCGGTGCGGAGAAGGGCTTGTTTCATGCGGCCGGGGTGTGGATCGCCACCCCTGGCGAAGGAGAGCGGACAAAACTAGGGCACCTTTATGCTATGCGGTGCGTTCCCTCACTTCGCACGGCCCGCAAGCACGTCATAGGCCACCACATGGCCATCGGCGGTCACGGTCACCAGTTCCAAGGTGCCATCGAGGTCCAGGTCAGCGATGCGGCACGGTGTGTGGCCGCGCACGGGAAGTCCATCGATCTCGCGGCCCGTTGCATCCACCAGGGTGAGCTGTTCGCGTTCCGGAAATAGGACGCCGTACACCGTACCCGTGGGAAGTTTGTAGCGGTGTACATCCGCATGGACCGCAGCACCGAACGAACGCGACCACACCTCTTTTCCACCGTGGCTGATGATCACACTGTCGCTCCTCACCTGCACGATGTCATGTAGTCCGTCATCCGCGGCATCTCCAAGGAGGTTGATGCCGGCTCCACTGAGCGCCTGAGGTGTCCCGTTGAGCGTTGCCCGGTATACCGTTCCCGACGTATCGGCCCAGATCACCTGCGCGTTACTCCATTCAAGGCCTGGTGAAACACCAAGCACTCGTGCACCACTGCCGAGATCAAGGGTGGTGCGTTCACGTTCGCTGCCGCGGCGGTCGAACACCTTGACTGCACCGTTGCTGGAGAAGGCCACCAGGTAGTCCTTGTTCTTGATGCGCAAATGGTGTGTTGCATTGGTGATCGCACCGTTCAAGCGTGGGGTCTCCCAACCCGTCGTGGCCGTGCCATCCATGCCATAGTTCACGAGGCGCCCGTCGGTCAAGCCCAACACCACGCGGTACTCCTTCGTGCCTTCATAGTCGAACACGGCGAGCGGTGCTGAGGTCTTTGCCGGCAGATCGATCGGGAAGCCGCCGACATCCTTGCCGTTGCGATCGATCAAATGGATACGATCCGCTGTGTTGAAGAGCAGTTGCAGTTTCCCGTTCTTGAAACGATCTACCTGGTGTACCTCACCCAGGATGGGTCCTTCGAGGTCATGATGCCACAGCACCTTGCCGGAGGAACCGAGGAGGTGGATGCGATGGTCGCCATCCTGCACGAGTACTTCGCGTGTGCCGTTCGTGTGGTTCAAGAGGATGTCCGGTCTGCGCGAAACACCAGGAGGGACAGGGGTGCTCCAGTGGATCCCGTTGCTGCGTGCTTCCACCGGTGCATGTTCCAGACCGATGGTGATGTGTGTGCGGCCGTGCACCGCCGGCGATAGCTGTATGGCCAGCCCTCCAAAGCGCTGCCAAGTGGGCTGTTCATGCATGTACGCTTCAGCTGCCGCAGGCTTCATGTCCGACGCGAAATGCGGCCAGTGACGAGCGATGTCCCAGCGCATGGTCCTGCCTGCGGAGGAAGCGATGCGTTCGGTCCACGCACTGGTGCGCGCGTCCTCTGCGAGTGTCCGTCCGTCGTTCCAGGCATCGATGGCGGTCCGTAACACATCGGCCTGTGGAGCCACCACCACCACATCGCCCAATACGCTCCACCACGGTTGGTCGAACGCAGCGTAGGCCTCACCGAGCAAACGTTCGTAGGCGTTCGCCACGGGTAGACGGGTCATGCGGATGCCGCGATGGTTCAATGTGTCGCAGGTGACACCATCGGGACAAAGCCTGCGTAGTTCAGCGGCAGCGCCTTCCGGATCGCCGGTCTGGAAGAGCGCCCATTCACGCGCACTACTCGCGGCCGTATCGCTGCCACGCGCCAGACCGAAGCTACCATTGACCCAATTGAACAAGTACGGACCAAGGGTGGTGATGGCGCTGTCGCTGGCCGTGCCGTTCGCGCGGAGGTAGGCTTCGCCGTCGCTCACTTGTTGCACGTCCCAAGCGGAGACCTCCACCGGTAACCAACGTCCCAGGTCGTTACGACCGGAGCCTTGTGCGTTGATGGTCGTGAGCATCGTATGCGCCGTATCCGGAAGGATCAGACCGCTGAGGAGGAAGGCGTCGGGCCGAGCGCTCACATCCAAGGCCACCCACCCGGTTGGCGGATCGTACTTGTCGATGGCCATCGGTAGCCACCAGGTGTGTAACAGGTTCTTCGCGCGTTCCAAGTGCACGAGCACGTGCGCGTCGGCACCACCGCCGAGCGTGTTCAAGGCTTCCATCACCAAAGGGTCGCGGGTGATGTCAATACCGCTCTTGGTGTGAAGCAGGACTTCATCCATCATGGCCGGCGAGGACGCCACCAGCCACACACCTTCGTGCTGCGCGATGGAGAGGCTGCTCAACGCGGTGTCGGGTGTGCACTGGACCACACCACCATGCTGCAAGGTGCCGATGGCCGCTTCATCGATCTTCAACGATTCAGCGAACGTGCGCAGGGGCACACCGTCCACCGCGTGCGGCGCACAAGCGAAAAGGACATCGACCTGCTCGTTGCCCGTGCGCATCAGGGCCACCAGCATGGTCACGTCGGTGATGGCCGCGCGCAGGGCTGCGTCGTTCTCCGCACGAGCGGTCGTCTGTGCCATGAGGCGACCGATCGCTGCCATCGCTGGCAGGTGTTCCAAGGTGGACCAGTGCTGCGAGGTGTGTGTGAACCGATCCCAAGTCACCCAGGCATCCGGTATTTCGATGATCACCGCAGCGCGCTCGGGGATCACGGACCAGGCATCGGCCTGCGCAGTGGTCGTGCTGTTCCACCGGTACAAGGTCCATGCGGTGGCGCCGCACACGGCGAGCAAGAGGAGAACGGTGAGTAGGCGACGCATGGCCAATGTTCAAAGGTACCGGTGTGGCTTGCGCGCTTTCCCGCGTGGTTGAAGGCGTTTGCACAGCAGCTTGTGGAAACGATGGAAGCTTGGTGGATCGTGCCATGGCAAGGACGATCCGGTCGGGATCGTAGGGCGCGATCGGTGAATGCCGATTGGATCCGCGAACAGGCTTGTCGATCCTTCAGAACAACTCCGGCTCCGCGTAATTCAGCCGAAAGCTCTTGCGGTGGTGGGCGCAAGGGCCGAACCGGTTGAGAGCTTCGCGGTGGTCTTCCGTGGGGTAGCCTTTGTTGATGGCCCAGTTGTACACGGGATGTTCAGCGTGCAATCGGGTCATCAGTTCATCGCGGTGGGTCTTCGCCAGGATGCTGGCCGCAGCGATGCTTCGGAAGCGTCCATCGCCCTTCACCAAACAGGTGTGCGGAATATCGCGGTAGGGGATGAACCGGTTGCCGTCGATCAACAGGTGTTGAGGCCGATGGTGCAGTGCATCCAAGGCACGGTGCATGGCCACGAAGGAGGCACGCAGGATGTTGAGCGTGTCGATCTCCGCCGGTTCTACGGCCACTACAGCCCAGGCGAGGGCGTGGGATTCGATCAACGGGCGTAGGGCTTCGCGTTTCACGGCGGTCAACTTCTTGCTGTCGTCCAGGCCGGGGATGCGCGCGCGAGCGGGGAGGATCACCGCAGCGGCCACCACCGGGCCGGCGAGGCAGCCACGGCCGGCTTCGTCGCAGCCCGCTTCCAACAGGCCTTTGGTGTGGTAGGCGGCCAAGCGGCTCATGGCATCAACGGTGTAGCCCGGCATCGGCTGCCATACGTTCGAATGAAGCCCATAACGTCTCAGCGGATCGATCCCAGGTGTACCGCTTTGACCGCTCGATGCCCGCAGCGCTCAAGGTGGAGCGTAGTTCGGGGTCGGTGCACACGTCATGCACTGCGCGTGTGATGTCCTCCACACTGAAGGGGTCGCAGTAATGGGCCGCATCGCCGGCGATCTCGGGCAGGCTGGTGGCTTCTGCCGCGATCACTGGTACACCGCAACGCATGGCCTCGGCCACCGGTATGCCGAAGCCTTCGAAGTAGCTCACGAAAGCCAGTGCTGTGGCGCCACCCAACGCGCGGTGCAACCGATCCTGCTGCAGGCGTCCGGTGAAGATGACGCGATCCTGGTGGCGCATGTTCTCCCAGGCATCCTCCATGCGACCATCCCACCACATGCGTTCTCCCACCACCAACAGCCGCATGGGCGACCGGTGCCGCTCCACCAGTTCATCGAAAGCGAGGAGCAGCCGTGCGATGTTCTTGCGTGGGTTGAGCGAGCCGATACACACGAGGTACGGATGCCCACCGGTGAACGCTTGTGCGGCTTCCCTGCGCTCGGCTTCCGTGAGCGGTCTGAACACGGCACCCACGCCGTTGAGCACCACATCGATACGGCCTTCGTTGACGCCGTAGGTGTTCGCGATGTCGCGCCGGGAGTACTCGCTCACCGTGGCCAACCGTGTCGCATGGCGTGCGAAACGAGGGAAGTAGCCGCGGTAATAGTCCCGATAGGCTTTTGGCAGGTCTTCGGGATAGTGCTCGAAGTTGAGGTCGTGCATCACGGCCAAGGTGGGCACCGTGCTGCGCAGGGCCAGGTAACCGTCGGGCGAGATGAAGGCATCCGCTTTAAGGGCTTTCAACTTGCGCGGGAGCAACCAGTCGAACCACAGTCGGTAGAGCAGTGGGTGACGCGTAGGTGGGAAGAGCACCGCGCCTTCCACGTTCGCTGCATAGATGAAGCGCTTGTCGAACGGCCGATCGAACAGGAAGATGAAGTGGTGCTCGGGGTGCGCGGCTACGATACGCTGCAAGACCTCATGCTCGAACCAGCCGATGCCTTCCAGCTTGTCGGGCAGGAGCAGGCGGGTGTTCACCACGATGCGCATGGCGCAAAGGTGTGCAGTTCCGTGTAGACTGGTGCGTGCATGCGCAACGGCCGCGTGACAGCAGACCGGGGAGCACCCTGCCTGCGTGTCGCCGCAGCCGTTGTTGCGGGCGCTTACTCCCGCGCCCGGGAGGGTCCGTTAATCCTTGTTCTCGGTGCTTTCGGTGGATGCCGTGGGTGCGTCCGGGCTATCGCCCAGCATGGTGTTCACTTTTTCGCGCACGTCCTGTACGGTGTTCATCACAGCGGCGATCGCTTTCACCACCACTTTGCGCACAGGGCTCTTCTTGGCCGCTTTGCGGGCTGGTTTGGTCACCGCCTTTTTCACGGTAGCCTTCACCTGCTTCACGGCTTTCGTGGCTTTGCGTTCGGTCTTCTTCGCCGAGGCCTTCACCTGCTTCACCGCTTTCTTGGCGGAGCGTTGTGCCTTCTTCGCGACTTTACCGCTCTGGCGCGAAAGCGCCTTCTTCGCGGTCTTCGCGGCTTTGGCCGCTTTCTTGGCGACCTTCTTCGCGGCCGGTTTCGCAGCGGACTTCTTCGCTACGACGGCTTTCTTCACGGCTTTCACCGCTTTCTTCGCGGTCTTCTTAACGGCCGCTTTCCCACTGGTACGGGAAGAGGCCTTTTTCACTGGGGAGGACTTGCGCTTGGCCATGGTTGGTGTTTGCATCAAAAGTAGGCGGGCGCGTGGTCCATGCAACATCACCCCTGCTAGGATCCACCATTGTCCTGTTCCCGAACGTTCATGCCGTTTCGGACCCGGAGGAGGAAGCGGGTGTCCTCCTCTTCTGGAAAGACGAACGCCCGGTCGGTGCCGGGCGTTCACTGTTCTGGTCGTGACCGATCAGTTCCGAAGCACGAGACGTTCCGTGTAGGTGTTCTCCGCGGCCATCACCTTCACCAGATAGATGCCTGCAGGTTGGCCGGTGATGTCGACCGCGGGAATACCGTTCATGCCGGTGATCCGCTCCTGCAGCACACGTCGTCCGGTGCCATCGTACACCTCCACTTGAGTGATGCCGGATCCGACCGGAAGGATCAGTTCTACGCGGCCGTCGGTCGGGTTCGGGCGCAGGTGCATCTCCGGGGCTCCACGCTCCACCACGCCGGTGCTCGTGATGCAGAAGTCGTGATCGATGACGTCGCCGAACTCACCATCGCCGACCACCAGCGCGGTGCCGCTGGCATTGATGCTGTATGAACCTTCGCCATAGCCACAGCAGATGCCATCGTTCGCGTCGTCATACATCACGAAGGTGTAGCAACCTTCGGCGAGGCAGAGTTCGCTGTTCTCCTCCTGGCCATCTGCACCATCGCTATAGGGGCCGCCAGTGAAGAGCACCTCATCGGAATTGGCGACGAAGACCTCCCATGTGGTCTCTGAACCATAATCATCCAGGATGATGGAAAGGTCCGCGATCGTGGCCGGGGAGGCTACGGTGAAGTTGACCGTTCGTACGTTGTTGAGCGCGTTCGGATCCGCAATACCATTGGGCTGGCTGGCGGTGATGGTCAAGGTCTGGCTGCCACTGCCCACGGCCAAGGAAGGCAGCGTAATGGTGGTGGTGGCACCGGGGTTCAGGTTCCCATTCCAGGTCTGCTGTCCGCTAGCGCCTCCCGTGACCTGCCAGGCGAGCACCAAGCTGGTGAGCGGGTCGGTTCCGGCGTTCCGGATGGTGACCTGTGCATCCACGGCATTGCTGTTGCAAACGATGGCTGGCACACCGCTGATGCTCTGTACGGCACCATCCACGGCGAGGGAGGTCTGGTTGGGGTCGTAGCCCTGAAGAATTGGGCCGCAGGAGCCGATGATGTCGTCGATGAACGGATAACTGACATCGAAGCGGCCATAGTAGTCGGTGCAGTTGCAGCCGAAGGTTCCGCCGAAGAGCTGACCCACGAGCAGGCCGTTCTGGTTCCAGAGGCCACTGCCACTGCTGCCGCCTTCGGTGGTACCGTCATCCCAAGCGTTCACCTCCCAAGTACTCGCTCCGCCGTAGGGCTCAGCCGTGCTCGTTTCTGCGTTCAAGCTGATCTTCTTCTGATCGCCGCTCGGGTGGTGGATGCCGATCTGGTCCAGCGGTGGTGTGTTGGTGGCGTCCCATCCGCTGTAATAGACCTCGTAGCTGGCCGGGGGGGCTGTGTTCAATTCCAGCAGGGCCATGTCCGAACCGGGGTTGTTCTCCAACAACTGCGCGCCGCTCACGGTCTGGTTCATCGGGGTGTTCACGTTGTTGGGGCAGCTGGTGCTTTCCCAGTTGAAGGCGAAGACCCAGGTGCCGACGTTGCCTTCAAGGCAGTGGTCGGCGGTGAGGAAGTACGGTGTGCCGTCGTTGTTACAGTTGTTGATGAGCTGGCCGGTGCACCAGTCGCCACCACCCACTACGATGCGCGCCACCGAACGGATCTGGTCGCGCCACGGATCACCCACTTCGCAGATCACGTTGTTGTTGCAACTGAGGCTCTCATTGAATCCCTTCAGCAGGTTGAAACTGTCGCGATAGCCTTGTGTGACCTGGCCGATGCGCAACCGACCTTGACCGGCCACCGCCGCAGGTTCGTTGTATTCGATCGTGATCTCACCACCTGGCAGCAGGCCCACCCCCAATTCCGTGCGTCCTGGATTGCTATCGGCCGTGAAGCCGCCGAGGCGTTCGCCAGAAGGAGTATACGCAAAGACCATGGCCCCCTCGGGCACGACGAATTCGTGGAACTCGAAGTTGATGCTCAATGCGCCTTCCAGAGCGAGTCGCAGGCGCCACACCCGGTCGCCATTGGCCAGGGTGTTCCAGACGCCGCTGTTCTCCAGGCTCAGGTCTGTGGCGTGGTTCACTCCGAAACGCAGCCGCTTGTTGCCGGTGGCTGCACGCTGCTCGTCCTCGGCGAACAAGGCGGTACGGTCCAAGGCAGGTAGGGCGAAGACCGGTGCTTGGCCAAGACCCAGCTTTTCGGTGTGTTGTGCCCAGGGGCGTCCACCAAAGGAAAGTTGAGCGGAAAGGTCCGTGGTCGCCAGCGCCAGAACGGTAGCGACCAAAGCGGCAAGGGAAGTACGGTATCGCATCATGGGCGCAAATTATCCCGATCCGATGGGGCGGATGGTTACGATAGCGACCGAAAATGGGACGCCCAAACGCGGGGAATACGACCTCCACCAAGGTGTATCCAACGGCACAAAGAGCGCGTCGAGAATGCAGCCGACTATACAGCAGGCATGGGAGCCACGGCCGATGGTATCGGGGCTAATGCGGCATCGCAAATGATCATCTCCTCAGCATTATCAGCGCACTGCACCAATACCTTGTCCAGCGGGTGCGTCACCTGGCTGCGGCCACTGAGCACGGCGGTGCTGCCATCGGGGGTCTCTAATTCGCCCGCGGCGTTACAATAGGCGAAGATGATGTTGTTCTCGAAGGCCCGGGTGGTGCAGAGCGAATCGATCAACAGCACTTCATCGTCCAGCAGTGCTTCAGAGCGCATGGCCTTCTTCGGGAACGACCAGTAGGTGGGGGAGATCACCAACCGGACCCCTTGTGCGCGCATGGCGAGGAACATCTCGGGGAAGGAGATGTCCCAACAGATGATCAGTCCTGTGAGGCCGAAACGCGTGGGGAATACGCTGACACCTGGGCCCGGTGTGATATGGATCTTCTCGGTGGTCCACAGGTTCACTTTACGGTACCAACCCGCCAACGTACCGTCGGCGTTGATGTAGTGGGTCTGGTTGTACAGCAAGCCATGTTCCGCCACGGTCCACGATCCGGGCACGAGGTCGATGGCAAGGCGGTGGGCGAGGGCCTGCATGCGCTGCAGGTATTGTGGTGCATACTCCACGAAAGCCGTTTGCCCACCGAGCGGACCGCAGACCGCATCTTCGGGAAAGACCACCAGATCCGCGCCAGCAGCTTTCGCTTTCTCTGCGAAGGCTTCGATACGCGACAGGTTCTTCAAGGGGTCCATCGGCGTGATATCCAGTTGCACGAGGGCGATCTTCAGTTGCATGGCAGAAAGGTAATCGCTCCGGGGCAGCCCTTCGTCCATGCTCGGCCTGATCCAGGATCGCGGCCTGTCGAGCCTCACAGAACCCTATCCTCTTCTGTGGTGTTCTTCCAGGCGTGTAATGTTGGACACCGTTGTGCTACGAATAGGTAAAGCACCCATCACCATGGAACCCACCCAAGTCATGGACCACCGCTCGCGGAACTGGAACCGCTGGGCCTACATCACCTTCACCCTTGCCGGTATCATCTTTTGGTTGGTCAGTGACGACCGTACCCTCCCCATCACCTTCCTGGGTATCGCGTTGGTGGCCGATCCGTTCGATCAGCAAGTCACCTGGAGCAAGCGACCCTTGTGGCAACGTGCCTGGTTAGTGGTGCATATGGGCCTCGCTGCTGCGGCGCTCGGCTGGGCCATCGGTCTGGGTGATCGATCCTAGCATGGATCCCGAACAGGCTCGTTTCCTGGCATTGGTGCACGAGCATCGTCGCATCGTGCATCGCATAGCGGGCCTATACACCGTGCATTCCGATGACCGGAAGGACCTCGAGCAGGAGATATTGCTGCAAGCCTGGCAAGGTTGGCCACGCTTTCGGGGTGAAGCCAAGTTCAGTACCTGGTTGTACCGCATCGCCCTGAATACGGCCTTGACCTGGAACCGTCGGCCTGCCATCGTGCGCACGACCACGCAAGGAGAGCTGCCCGATATGGGGAGTGATGCGCCGATCCGCGCGGACGACGAACGTGAGCGCCTCCATACCGCCATGCGCCTTTTGCCATCCGCCGATCGGGCACTGCTGATGCTGCACCTCGATGGCTTCGATCACGCCGAAGCAGGTGCCGTGCTCGGGCTTACGGCGAACCACGTGGCCGTGAAACTGCACCGCATCAAGACCCGCCTGACAGAACTGTTGAACCCGCATTGACCATGGAACTGCAACGCATCTGGAACGCACCCGACACGCAGGATGAACGACCCTTGCAGCCGATCGTCAGCGGTCAACGCTCGCGGCATCCGCTCATCCGCTTGCAACGAGCGCTGCGCATCAACATGGCCTATGGTACCGTCATTACGGCTGTGATGGGCTACCTCGCTCTTCGCGCTCAAGATGTGCCGTTGATGGTGCTTTTCTGGATGATCACCGCCTTCTGTGTGTGGTCCATGATCGATACATGGCGTTTGCTGCGTGGGCTGGATACCACGGTGCGCGCAGAACGGAGCACGCTTGACGAATTGCGACGTCAACGTGATGCTTTCGATCGATGGATGCGTGTTCAGCAGCGCGTTGGGTGGTTCTTCTATCCGATCAGCGTGGTGGCCGGTGGGTTGCTCGGTGCGCTCGCTGGTGGCGAAAAGTCGTTGAACGAACTCCTGGGCGAAGCTGAATTCCTCCTCTTGCTCGGCATATTGGCGCTCTTATTCAGTCCGCTCTGCGCGTGGTTGGCGCGTTGGATGTTCCGGGAAGCCTTCGGTCGCCAAGTGGATGAGCTGCGTGTGTCGATACACGAAATGGAGGCGTGAGCCTCAGGGCATGTGAGCTATCTCACCACTACTACGACCGCTCACTCCACTTCGATCACCTGGAATAGCCCATAATAGCTGTCCTTGTTCTTGGACTCTTTCCGAGCGATGGAGCGGATGGCCGGTACTTGAAGCCAGGCGTACATGCCCTTCTGCCAGGCCTTCCAGATGTCCGAGTCGATGCGACCACGCATGTACCAGAAGTACTCCTCCGCGCAGAGGTTGAGGTAGTCCACCACCACGCGTTCGGGATCGACCCCGGCAGCCAACGGCTGGCCCTTGCTGATCGCGAGCAGGTCATCATTCAACTTGTCGTACCGGGTGTTGAAGGCCGTGAAGAGCTCCTGCATCACCTTGTCGCGCGACAACCAGTAATTCAGCAGGCCCACATACACCGTGGCCAGCGCACCCACCATGGCCAAGGCGCCGGTGCCTTGCAACATGCTCCATCGTTCCGCAGCGAGGAAGACCAGGGATGAACCGATCAGGAACGCCACCGTGGCCAGTGTGGTGCGCAAGCGGCGGAGGTCGTGGATGCGGTGGAGCTTGCGCATGGGCGGCTGTGGGTCGCTTAGTGATCAATGCCATGAGGCATGGCACGCCGGGCCACGAAACTAGGCATGATGCACACGCGGCCCATTTATCCGTTTGGTGTGCTGTTTACGCGATGCATGGTCGCGATGGTCCAGGGAACATGTTCGGAACGATCAAGCGAGTGCGGTTCTGGTCTCGGTCGAGCTGCAAGGCTGAGTAGCGCTCCGGCGAATGGCCCGCCACATGCTTCGCCATCACGATTTCTCGTGATACCCTCGTGCGCAACCGCACCCTAACCTTGTGACTCAATACCACGACCATGAGGGTACCGTTCTTCTTCCTTGCGCTTGCCATCCTCATCAGCACCCGGAGCACTGGTCAACAGTTGCTTTCCGGCGATCTTTCCTTCGTGCCGGGCGAGACGTTCAATTTCGCTAGCGCTGATGCCATGGAAGCGGGGCCTGGTGGTACTGGTCTAACGTGGGACTTCGGTGAACTCGAACCATTCGGGGAGATCGAGTACACCTGGCTGACCCCTTCGGCTTTCGAATTGGCCTCTTACCCCGGCATAACGGTGGCGCGCGATGTGGCGTTCTCCTGTACCGAATATTGGCAGGCCGCACCCGACCGGTTCAGCGAACTCGGGAACAGGTGTGGGATAACACTTTCCAGTGAGCTTTATGACGATCCACGCGACGTGGTGAGGTACCCCTTCGCCTTCGGCAACACCTTCACCGATACGTACGGTGGCATGTATCGAACCGGCGGAGGTCAACCTGATTCTTCCGTGATCAACGGCATCATCATCGTGACCGCCGATGCCAGTGGCACCCTGATCTTACCGTGGGCCACCCATACCGGTGTGTTGCGACTGCGTTTGGAGCAGGAGGAAGAGTTCGTTGACTTCAATACCACGTTCAACAGAGAGGAGTTCTGGTACGTGAAACCCGGCATTCACATGCCGCTGCTCAAGCTGATCAGCACCTGGGACAGCGGCAACCCCGAGCCGGTGGATTTCGCGACCGTACAGGTGCCGAACGTCAACGCCATCACAGACAACTGGATCCCAATGCCTGTTGTCCTTCATTATGAGAACGGGGTGATCCACCTGCGATCCACCGATGGACAGCTCGCCAGTTGTGAGGTGTTCACCGCCGATGGCCGCTGTGTGGGCCATTGGGGGCTGCACCAAGGCCGCAACGACCATGCCTTGCCATTGCATGCGCAAGCCAGCGGTCTTTTGACCATTCGCGTCGTTGATCGCAGCGGTCGCACTCGGGTGCAACGGCTGGTTATCATGCCCTGACCTAAGGCGCCTTTGAAGAACGGGAACGTGGTGTTCGTTCCTCCACCTTACAAGGTGTGTATGCGCAGTGCCGAACAACATCGTCATGTCCTTATCCATCACGTGGTCCATTTTCCCGCTATCGTGCATTGTTGTGGTGTGAAGTCCTCGCCATTCCCCGAACAAGTCCCGCATTCGTGCGTGCCATGATCATGGCCGGTGATCTGCGCTGCAAGTGGTGAAGTCGTATGGAAGTTCCGCGAACGGACCTGTACGGCATCATCATCAAAAACAACCATGCATCATGAGCACCGAAAGGAACAACCCCCAGGAGAACACGACACGTGGCACTCACGCAACGACCGCGAACCACGGTGGCGAGAAGGATCAGGACCGTCGCCCCACCGAGCCCGGCAAAGTCGGATCCCCTTCCGACGCCACGCGCACCAACCCCGGTCAGGATCGCAGTGGTCAGCCCGATGGCAAGAAGGAT
The DNA here is from genome assembly GCA_016787995.1 of Flavobacteriales bacterium. Taxonomy (GTDB): domain Bacteria; phylum Bacteroidota; class Bacteroidia; order Flavobacteriales_F; family PHOS-HE28; genus PHOS-HE28. The sequence goes on along the minus strand of JAEUTB010000131.1, from coordinate 636 downwards.
GACCGCCAACCCGCGCACCCCAAACCCGATCACGAGACCGAGCGCGAAGAAGGCAATGACGCCAGTCGCACCCGCGCCGAGGAAAAGGGACGCGATGAACACCGTGGCAACAAGATGCCCGATGGACAAAAGACCCAAGTCGAAGGCCGCACGAAATGAACACCAGGCCTAATGCCTGCCGAACAAGACAACGTGATGACGACCAAGAAGAATGAGAGCACCGGTCTGATGAAGCTGTTCGAGGACCAACTCGCCGACCTCTATTACGTGGAGAAGCAACTGCTGAAGGCGCTTCCGAAGATGGCCGAGAAGGCCACCAACGCAGAACTCAGCGAAGCCTTCACTGCGCACCTCGCCGATACAGAGGGGCAGGTGGAACGGCTGGAGGAGATCTTCGCCAGCATCGGTAAACCAGCGAAGGCCAAGAAATGCCCTGCGATCGATGGGATCCTCGAAGAAGGGAAGGAGATCATGGATGAATTCTCCGATGATCCGGCCCTGGATGCCGGGTTGGTGAGTGCCGCCCAGAAGGTGGAGCACTACGAGATCACCTCCTACGGCAGTTTGAAAGCCTGGGCCGAACAGCTTCAACTGGAAGAAGCCGTCGGGTTGATCGAAGAGACCTTGGAAGAGGAG
>JAEUTB010000115.1 GCA_016787995.1 Flavobacteriales bacterium | reverse complement strand
GCCCTCAAGGCCGACGGGAATACCAACTACAGCCGCGTGGCCGAGGTGATCCGCACCTTCCAGTCACCGGGTATCCAGATCAGCAAGTTCAAGATGATCACAGACCTCGAGGCATCGAGGATGTAGAACCGATCGAACCTTCCTGCCCGGCGGTTGTACAGCCGTGCAGAAGGACGATGAAAGCAAGACACCATGGCACAAGTACCCGAAGGGGGAGGTGATAGCGGCGGGAAAGGGAAGAAACGCGCGAAGAAGGGCAATACCCACATCGACATGACGCCGATGGTGGACTTGGCCTTCCTGCTGCTGACCTTCTTCATCCTCACCACCACCATGTACAAGCCGAGTTCGCTGCAGATGACCTATCCGGTGCCACCACCACCGGATGCGCCACCTCCGCCGCCCACTCAGCTGAGCAACGCGATCACCCTGATCCTCACCAAGAACGACCAGATCTTCTACTACCTCGGCGAGTTCCGCGAACAAGCCACCGAGAAAGGTCCACCCACCACCCTGCAACAGACCGACTTCAGCAAAGTGCAGAAGTTGCTGGTGGAGCAGAACAAGGCCACGGTGGCCCAACTCAACGACCTGGCCCGCCAGTTCAACGAGAAGAAGATCACCGAGGAAGAGTACAACGCGAAACGCCGCGAGATCAAAGGCACCAAGGAGAACCTCAAGGCCATCATCAAGACCGACAAGGACGCCAAGTACCGCAACATGATCGACATGGTCGATGAGATGGACATCAGCGGTATCGGCTCCTACGGCGTGCTCGATACGCTGAAGGTCGCTGAACAGGTGTTGCTCGACATCGAAAAAGCCAAGCTCTGAGCCATGGAATACCTCATTTTCATCGGGATCCTGCTCGCGCTTTCCATCGCCATGGCGATGGACCTGAGCTGGAACAACGTGTTGACCACCACACGCAACGAGATGGTCTTCGCAGACCGTAACCAGGAGTATGGTGCCTTCGTTCTTCGCCGCGATTACACCAGGCGCCTCTTGATGGCCGTGGTGGGCTCCGTGCTCGTATTCGGGCTCGCCGTTGGCTTGCCGAAGATCATCGCTGCGCTGGGTGGTGAGGAGGAAGTGGTCGAGGCCAAGAAGATCGTGGACGTGAACCTCGACCTCTTCGAAGAAGAGAAGAAGGAGGAACCACCGCCCCCTCCCGTGGAGCCCCCTCCGCCGGTCAAGATCGAAAGTGTGCAGTTCACCCAACTGGAGGCCGTGGATGAACCTGTAGAGGAGCCACCCCCCACGCAAGAAGTGCTCACCGAGACCAATGCCGGTACGGTGACCCAGGAGGGTGAGAAGATCGACGAGCCACCGCCCCCCGTTGAGGCCGCTGAACCGCAGATCTTCACCATCGTGGAAGAGATGCCTTCTTTCCCGGGTGGTGAGGCCGAACTCTTCAAATACCTCGGCAAGACCGTGAAGTACCCGCCCATGGCGCAGGATGCGGGCATCACCGGGGTCGTTTACATGACCTTCGTAGTGGATGAGCAAGGCAAGGTGCGCGACCCCAAGGTGCTGCGTGGTATCGGGGGTGGTTGCGACGAGGAAGCCATCCGCGTGGTGAAAGCCATGCCCGCGTGGGAGCCCGGCAAACAACGCGGAAAGCCGGTTCGGGTGCAGTACAACCTGCCCATCCGGTTCACGCTGAAGTGATCATCAGGAAGAGCGGCAGAACAGCCGCTCTTCTTCATTCGTAGCCATCGCCATGTCATTCGGAAGCATCTCGCGTCTGTTCATGTCCGCGTTCTACGCGGTCGCAGGGCTCCTCTTCCTTCTCACCGACGTGTTGCAGGAGACCATCCCCGAGCACCGGTACTTGATAGGTGGCGTGCTGTTGGGTTATGGCGTGCTGCGCTTCTTCCTTTGGCAGCGCTGGAAAAAGGCTCAGCAACAGGAACGACCATGAGGTGGCTCTGCTATCTGCTCCCTCTTGCGCTTGTGGCCTGCAAGGGCAAGGCGCCAGACCCCCAGCGCGACGATGTGCCCACCAAAGGGGATATCCTGATCGTGGCCGATGAGGACGCCCAGCGCATCATCGAGGCGCAACTGCTCGTCTTCCAGAGCATCTACGCCGATGCCACCGTGCGCGTGCGCTATCTGCCCGAGTCCGACCTGCGTGGGGCTATGCGGAACGATTCAGTCCGTGTGGTCTTCACCTCCACCTTGCCGGGCGCGGAGGAAGTAGCCTTCTTCCGCTCGCGCAACCTCTTTCCTGACGACGTTCCGGTCCTAACCGACGCCATCGCTGTGGTGAAGGGGCTTGGTGCCAGTGTCGATAGTATCAGCTTGGAGGAGATCAAGCAGGCGCTTATCGGTGCGAGCAGCACCCGTGTGCTCTTCGAGGATGCCCGCAGTGGGGTTTTGCGCAGCGTGGTGGACTCGCTGCTTGCAGGGGATGCTGGCGCTCTGAAGAATGTGGCCGCGGTCGAAGGGGCGGACAGCCTCCTGGCTCGACTTGCCCGTACCCCCGATGCCATCGGGTTGATCGCCTTCGCTCACATCAGCGACCTGGATGATCCGGCTTGCCGTGCCTTGCGCGAGCGGATGACCCTTTGCCGTGTCAGCTCGAAAGGCGCTGCGATCCTGCCCAACCAATCCACGCTCGCGGATGGGCAGTACCCGCTCCGGCGCAAGCTTTACGCGGTGTTGAAAGAGGGGAAAACAGGTCTTGGCACCGGTTTTGTTTCCTTTGTGGCCGGCCATAAAGGCCAGCGCATCATCCTCAAGAGCGGCCTCGCGCCACAGACCGTGCCCGGTAGGGATGTAGAGCTGGTGACGAACTAAGAACATGAACCAGAACATCTTCCGTAACACCCTGTTCCTCACCGCCTTTGCTGTGGGTTCCGGGGTACAAGCCCAGACCGTCGCCGAGGCCATCGCCCTCACCGAGAGCGAACGCTTCGAGAAAGCCGCTACCACCTTGCGTAGCGTGCTCTCCGCAAGCCCCACCGATGGTGAGGCGTGGTTCTATCTGGGCGAGAACTACTTCGAGAACGACCACGAGGATTCCGCCTCCTACTGCTTCACGAAGGGTGTGGAAGTGAATCCCCGCCAGCCACTGAACCATGTGGGCATGGGGAAGGTCCTGTGGGTGAAAGGTCAGCGTGATCAGGCGATCGCCAAATTCACCGAGGCCATCACCATCGCCACGGATAAGGCCAACAAGTTCCCGAAGAAGCTCCAGGCGCAGACGCACCGCGAAGTGGCCGAGGGATATTCCAGTGGCAACAACAAAGACCTGGCGAAGGCCATGGCCGCTGTTGACGCTGCCATCGCACTGGATGCGACCGACTCCGAGGCGTACATCCTCAAGGGTGACATCATGTGGGAGCAGAACCCCACCGATGCTTCCCAGCCGATCGCGCTCTACAAGAAGGCATCGGACCTGCGCACCACCAGCGCGAAACCCGTGGCGCGCCGCGGCTTCGTGTACCACCGTGCCAAGAACTACGATGCGGCCATCGCCGAGTACGACAAGGCCATCGGGATCGAACCTGGTTTCGCTCCGGCCTACCGCGGTCGTGCGGAATCGTACTTCGGGAAGCGCGATTTCCAGAAAGCGAAAGCCGACTACGACGAATACCTGAAACTCAACTCCGGAAGCCAGAGTGCCATGGTGCGCTATGCGCAGTTCCTCTACCTCGTACAGGACTACAAACCTTCGCTCGAGCTGATCGAAAAGCTGCAGACCGCTGGCGTGGAGAACAACACGTTGATGCGCATCAAGGGTTATGATCAGGTGGAGCTGAAGGATAGTGCGAACGCGATGGCCACGCTGGATGCGTACTTCGCCAAACAGCCACAGGACAAGGTGGTGCCCAGCGATCTGCAGTACTACGGGCGTGCGGTGGCCTTGATGGGTAACGACTCCCTTGCCGGGGAGAAGATCATGGCGGCAGCGGCCATGCCCAATGCCGATCCCGACCTGTACATGGAGGCGGGTACCTATTTCCAGAAGGCCAAGCGCTTCGACCGCGCTGTGGCGGCGTACCAGGCCAAGACCAACTCGAGCAAGGTGGCCGTGAACGACTGGTACTACCTCGGTGGCGCGGCGCAGAAGGCAGGACAATACGAGGTGGCCGACATGGCGTGGACCAAGTACATCGAGAAGCAGCCCTCCATCTACCAAGGCTACCTCGGTCGCGCCCGCGCCAACGTGGGGCTCGATCCAGAGAAGCAGACCTGGCAGGCCAAGCCTTACTTCGAAGAAGCCCTCCGTAAGATGAAGCCCGAGGAGATCGCCGGCAAGGCTTCGAAGGATGCCGAGGAGGCGATGTTCTACCTGGCCTTCCATCACTTCTACGGTTCGAAGGACATGGCCACCGCGAAGTGCTGGTTCCAAAAGGTGAAGGACCTGAACACCGGCACGGAGCGCACCAAACAGTCCAGCGACATGTTGATGAGCAAGGAGCTGAAGGACGTGGCCGCCGGCACCTGCGAATTGCAATAGTTCCGACCATCGCATTACCGGAAGGGGGCTTCGGCCCCCTTTCTGTTCTCCGGTAAGCCACACCCGCTTACATTGTGCGTCGATCATGGGTCTTTTCCGCAAAAAGCCACTCGACCACGTCTCCGCAGCCGAAGGAGAGATCCACGGCGGTCATGCGCTCGGAAGACACCTGAGCGTTCGGGACCTCACGTTCTTCGGCATCGCTGCCATCATCGGCGCAGGCAGTTTCAGTAGCATGGGTCAGGCTTGTTTCAGCGGCGGACCGGGTGTGGTGTTGCTCTTCGTGCTCTGTGGGATCGCCTGCGGGTTCACCGCCTTATGCTATGCGGAGTTCGCCGCACGCGTGCCCGCAAGTGGCAGCGCCTACACCTATGCCTATGTGAGCTTCGGAGAGCTCTTCGCTTGGATCATCGGATGGGCCTTGCTCATGGAGTACAGCATCGGCAACATCTACGTGGCCTTCAGCTGGAGCGGGTATTTCACCAACTTGCTGGATGGTCTCGGACTGCACCTGCCCGAATGGTTGACCACCAACTATCGAAGTGCCAGCAAGGCCTTCGCGGAAGGAACGGCGGGTGAGGGGCTCAACGCGTGGAACTCCGCTCCGATGTTGGGTGGCCTTCGCATCATCTTCGACCTGCCTGCGGTGATGATCAACGCGCTGATCACCTGGCTGGTGTACACGGGCGTGAAGGAAAGCCGCAATGCCAGCAATGCCATGGTGATCGTGAAACTGGCGATCATCGCATTGGTGGTGGTGGTCGGTGCCTTCTACGTGGATATCGCGAACTGGACGCCCTTCATGCCGAACGGCTTCGGTGGTGTGATGGCGGGTGTGAGCGCGGTCTTCTTCGCTTACATCGGCTTCGATGCCGTGAGCACCTTGGCCGAAGAGAGCAAAGACCCGCAGCGCGATCTGCCGCGCGGCATGATCTGGTCGCTCGTGATCTGCACCATCGTGTACATCCTGCTCGCGCTGGTGCTCACCGGCATGGTGAGTTGGTCGCAGCTCGGGGTGAGTGATCCGCTGGCCGAGGTGTTCGCTTTACGTGGCGTGAAGTGGATGCTCTTCATCGTGAGCATCGCCGCGGTCGTGGCCATGACCAGCGTGATGTTGGTGTTCCAGCTGGGCCAGCCTCGCATATGGATGAGCATGAGCCGCGACGGGTTGCTGCCGAAACGGTTCGCGAGCATCCACCCGAAGTACAAGACCCCCGGCTTCAGTACCATCGTTACCGGACTGGTGGTGGGCCTGCCGATCTTCTTCACTGATGAGAGTTTCATCCTCGACTTCACCAGCATCGGAACGCTCTTCGCCTTCGTGCTCGTTTGTGGCGGTGTGCTGGTGTTGCCGCAGCGGCCGAAGACCATTGGTCGGTTCCACCTGCCGCATATCAACAGTCGGTGGACCGCGCCAGCCATGCTCGTGGTGGTGATCGGTATCGTAGCTTATGGCGTGCCTTCGTACTTCCCCGGCTTGTTGACGATCGATGTGGAGCATGCTGCCCAGCAGATACCCCAGCTCATCTTCTGGCCCATCACCCTGCTGGTGGTGGTATTGGCACACCTCAAGAACTGGTCGCTGATCCCGGTGCTCGGGTTGCTCTCGTGCTGCTATCTCCTCACCGGGATGGCCGTGAGCAACTGGTTCTGGTTCGCGGTATGGCTGGTCATCGGGTTGGCGTGCTACTTCGCCTACGGATACCGCCACAGTAAACTCGCCTCCTCGCACCCATGATGTCCAAGACCAATCGCCTTACGCTGTGGATCCTCATCGCCATGGTGATCGGCATCGTGGTGGGTTACGGCATGCACGTCGGTATGGAAGAGGGCGCACGAAAGGAGGTCGCCGATAACCTGAAGATCCTCACCGAGATCTTCCTGCGATTGGTGAAGATGATCATCGCACCGCTGGTCTTCAGCACGCTGGTGGTGGGTATCGCGAAGCTGGGAGACATGAAGACCGTGGGTCGTGTGGGCGGTCGTGCCCTGCTCTGGTTCATGTCGGCCTCCTTGATCAGCTTGTTGCTCGGCATGGTGCTGGTGAACCTGCTCGAACCCGGGGTGGGCCTTCAGTTGCAGGCCAATGGCGATGCCGCTGACGTGATCGGCAAGACCGGCTCCTTCACCCTCAAGGACTTCATCGCGCACCTGTTCCCCAAGAGCATCATCGAAGCGATGGCGACCAACGAGGTGTTGCAGATCGTAGTGTTCAGCATCTTCTTCGGCGTAGCCTGCGCCAGCATCGGCGACTATGCCATGCCCGTGGTGAAGCTGCTGGAAAGTGTGGCCCACGTGATCCTGAAGATGGTGGGCTATGTGATGAACTTCGCGCCCCTCGGCGTGTTCGGTGCCATTGCAGCGGTGATCGCGATATACGGACTGGAGATCATCTATACGTATATGACCTATATCGGTCAGTTCTACTTGGGCCTGGCCTTGCTCTGGTTGATCCTACTCGGAGTTGGCTTCCTCTTCCTTGGCCGCCGAATGAAGGAGTTGATGCGGCGGATCCTGCAGCCCATCACCATCGCCTTCAGCACCACCAGCAGCGAGGCGGTGATGCCTAAATTGATGGAGGAGCTGGAACGCTTCGGCTGCAAGGACCGCGTAGTCAGCTTCGTACTGCCATTAGGCTACAGCTTCAACCTGGACGGAAGCATGATGTACATGACCTTCGCCAGCCTCTTCATCGCGCAGGTCTACGATGTTCCCCTCGCCCACGACCTGCCCATGCAGTTGACCATGCTGCTCACGTTGATGCTGACCAGCAAGGGTATCGCCGGTGTCCCGCGCGCCTCTCTTGTGGTGGTGGCCGCCACCTTGGGCATGTTCGGGGTGCCTGTGGAAGGCATAGCGTTGATCCTGCCGATCGACCACTTCTGCGACATGGGCCGCAGCGCCACGAATGTGGTGGGCAATGCCATCGCAACCAGTGTGGTGAGCAAGTGGGAGGGAGACCTTGGGAAGTGAGCCCTTGCTGTGGCCCACTTTGACAGGCCCAATTCGCTTGAGCCTTTCGCGGTTTCGGCGAGATGGATGCTTTGGTAGGCCTATGGAAGGGGTAAGACCATCTCGGTCAAAGTAGCGTCGTATCTCGTCAAGCTGGTGCGGAACGTGCAACACGTTCAGTACGACTTGTCGGTAGTCGTGATGGATCAAATACGTAGAAGACCAGGCCAAACGCCCAGCGCCACCACGCCTGCTCCACAAAGTGAGATCACCAACCAGTTGATCGGCGCGACGGCCAGTTCCTTGGACTCCTGGTCCTGCGGTGTGAAGGCTTCCCGGATGACCAGGATGTAGTAGTAGATGCCCACTAGCGCCATCAGCACTGCGAAGAGCGTAGTCCAAATGAAACCGTTCGCGATGCCCAGCACGAACACGCGGTACTTGGCCACGAAGCCAGCGGTGAGCGGGATGCCTGCCAAGGATAAGAGCATGAGCATCGCTGCGATGGCGATCCATGGATCCCTGCGGAACAGACCACGGAAAATGCGGATGTTCTCATCGCCGAGCGCTGCCCGTTTGGCGAGCGTGAGCACGATGAAGAGACCTACCGTCGCCAAAGCGTAGGTGCCGAGGTAATAGAACAATACATCCGGTGTTCGGCCATCAGTGCCGAGGAAGGCCAGCAGAAGGAAGCCGGTATGAGCGATGCTCGAATAGGCCATCAGCCGCTTGAACTGCGTCTGGCGCAAGGCCACGATGTTGCCGAGGAACAAGGTGAACAAGGTCATCACCACGAGCATGTTCTCCACAGCACCCGGCAGTTGGATGTTCGCGATGAAGCGGTAGAACGCGGCGAAGGCTGCCGTCTTCACCACAGTGCTCATGAACGCCGTGATCAATGTGGGTGCGCCTTCATACACATCAGGGCTCCAGAAGTGGAACGGTACGGCCGCCACTTTGAAGGCCAAGCCAGCCAAGGTCAGGAAGAGACCAAGCAGGAAGAGCATGTTACCTCCGTTCGCTGTCACAGCGGACCACGCTTCGATGGCTGCGAGGTCGAACGATGCCGTGGCACCGTAGATCAACGCAAGGCCCATGAGCAGGAATCCCGAAGCGAAGGCCCCTTGCAGGAAGTACTTGAAAGCCGCTTCTCCGCTGCGGAAGCTATCCCGCTTGCCACCCGCAAGGATGTACAATGGAATGCTGAGGATCTCGATGCCCAGGAACAACATCACCAGGTTCGTGAAGCTGCAGATCAACACGCCGCCGACCAAGGAGAAGACCATCAACGCATAGTGCTCCGCCACGTTCTCGCGCACCTTGGCATAATAATCCATACCGAAGAGGAAGAGCAGCACCGTTACCACGACCAAGACCAACGAGAACGATCGGGCATAGGTGTCGAAGATGACCAAGCCGCCGAACAAAGTGCTTTCCAGGTGCCAGTCGGCCGCGAAGAGCACGAGTGCGGCCAGGAGACCGAGTATGCCCACAGGAGCAAGGATGCCACGGCCGCTGAACAAGCCCAGGTAGAGCAGCACCACGCCAAGTACGGATAACAGGACCAGTGCGCTCATATCAGTTCACCGATAGGCTGGACAAGAGTTGCAGTACAGGGGCATCCACCAGTTCGAGGATCGGACCGGGATGCACACCCAGGATGAGGGTCACCGCGATCAGGGGCACCAGGTAAAGGTGGTCGCGGGTTGTGGCATCGGGTAGTTGCTGGTTCGCGCGGTCCGGACCGAGCATCACCCGCTGGTAAGCGTAGAGCATGTAGACGGCACCAAGCACGATGGTGGAGACCGCCAGTAGGGTCAGCCAACCATCCACCTGCCACAGCCCGGCGAACATGAGCCACTCGCCCACGAAGCTCTGCGTCAGCGGGAGCGCCACGGCATTCACCAATACGAGCAGGAACAGCGCGGCCAGGCGCGGCATCGAGCTCTTAAGACCGCCCATCGCATTCATGTCCGTTGACCCCACGCGCTCCTGCATCGCACCGACCAGGTAGAGCATGCCCACCACGAGTATGGCATGAGCGAACGCTTGGTACAACGAACCGCTGATCCCGTAGGTGTTCCAGGCAAAGAGTCCAGCACACAGCACGCCCACGTGGCTCAACGAGGAGAAAGCGACAAGCCGTTTGAAGTCGGATTGACGGAAGGCGATGATGCCCGCATACACGGCCCCGATCAACGCCAGCAGGATCACTGTGCTCTGCCAATGTTCCACGCCCAAGGGCACGATCGGGAAGACGATCTTGTAGACCCCGAACAGACCCATCTTCAACATCACCGCACCGAGCACCATGGTCCCTTGCAACGGAGCCATGTAGTAGGTCTCCGGCTGCCAGCTGTGGAACGGGAAGATCGGCAGCTTGATGGCGAAGGCCAGGAAGAGGATCCAGAACAACCACACCTGCGTGCCCCCCGGAATGTTGAGCGCTTGAAGTGCTGTGAAGTCCCCATTGCCGCCGCTCTGAATGAGCAGATACACCAGGCCGAACAACAGCGAAAGACCGCCGAGCAGTGTGTAAATGAAGAAGCGTACCGTGATGTTGCGCCGGTTCTCGCCGCCCCAATAGAGTAACACGAAGAAGACCGGGATGAGCGTGAGCTCGTAGAAGATGTAGAACAGCAGAGCGTTCTGGGCGAGGAAGACACCGAACAGGAAGGTCTGCGTGAAGAGCAGGAGCCCATTGAAGATGGCCGGCCGGTCGTGCTGCTGTCCATAACCCGCACCGATGATGAAGGGGAACACCACCGCGGTGAGGATCAGCATCAACAGCCCCACGCCATCATACCCCACCACGAAACGGAGGCCCCAGGCGTTCATCCAATCCAGGTCGTAGTGGAGCACCATGCCCCCGGTGTAAGAGATCCACGCGAACACCACCACGGCCAAGGAGGCCAGGGTGGAGACAAGCGCGATCGGCCGGGCTTGCGCTGGACGAAGTATCACGAGCGCCAAGGCGCTGATGCAGGGGATGAGCAAGAGGAGTGCTGCGATCATCTCAGTTGCTCATTAAGGTGATGACCAGGAAAAGGATGAGTCCGCACAACATCGCCAGCAGGTGAAAGCTCGCGTTGCCCGTCTGCACACGACGAACGACATCGCCTACACGGATGGCCGCATCGCCGACACCGTTCATCAACGGCACCATCACCTTCTTCTCCGCCACGGCGAGGAGGTTGGTGCTCAACCATGCATAGGGCTTCTCGAACAAGGCACGGTAGAGTTCGTCGATGCGCCAGCGCTGTGCGATCAGGCGTTTGAAGACCGGCATGGTCGCTTCTTCGCCCTCCAACGTGGTGGTCTTCACGAAGCGACCATAAGCCACGTAGATGACGAAACCGACGAGGGTCGTGGTGATGCCCATCAGGATGATCTCCGTGAGCGCGCTCAACTCGAGGTGCTCGTAACCGATCCCAGCAGCGGCCGTTTCGAGGTAATGCTTCATCGGCTCGTGACCGCCGAAGAGGTGTGGCAGGTTGAGAAGACCACCCACCACGCTCAACACGGCCAGCACCATCAGCGGGATGGTCATCGTGAGCGGACTCTCGTGCGGATGCGCTTTACCGCGGTAGGTTCCGTAGAACACCAGGAAGAGCAGGCGGAACATGTAGAATGTGGTGAGCAACGCACCGAAGAGCAGCAAGCCGAAGATCACCGGCGAGCGTTGGAAGGCGAACGCAAGGATCAGGTCCTTGCTGAAGAAACCGCTTAGCAGCGGCAATCCCGCGATGGCCGCTGTGCCCACCAGGAACGTGAAGTACGTGATCTTGATGTGGCCCTTTAGCCCGCCCATCTTGCGGATGTCCTGTTCGCCGCCCAGCGCATGGATCACACTGCCAGCACCAAGGAAGAGCAGCGCCTTGAAGAAAGCGTGTGTGGTCACGTGGAACATCGCCGCGCTGTAAGAGCCCAACCCAAGGGCTACGAACATGTAGCCCAGCTGGCTCACGGTGGAATAGGCGAGCACCTTTTTGATGTCGTTCTGGAACAGGCCGATGCTCGCGGCGAGCAGGGCCGTAGCCGTACCGATCCACAGGATGATGTCCTTGGTGAAGGGCGCTAGCTCGAACAACACGCTGCTGCGTACGGTAAGGAAGATGCCAGCGGTCACCATGGTGGCTGCGTGGATCAGCGCGCTTACCGGTGTGGGACCCGCCATGGCATCTGGCAACCAGGTGAAGAGGGGGATCTGCGCGCTCTTACCCGTCGCACCAATGAAAAGGAACAGGGTGGCCGCGATCAGCAAGGGGTCGTTCACTCCGGAGGCCATGTCCATGATGCTGGCGTACTCCAATGTGCCGAAGCGCTGGAAGAGCAGCACCATAGCGAGCACCACGCCCACATCGCCGATGCGGTTCATCACGAACGCCTTGCGCGCCGCGTAGTTGTACTCGGGGGTCTTGTACCAGAAGCCGATCAGCAGGTAGCTGCAGAGGCCCACGCCTTCCCAGCCGATGAAGGTGATCAGGAAGTTGCTGCCCATCACCAGCATCAGCATCGCGAAGCTGAACAGGTTGAGCTGCGCGAAGAAGGTCGGTGCCCGCTCGTCATCGTGCATATAGCCGATGGAGTAGAGGTGGATCAATGAGCCGATGCCCGTCACGATCAACATCATCGTGAGGGAGAGCGCGTCGATCCGCAGTGCAAGCGGGATCTGCATGCCACCCACGTCGATCCAATCGAGGAGTTTCACCGTGCGACCGCCGCTGGTGGGATCGAAGCCCATGAACAACAGCACGCTGGCCACAAAGGAGCCGGCGATGAGGGCGGTGGCCAGACCACCTGCCACGTTCGCGCTCAACTTGCGCCGCAAGGAAGCGAGGATCATCGCACCCACGAGCGGGAGCGCTGGAACAAGTGCCCCCAAAAGATCCGTTCTCATCCTTTCAAGCGGTTCAATTGGTTCACGTCCACGCTATCCACGTTGCGTTTCATCATCACGAGTATGGAGAGTCCCACGGTGACTTCCGCAGCCGCCACGAGCATGATGAAGAACACGAACACCTGCGCGCGCGGGTCGCTGTGGTAGGCGCTGAAGGCGGTGAGCAGCAGGTTCACACTGTTGAGCATGAGCTCCACGCACATCAGGATGATGATGGTGTTGCGGCGGAAGACCACGCCGGCCACTCCGATACTGAACAAGAGGAAACTCAGCAGCACGTAGTGGTCCAGTGGGACCGTGCGAATGGCGGTGATGATGCCCTGTTCCATGGTCTATGCGGTGCGCCGTGCACGCTCGGCTTCGGTCAGGGGTTCCACAGGGGCTTCCGCTTGGTGCTTCTCCTTCTTGGCCAGCATTACCACGCCGATGATGGCGCTCAGGAACAGCACGCTGCTGACCTCGAAGGGCAGCAGGAATTCGGTGAAGAGCACGTGGCCTACGCTGCGCACCAGGCCTACACCGGCGTCGAACTCGTTCGCGGCCTGCACCTGGATGCCGTTGCGGATGGCAGCGGCCAATGTGAGGAAGAACAGGCCCCCAGCGGTCACTGCGGCGATGCGGGTGGCCAATGATTTCATGGGCTCGGTGGCCTTGTTCAGGTTCAAGAGCATGATCACGAACAGGAAGAGCACCATGATGGCGCCGGTGTACACGATCACGTGCACCATGGCCAGGAATTGCGCGTTCAACAGGATATAGTGGCCCGCGATGCTCAGGAAGCAGACGATCAAGGCGATCACGCTGTTGATCGGGTTGCGCGCGCTCACCACCACCAACGCACTGATGACGCTGATGGCGGCGAAGAGGTAGAAGAGCGCTAGCATACGATCAACGGTTGTGTGCGTGGCGTTTGTTCTCCTTGAACTTCAACACGGCAGGCGTCTGGCGCTTGCTCACGTCCACGCGCTTGGCGGGGTCCATCGGCTCCACGAGCTCGTCCTTGCCGAACACGAAGGGCATGCGCAGGTAATCGGCCTGCACGATGCGGTCGGTGAGGAAGATGGCCTCTTTCGGGCAGGCCTCTTCACAGTCGCCACAATAGATGCACCGGAGCATGTCGATCTCGTAGGTGCTTGCGTACTTCTCTTCGCGATACAGGTGCTCTTCGCCCTTCTTACGCTCGGCGCTCACCATGGTGATGGCTTCGGCCGGACAGGCCACGGCGCATAGCCCGCAC
>JAEUTB010000108.1 GCA_016787995.1 Flavobacteriales bacterium | reverse complement strand
CCACTTGGTGCCGGTCTCCTGGCTCAGGCGTTTGGCTTGGTCAACGGCCTCGTCGGCGTTGTAGGCCACCAGGCCACGTTGCACGGCCACGCCGTATTTGCTCAGGATGCTCTTGCCTTGGTATTCGTGGAGGTTCATTGCGGGGCGAAAGTTTGCGGGGCGAAAGTAACCCCTTGGCCGTTATTCCGGGCGTGCTTCCTTTGCAGATATGATCGAAGCACGTGGGGTCCGCAAACGGTACGGCGCATTGGAGGTACTGAAGGGTGTGGACCTTTCGGTGGCCAAGGGCGAAGTGGTGAGCATCGTAGGAGCCAGTGGGGCCGGTAAGACCACCCTCCTACAGATCCTGGGGACCTTGGAGCGAGCCGATGGTGGTTCCTTGTCGATCAACGGCGAAGAAGTAACGAAACTGGGCAGCAAGGCCTTGAGCGCCTTCCGCAACACGCACATCGGCTTCGTGTTCCAGTTCCACCACCTACTGCCGGAGTTCACCGCGATCGAGAACGTGATGATGCCGGGGCTTATCGCCGGGCGTAGCATGAAGGACTGTGCGCCGCGCGCCGAGGAGCTGTTGGCCCGCTTGAACGTGCTACCGCGCAAAGAGCACAAACCCAACCAACTGAGCGGTGGCGAGCAGCAGCGCGTGGCCGTGGCCCGGGCCCTCTTCAACAACCCCAGCGTGGTGCTGGCCGACGAACCCAGCGGCAACCTCGATTCGGCCCATGCCAAGGAACTGCACCAGCTCTTCTTCGACCTGCGGAAGGAGCTCGGCCAGACCTTCGTGATCGTGACGCACAACGAGGAACTGGCGGAGATGGCCGACAGAAGATTGGTAATGAAGGATGGGGTGATCTGATCCCCTACAGTTCCATTTTGTTCCTGGAACAGCACGATAAAGCGATTGGTCGATGCCGATAAATGAAAGGGCGAGTTACTGGATCGCGATGACCTCCACCTTGGCGGTCTCCTGGCTTGCGACATTCGTGGTCATTGTCCTATGGAAGGACTACGGTATTGCCACTTTCATCCTGACCCCTATCGCCTTGGGTAGCCTTCCTGTTCTGCTCCACGGCCGCCTCGTGGCAGTTTCTCTGAAGCGTGCGTTCGTCCTTGGCTTGACAGCGACCTTCCTCTATTGCGTTGGATTGATCCTTTTCGCGTGGGAAGGGCTCATCTGCATCGCAATGGCTCTTCCACTGGCCATACCGATCTGTCTTCTCGCCGCTTGGATCGGCTACCTCTTGGTCGGTTATAGAAAACCCCAAGGAACTCTGCCAGTGCTCATCGCTGCGATCATCTTGCCAGGAACAGCATTCGTAGAGCGCGACCTCGAGCCTGTCCGTTCCCGTGTCACCACTTCGGTGGTCATTGAAGCTGATCGGTCAACGGTATGGGACCATGTGATCCAGTTCCACCGGATACCTGACCCCTCAGAGTTCATATTCCGATCCGGCATCTCCTACCCCATCGACGCTCACATCGAAGGACATGGCGTTGGCGCCATACGCTACTGTAACTTCAATACCGGTGCTTTCGTGGAGCCCATTACATCTTGGAACGAACCCGAGTTGCTTGCCTTCGATGTGCAAGAGCAACCGGCACCTATGACCGAGCTTGGTCTAACGGAGATCGATGCGGCCCACCTGCACGGCTATTTCGTTTCGGAAAAAGGACAATTCAAGTTGACCCGCATTGCTGATGGTCGCACACGCCTTGAAGGAACCACTTGGTACCACCACCGTATCGCTCCAGAATTCTATTGGAAACCGTGGAGCAACATGATCATCCATCTGATCCACGAGCGCGTTCTTGGACACATCAAGACGCAGGCTGAAGGGAAGTAATTATCAGGATACCAGTTGGCCCGATACTTGCGCTTCGCGCCCACCCTTATCCGACCTTCGCAGCATGCGCTTCGCTCTTGGCCTTTGTCTTCTTCTTATCGCCCCTACCCTCCTTCTCGCCCAACCCGACCACCTTGCGAATCCCGCCGACCTTCCCACCTGGATGGCCGAGCTGATGACCGGTGAAACACCGAAGACAGCGCTCAAGACGACCGCCAATCCTGTCCACACCAACGCGTTCGTAGGGACCTGGATCGTGCGGGCTCCGGGTGGGAAGCGGCTTTTGTACTGGGGTGATGCGCACCGCATGATCATCCAAGAGGTGCAAGGCATGGACACTCCAGTGCGCACGACCTTGGCGGACCTTCATGCTAACGTATCGATCACGCTGTATCCACGCCAAGGAGGTCATAGCGGAAGGGTGCGCGACCTGTACCATCCGCAGCAGGGCTACTTCCTTGAGCTTTGGAGTGATAGTGTTGTTTCGACCGGCAAACGAGACACCGTGATGGATGTGTCCGTGGACGAGTACGTGGGCACCAACAGCAACGGTGGGCAGATCACTTACTGGCGCACTTCGGCGCATCCCAAGCTGTTCTCCGATCTACGGGTGTGGGGGCCTTGGTTGCGCGAGGGTGAAGTGAAATACCTCAGCGCCTTCAACAACAAGCGCACAGGGCCGGCCATCCGTGTGAACTGGGATGGCCCGCAGTACACACCCACAAAAGGTGAAGTGACCTTCCACCGCATTACGCCGGGCAAACAACCCATGCCCAAGTTGGACCTCAACGGTACGGTGCTGGCCGAAGAGCGCTTGCTGTGGGTGAACGCCACGCAGATCGGTCGCCTGCCGCCATGGATGCGCGAACGCTTGAACCGCTTGCCAGAAGACAGCCTGCCGCTCGCCTACACACCACGCGCCGTGGACCATGGCATTCCGGACAACCAATTCGTAGGTACGCTCACGGCCCGCTCCGTATCCCGCTGGACGGACGAGGACGGCACCAAGGACCAGTTCGGATTCTTCACCTACTGGGCCGATGAACGCCGCGCGATCCTCACCGTGGATGCGCCGCACGAGAAGGGCAAGTGGATCTACATGGTGGATCTTGACCACGATGTGGCCATCGTATCGCGGAACGCTGGTCACGACCACGTGATCCCGAAAGTGGAGATCACCACCTTGGAGACGGCGGGTCTAGTGGAGTTCGGCGCTGGTGTTGACCTTCCCTTCACCCCTACGGGCACCACACGCAAGATCCTTGGCCGCACCTGCGAACTGCACACCACCACCGAGCGCTACCTCTCGCACTACTGGTTCTCCGACGTGACCACGCCCAACCCTATCCCCGACATGGCTCGTTGGATGGAGCCGAAGCCTTCTCAGGTGTTCAAGGACCTGATGTTCTTCGGGGTGAAGGACAAGCCGATGCCCTTCGCGGTGATGGCCACGGAACTCACGAGCTTCAAACCCGGGAAAGTGCCACCGCCCGCGATCGACCTGAGCGACCATTGGGTGAAGGACCATCGCTTGGACAGTCATGAACGCAGCCGCTCCTACGACCGAGAGCCCAGGGTAGCGATGGACGGTGAAAGGGTAACGAGCGACCCAGGCGAAGTGAGCGGGAACCAAGGCGTGGAGGAAGCCGTGCCCATGCTCGAGAACGCAGGCGTAGGAACAGGTGCCACACATTCGCCGCGTAGCGCACCGATCACAATGCCATTCCCGAAGGAGATCCTGGAATGGACCATGAACAAGTTCCGGGGCAAGGCGCGGTTGAAGTTCAGAACGATCGACAAGCGCGACACCACTGAGTGGATCGTGGACTACGCCAGCACCCACGAGCGCATGGTGATGGTGCGCACGCCAGTGAAGAACGGTGGTGCTCACACGGCCATGGTCATCCACCGGAAGGCGGGCGATGAAACAAGCTACACCCTGGACCCGAGCACAGGTAAGGTCTCGTCGGAACCGCCGGTGAAACTGCGCACGGCACATCCACCCACGGATGTGAACCCGCTCTTGTACTATGCCACGGACCACGAGCAGAACAAGGTGCTGGGCCGGATCAGCGAGCTGTACGTCCACAGTTCTGCGAATGGAGGTCGAACGGCGTGGGTAACGGACGCACCTGCCTCGCTCTTCTTGGATCTATTCAGTGCACGCAAAGGTTGGGAAGGCACCGAAGCGTATATCCTCGGCGCCAAGTTCGGGCTGGGCATGGAAGGGTTGCCGTTGTTCGCTGAAGGTCGCGATGAACGGATGGTGCTGTTCTCCATGGAAGTGGTCTCCTTGGACCTAAGCCCCGTTGACCCCAACGAATTCCGGATAACGAAAGACAGCTGGAAATGATGCATCCCTTGCGCGTACGGACACTTCTGGCATGGATCGCAGCCTGTATGGTTTGGGTCAGTGGTTCTGCCCAAACGGACAACAACAACCTACGCGATCTGCCCGGCTGGCTTTACACCGAGCTCACCGGTGAAGCTGCCTCCAAGGCCACCAAGAGCACGGCGAAGCCACTGCACACCAACGCCTTCATCGGCACGTGGACCTTGCGCGACAAGTACGGCAAGCGCATACACTACTGGGGCGATCAGCACCGCATGGTCTTCCGCGAGCTGCGCGACTCGACGACGATCACACGCATCACCGTGGTAGACCTGGCGGCCAATGTGAAGTTGAGGCTAAGTCCTTCGCCGGACATCACACACATCACGCTGGACGACTTCAAGCTGGCGCAGGTCGGCTACTTCTACGAAGTGTTCAGCGATTCGGTAAAGACAACCGGACGCAAGGAAGACGTGATGGGACAGTCTTGCGAAGTGTACGTGGGTGGCAACAGCAACAAGGACACCACCACCTACTACCGCACGACTGCTTATCCTAAGCTCTTCGCCGATCTGAAGGAATGGGCCGTGCTACTGTGCCGTGAAGGCAACCTGGAATACCTCAGCGCCTTCAGTAACAAGAACACGGGTGCCTCACTGCGTGTGAAATGGAAAGACCAAGGCTACTCCAACCCTGCGGGCGACTGGTGGTTCGAGCGGATCACACCCGGCAAACAGCCAATGCCCGCGTTGCCATGGCGGCCGAACAGGATCACCGAAGAGCGCTTCCTCTACACCAACAACGTGCGCCTGGGTCGCTTACCGCAGTGGATGCGCGAACGCATCAACCGCCTGCCGCCCGTGGCGCAGTTGGTGGACGCCACACCAGCCGCCGTGGACCGTGGCTTCCCGGACAACCGCTTCGTGGGCACCTTCAGCTTACAGAGCAAGAGCCTCTTGATCGATGAGCGACGCGACACCATTGAACAGATCGGCAACTACACCTACTGGGCGGACGAGCGCCGCGCCGTGATCACCGCCGATGTGCCGCACGAGAAGGGCATTACATTGTACATGGTGGACCTGGACCATGACGTGGCCGTAGCAGCGTACAACGAAGGGCATAGCTATGTGGTGCCCAAGCTCTACATCGGCACCCTGGCCGAAGTGGGCATGCCGGAGTTGATCAACGGGGTCGCGGTCTCCCTTACTTCCGGCGACTATTCCCGGGAGATCCTCGGCAAACATTGCCAGGTGTACCGCACCATGGAATTCAACCACGGCGCCATCTGGATAACCGAACACGATGTGCCGAACCCGGTGCTCGACATGGTCCGTTGGATGGAACCACGGTACATCCACGCCCGCCACGAAAAACACTTCCGCGAGGTCCTCATGTTCGGTCTGCGCGACCATCCCATGCCTTACGCCATCATGAGCACCACCCTCACCAGCTTCAAGCCTGGCAAGGTGCCACCACCCGCGATGGATCTGAGCAACTACCGCGTGGTGGACGAACGGTTCCGCGACCTCGAGAAGGAACGCGAGGAATACGAGCGGGAGAAAGCACGGCAGCAGGTGATCCGCATTGAGGATATCCATGATGTGGCGGTACCAGAGCCACCGATCGAAGCCCCTGCGCAACGCGATGGTGACCTACCGATACCACCGCCGCCCCCTCCAGCCATTCCTCGTTAAGCCTTCGGTCCATTCGGCACCCACCATGAATACACGCATCCTCCTCATCAGCAGCGCAGCCTTTCTCGCGCTGCTCGGCCTTGTGCTCACCTTCGCTGCAGCCGAAATGTTCAAAACGGATGATCCCCGGACCATCGTCGTCGGTCAACTGCTGGGAGCGGCTATGTGCGGTGCTGCTTTCCTCAACTGGATGTCGCGCGGCGCACCCCTGGGTGGCATCTACGGCCGTCCCTTGGCCATCGGCAACCTGGTGCATTTCACGGTGGGTGGCTTGGCCTTGGTGAAGGTCGTGAGCACGATGGAGCCCGCTTGGTTCTTCGGCACCCTCACCATCGGCTACCTGGTCCTGGCCGCATTGTACGCATGGGTAGCCTTCTTCAGCACTCCTTCCGCGAGCCGATGAAA
This sequence comes from Flavobacteriales bacterium, assembly GCA_016787995.1. Classification (GTDB taxonomy): domain Bacteria; phylum Bacteroidota; class Bacteroidia; order Flavobacteriales_F; family PHOS-HE28; genus PHOS-HE28. Next base: position 4,880 of record JAEUTB010000108.1, on the reverse strand, counting down.
AGCGCTCGCCTGGCACTAGTCGCGGTGAGCCTGCTGCTGGGCCGATCCTCCTGCGTGCACGCGCAATCCATCGCCATCCCCGCGTGGATGCAGCCCTATTTCGCAGCAGACGCAACGAACACCCTGCCTGCCACTACCGAGCGCGCCGTGAAGCACAACACCTTCATCGGCTCATACCGCGCGCGGTTGAGCATCACCGACACGGTGGATGGGATAACACAGCAGCTCTACCTCAGCGCCTGGCAGGACAGCACGCGCGGCGTGATGCAGCTGGAACTCGTGCGTGGCATCCCGCACACCACGTGGTTCGCCGACATCGGCGCCAACATGGGCGTGGTGGCCAACGCCATCGGGCGCAAAGCGGTGGTGAGCGACCTACAACGGGTATTGCTGCTGGACCGCCTGCGCGAACCGGGCAAGCTCCGTGAGTTCCGCGAACTGCCCCTGAAGGAGGTGATGGAACGCACCATCATCGCCGGTGAAACCTGCACGCGCTACGAGTTGGTGGAAGATGGCACCACCATGGAGCTCTGGACCGTGGACGAGATCGTGCATTCACCGTTCGCCGATGGACCGGCCTGGATGCCCTTGAACGAAGGGCCGCTGAAGACCTTCCGGCTGCTCTTCAAATTCGGGGAGCACGTGGTGTTCAAATTCGTGATGGCACCGCTGTTGGATCTGGAGGTACTGGAATACCACCCCGGACCAGCCGCACCGCCGCACATCGACCTCTCCTCCTATTCCGTGGTCGGCACCGAAGCACTGGACCGTTGAACGCACCGAGCGCAGCAGCAGCGTAAATTCGCCGGATACCCTTCCCATGAAAAGCACGTTCCTCCTCTCCTTCGCCACGGCGGCCCTGCTGCTCGGCACAACCGTCTCGGCACAGGTAGACCTTAACGCCCTCCTGCAACAGCACGGCGGTGGCGTACAACTGGTACCGGACACGGACCCCTTCACCCCGAACACCTTCGTTGGCAGCTTCACCATGGAGATGCACCTCTTCGAGAACGGCAAGGAGCAGGAACACAGCCCTGTGAACACCACCATCCACAGCAGCGCGGAGAAGATCGCGATCGAAGGCCGCACCCCCGGCGTGAAGGAGACGATGCGCATGATCATCGACCAGAAGGAGAAGTGGCAATACATGCTCATGGACGATGGTGCCGGCACCCGCATGGCCATGAAGACGCGCAAGATGAAAGTGGTGGACGAGAGCCCCGAGGCTCACCTCGCTGGCGATGTGCAGATGACCGACGAGACCAAGACCATCGACGGTCACGTGTGCAAGAAGATGATCGCCAAGGACAGTTCCGGCACCTGGATCGGGTGGATGGCGCAGGACATCGACATCCCCTTCCACAGTTTCATGAGCAGCGTCTCGAGCACCGGTGGCGACATCCACGATGATGCCTTGGTGGGCGTACACGGCTTTCCGCTGGAATACGAATGGACCTCCACAGACGGCAAGGAGCGCGTACAGTGCACCATCCGCGACCTGAAGTTGGGTGCGGTGGATGAAAAAGCGTTCTCGCTCGAAGGCTACCAGGTGATGGAGATCCCCACGCTGCCGATGGGCCACTGAGGCATGGCGAGCAAGTTCGATCTTCTCGAACAGGTGGAGGTGACCAGCCGGGCGCAATGGCGTGCCTGGCTGAAGAAGCACCACACACGCACCACCGGCATCTGGTTGGTGACCTACAAGAAACACGTCGCCGACAAATACCTGAGCTTCGCGGACCTCGTGCAAGAGGCGCTTTGTTTCGGGTGGATCGACAGCCTGCCGCGCAAGCTGGACGCCGACCGCACCATGCACTACCTCAGTCCGCGGAAACCGAAGAGCATGTGGAGCGCGGTGAACAAGCGCCACGTGGAGGAACTGGTGGCCAAGGGCCTCATGACGGCGGCTGGCCTGCGGAAGATCGAGGCGGCCAAAGCCGATGGCTCATGGGACACGCTCAACGCCGTGGACGCGCTGGAGATGCCCACGGACCTGAAGAAAGCCCTGGCCAAGGACAAGGCCGCGAAGAAACACTTCGATGCCTTTCCGCCGAGCGCGCGAAAATTCATCCTCTATTGGGTCGGCAGCGCGAAGACCGCTGCCACACGCACCAAGCGGATCGAGGAGACCGTGCGCTGCGCAGCGCTGAACATCCGCGTGGGGTTGCAGCGGCCGGTGTAGGCCGGTTACTACGAACGGGGTATTGCTTCGGGCAGCTGGAATGGCGCCCTTCGTAGCACCAAAGCTCACCTCATGCGCGTACCCAGCACCATCAGCGTCCTTCTCCTTGGCACCGTACTGCACGCCCAAGCCTATCTCGTCCCCACTGCCGTGAACGAGCTGCCGGGGGTGGACATCACGCACATGATCCCTTGCGGCACGGGCAACAGCCGAGTGTGCTACAACACGGTGCAAGAAGTGAATGGCAACGCGGTGTACGAATTGCGCTCCAGCACCGGCGCCATCGGCAACAGCACGGTGCACGTCTCGCTCGGCAACGACCGGCCCTTGCTGGAGAAGTCCGCCGGCAACAAGGTCTTCTACCGCACCGGCGATAGCCAACTGGGCAACAACCACGACTACCATGTGGTGGACCTGGCCACAGCAGTGCCCCCGGCGGCACCGGGCCTGGCGCTGGCGTTACAGAACGTACCCTGCGGGGTGCTGCTGCCGCAGGTGCTGGGCAACAACCTCATCTGCAGCACCACGTACAGCGCAGCGGTGGGCGAAGAGCTGGTGCGGGTGAGCAGCACCACGGGCGTCACCACCTTGGTGAAGGACATTGAACCGGGCACTGGCAACGGTGTGCCCGCATGCAGCGCGAGCCACTCCACCGCTGTGCTGAACGGGCGCGTGTACTTCGTGGGCCACACCAGCGGCGAAGGCAACGAACTCTGGAGCACCGATGGCACCACTGCCGGCACCCAGCTGGTCACCACCCTGCAACCCGGCCCCGCCAGCTCGGGCCACGGTCTCCTGTTCAGCGGCAATGGCAAGCTCTACTTGAGCAGCTACAACCCCCTCGGCAACCCGGAACCCTATTGCTACGACCCCGCCACCAACACGCTGGCCTTGTTGAAAGAGATCATGCCCGGCAATGCCGAAGGATCAGCGCCGCGCGACTTCACGGTTTACGGCGACCGTGTCGTCTTCACCGCCACGAGCAGCGCGGGCCGCGAGCTCTGGGTGACCGATGGCACCACGGCGGGTACGGTGATGCTGGCCGACATCCACCCGCTTGGCAGCGCCGACCCTGTTCACCTCACCAAGGTGGGCTCCAGCATCTACTTCTTCGCCAAGGACCAACTGCGCGGCATCAAATTGATGAAGCTCGACCACCACGGCACCATCACCACCGTGCTGACCTTGCCGGTAGGCAGCACACCGATGAATGCCCTGGCCGGGGGCAACGGCCTGGTGTACACCTTGCGCGATGCGGACTTCATCTACACCCTGTACCACTCCAACGGCACGGCCGCCGGTACGCGCGCCATAAAACCAGCGGCCAACAGTGCGGTGGAGTCGAATGGACAGCCGCCCCGGTTGGCGGTTACGGCGAATGGCTTTTACTTCAGCGCCGATTACACCACCACCAGCCACAAGCTGTGGAAGATCCCGCTGAACCCTTGAAGACCCCACGCAGGCGCACCGAGCGACACCAAGCCCTGGAGCACCTGCTCAACGACGCCTACGACCGCCATGCGCGGCCCGGCTTCATCGAGGCCGATCCCATCCACATCCCCAAAGCCTTCGCCGACCGGCGCGATGCCGAGCTGATCGGCTTCTACACCGCCACCATCGCCTGGGGGCAGCGCAAGACGATCATCGCCAACGCCCGCGAGCTGGTGCGGCTGATGGACGAGGCCCCGCACGACTTCGTGACCAACGCCAGCGAGGCCGAGTTGGAGCGGCTCGCGCGCTTCGTCCATCGCACCTTCAACGGCACGGACCTGCTGCACTTCATCCGCGCGTCGCGCCACGTGCTGGGCACCTATGGCGACTTGGAGCAAGCCTTCCTCGAGAACGGCGAACTGGGCACCATGGCCGAAGGCATCGCCCGCTTCAAGCGCCGCTTCTTCGAGATCCCGCACCCGGCGCGCACCTTGAAACATGTGGCCGACCCGGCGAAAGGCAGCAACGCCAAACGCATCAACATGTACCTGCGGTGGATGGTGCGCCCAACGACCGCGGCGTGGACCTGGGCCTGTGGAAGCGCATCACCCCCGCCCAGCTGATGGTGCCGCTGGACGTACACACCGGCCGCGTGGGCCGCGCGCTGGGCCTGCTCAAACGCCCACAAGACGACTGGAAAGCCGTGGAAGAACTCACCGCCGCACTGCGGAAATTCGATCCGCTGGACCCGGTGAAGTATGATATCGCGTTGTTCGGCATCGGCGTTTCAACGAAGGGCTAAAGGCAAGGCGCAGGACCAGGACCAGGCGCAAGCCCCTGCCCCTGCTCCTGCTCCTGCCTCCTGCCCCTGCCCCTGCCCCTGCCCCTGCCCCTGCCACCTGTTATCTTCGCACCCAATGTCCTTCCTCCACCCGGCATTCCTGTGGGCCTTGGCCGCCCTGGCGATCCCGGTGCTCATCCACCTCTTCCAGCTCCGGCGCTTCAAGCGCATCGACTTCCCCAATGTGCGCTTCCTAGCGGAAGTGTCGCAACAGACGCGGGCCCGCAAGAAGGTGCAACACTGGCTGGTGCTGCTGGCGCGCTTGCTAGCGCTGGCCTGTTTGGTGCTCGCCTTCGCACAGCCCTACCTGCCCGGTGCCGGTGGTGCGGTAAAGGCCGGTCAGCGGGCGGTATCGCTCTACATCGACGACAGCTACAGCATGGACGGCCGCAACGCCCAGGGTCGCCTGCTGGACCAAGCCCGCAA
>JAEUTB010000192.1 GCA_016787995.1 Flavobacteriales bacterium | reverse complement strand
GCAAGGCACAGCGTGTGGCCAACACCGTGTAGGTCGGCGCAGCACCACGGAGTTCCAGGAACACCCAATCCACGATGGCGTTGTTGCCGGTGGTGGCAAGCACGCCGGTCGTAGTGGTCTCGCTGCCACCGCCCACGTTCGTGAAGCCGAGGGCCGTATAGGGTTCGGTCAACGGGATCTGGCTCGTGGTGCGCAGGCCATCGCTCATCTGCGGTCCAGCACCGTAGGGACCATCAAGGTACACGCGCGCGTTCACCAACGAAGAGGCGGTCGTCTCCACGCAGAACGCATTCACGCTGCTGGTGGTGAACGTGCCTCCGGTGGCCAATGTCCCACTGGCGCCGGTGAGCGTGAAGGCGCCATTGCCATAAGCGCAGCAAAGTCCATCGCCGTAGGAGTCGTTCACGACCAGCTCATAACAACCGTCGGGCAGGCAGATGGTGATCGGTGTTTGAGGATACGCGCCGTTCGCCGCCGCATTGGTATAGGGGCCGCCGCTGGCCAGGGTGGTGGCACCACTGCGGATCAACCAGCTCGTCTCACTGCCATACCGGTCCAGTGTCAGGTTGAAGGTAACCTGGTTCGGTCCATGCACGAAGTTGCTCGTAGCGGTGTTGTTGCCGGGAACGAGATCGGTGCCACCGTTCGGGGAAGCCACCGTGGCGCTCAAGGTGAGGATGCCCGCAGGTACCGTGATGGAACCCAGGGACACCGTGGTGCTGTTGCCGCTCGTGAGCGATCCCGTCCAAGGCGTGCTTCCTGATGGCCCGCCCGGAATGGACCAGTTCACCGTGAAGGAGGTGAGCGTACTGGTGCCACCGTTGCGTACGGTGACCGTTGGAGAGACACTGCTGGAGCAGAGGTTGCCACTCGCACCCGTGATGCTGATGGCTTGCGCATCGAGGCTCACCGTAGGCGCGTTCGGGTCGTATCCGTTCAATGTATTGCCACAATTGCCCAGCCAGGTCTGCAGCAAGGGGAAGCTCAGATCCAAGCGGCCATAGTAATCGTTCACGTTGTTGCTGCACGAGGCATCACCACCGTAGAGTTGCCCGATCAAGCGTTTGTTCTGGTCCCAAAGTCCACTGCCACTGCTTCCTGGCTCGGTGGTGCCATCCTCCCAGTTGAAGATGCGCCAGCACGATGCGCCCCCATAAGTGGCTTGGCCGGGTGCATTGGTATCGAAGCTGATCTTCTTGATGTCCCCGGCAGGGTGATGGATGCAGGTCTGCGAGGTGGGTGTTACACCGCTGCGGTCCCAGCCGCTGTAGTACACGTTGTAGGAGGAGGGAGGCGTGCTGTTCAGCTGCAACAAGGCCACGTCCGTAGCACCGCTATTGGCCAACAGCGAGGCACCGCTCACCGTCTGGTTCGTGGGGCCATTGGTCGTCGGGGTGCACGTGGGGCTGTTCCAGTTGAAGCGGAACACCCAGGTGCTCACGTTCAAATTGCCGGGCAGGCAGTGGTTGGCCGTGAGGAAATAGGGTGTGCCGTTCTGCGCGCAGTTGTTGATCAAGGTACCCGTACAAATGCCGCTGCCATTCACCGTGATCATGGCCACGGAGCGGATCTGATCACGCCACTGGTCGGCTTCTGGACAGATCACGTTGTTGTTGCAGGTACCCGAATCGTTCAGCGCACGTGCGTAACGGTGCACATCCCGGTAGCCATGGGTCACCTGCCCGATGCGGAGATCACCACGAGGACCGTTGGCCGGTATGCTGTACTCCACCACGATCATGGAGCCTTTCACGGCCTGCACACCCAACATGTGCGTACCCGTGGGGTCGTTCGCCGCGGTGAACGCACCGATATGGCCGCCCCATTGGTCCAGCACGAAGATCTTTCCTCCTGGAGCCGGACGGAAGTCGTGGAACTCGAAGTTCACGCTGAGGGCGTTGGGGCACTCCAGGCCCAAGCGCCATACCCGCGTGCCATCATCCAGTACCGACCATGTTCCCGAATTGTCCAAGTCCAGGCTCACCGCATGGTTCTTACCAAAGCGCCAGGGGATGCTCTTGTCCTGGTCGTTCACTTGGTCTTGGGCGGCCAAGGCGGCCACATCCACGTTCGGAAGGCGAACTCCCAGTGGGGCATCGAAAGAACGTTGAAGACTTAGCGGTACACCGCCTTGTTCGACCTGTGCGGTGACGTTCGTTTGAATGAGCACAAGGGCTGCAAGGGCTGCGCAGCCGACGAAGAAATTCCGTGACATGGTGGTGGTTCTGGGAATGCTGGTTCAGGGGCCTGGTCAGGGCAATTGCTGGATCTGGGAGTTGGTGGCGATGGCACCACCGATGTTCTGCAGGATGAGGTCGCGGTCGTTGTCCGAGCCGGTGTATTTCACTTCTCCGGAGAGGTTCACGTCCTCCAGATAGTAGCCCGTTACCACGTTCGTCGGGACCACGCCGCCGATCACTACAAGGATCGGGTCGCGGTCGTTGTTCGCGCCGGTGTAGAGCAGGCTGCCATCCATGTTGCTGTTGCCGGCCCAAAGCCCCCAGGCTCCGCTGCCCAGGTCTTTGCGTGCATTGGTGCCATAGCAGACAGTGGTCGAAGCGCGCATGTCCACGGTGATGGCCGTTGAGCTCAAGGCCAGGTTGGTGCCGGACATGATGCCCAAATGGTTGCGGTGACGAACGGCCAGACGGTAGTTACCCGGCGCAGCCTGGAAGGTCACTGCGCTGGTGCCGTCAGTGGCCACGATATCACCATCGCGTTGGAGGAGCGCCGAACGGGTGGCCACGACCGTGTACGGTGCCGTGGACAGTCGTAATTCGAGGAACACCCAATCAACGATGGCATTGCTGCCGGTGATGGCGAGCACGCTCGGGTTAACGGTCTCTCCGCCACCAGCGACGTGAGTGAACCCAAGTGCCGTGTAGGGCTCTGTGGTGGGGATCCGCGAAGCTGCGCGCAGATCGTCACGCATCAACCCGGCTACTGGGTCGTATGGGCCATCCAGCCAAACCTTCGGTGCTACCGCAACGGTGTTCGGCACGGCCAGGCAACCACCCGTGATCTCCGTGACCACATCGTTGGCATCCTGGTTCACGATGTCGGTGATGGAGGCGATGCACACCATGCCGCCGGTCAGGCTCAAATAGTTGATGCGGCACAGGGGCACGGCCGTAACGTTGCGCACCAATGAGCTATCCGTGTAGGAAAGGCCGATCACCTTGGTCCCGCCCAGGGAAGCGTTCATCGAAATGTCGCCCACCAGGTTCGGGGCCAGGTTGGTGACCGATTGGATCGTGAGCCCACCCAAGGTGAACTCGTAGCCCAGCACCTTGTTCGAAGGGTTGCGGATGTACACATCCACCGTCTGGTTCACCGGATCCAGGTTGGCGAGGCTCAATTCCACGGTATCAGGTGTGCTGAGGTAACCGCGCGGGAATTCACACCACGGATGGTAGTCGATGATGGTGGTGGCGTTGTGGATGTCGCGCTGCGTGTAGCAGTTCACCATCAATGCCGCGTCGCTCACCGTGATGGCCCCGTCGGCGTTCAGGTCGTTGCACGAGGTGGGGGAGATGTCGTTGCCCAGGATGGACGAGACGTAGGTGACGGCATCCGATGCGTTCTGCACGAAGTCGCTGGTCAGGTCGCCGCGCTTCACAGGGCCCGCGCATACGCCCGTGCAGTCGAAGCGGGCATCACCGTAGGGCTGTCCCAGGCAATCCGCGAAGGGTGCGCAGTTGCTCACGATGGTGAACGAAGGCACGTTCTGTTCGTTGCGCGTAAGGTTGATGCACACCTGCGCGAAGTTGTTGGTGTAGTCGCGCTCGTGGCGTCCCAAGGCATCGGGCGAGCGCTGCCAGTTGGTGCGCAGGACGAGGGTGTAGGTACCGGCGGGCACGTTGGTCACATCGATCCAGTTGCAGGTGGTGCCCGATCCGTAGATGTCGTAACAACCTTTGCTGATACCCATGTTGCTGCAGCCGTACTGGCCCGTGTTGCCCGGGTAGCAGCCCACGTCGATCACGCAGAAGCCGTTCTTGAAACCGACGGGGATCGCGTTGCCCGCTTGGTCGAAGAGGATGTAGTCCGCATAACCCTGGTAGTGTGCGTGTCCATGGCAGTTGGCCGTGCTGAACATCTGCGGCTGGGAACTGGGGCTGCCGATGTAGTAGTCCGTGGTGCCGATGTTCTCGATGCGCGTGGTGAAACGGATCACGTACCGCTGTCCCAATCCGCCCGTGCAACCTTCCACCGGAGCGCACACATCGGTGATGTTCACCGTGCTCATGGTCATGCTGGTCTGCAGGGCCGAAGAGCTCATGGTCAAGTCCGGTCCATCGGGGCATTCGGGATCGCCGAACGCGATGCAGCAATCCGTGCAGGCGATGGTGGCCAAGGGGTTGTAGTTGCAGGATTGACTGTTCATGCAGCCCACCACAGGTCCATTGTAGATGATGCTCACGGTGACCGCTCCATTGCAGGCGCCAGCATTGTCGCCCACCCGCAAGTGGTGCAGCACTCCACCAGGCATGTTCGCGTTCACCTGGGCCTGTAGCCCGCAACCACCGTCGTTGTCATCACCGAAGGTGGCCCCTTCGATGCCGTCGCTCAACACCAGATTGCCGCAGGCCATGTCGTACAGCCAGAGGCGGGTATCGCAGGTGTTCGTGTTGCAGGTGGTGATGGTATAAGCCCCGGTCTGTGGCGGCGTGAAGTCGTACCACTGCTCCACGGCAGTGGTGGTGAAGGTGGCCAGGGTGACCGGGTAGGTGCTGCCCACCGGAGTCAAGGTGAGGGGAATGGCCGACTGACAGCTAAAGCCCGGTGCACAGTTGAAATCCGTCTCCTCGAAGCTGGTGAAGCTTCCACCTTGACGGATCAGGTTGTCGTTCAAATAGACCCTGTACTCACCAGTTCCGTAGCCACAGCAGATGCCATCACCGTAGGAATCGTTGATGCGGAAGACCAGGCACGTGTTATCCGGTACGCACACCGTGGTGCCGTTGCGGTTCGTGGTGTTGTTGCCGCTGGCGATGGTCGTTCCGTTGGAGCCGTTCCGCAGGATCCACGAGGTCTCCGTGGGGTAGCTGTCGTTGATGATCTCCACGCGTACCCGCTGCTGGCCTGCGGGGCAGCTGTAATCGCAACTTCCATTGTTGATGTTCACCGAAGCGCTGTAGTTGGAGGCGGTGGGCTCGTTGCACCCCAATACGGCGGTCAAGTTGCCCACGAACACGTCGTCCAGGCCGATGTCGCTCAGCGCACCTGTTCCGGTCACGGCCCGGAAACGGATGCGCAGGTTGGCCTGGCCGATGTATGGCGACAGGTTGATCCAGCCCTGCTTCCAGCGATGCCCTTGGTTACCGCTGATCGTCCATGCGTTGCTCACGATAGCGCCGTTCACGTTCAGGTCCACGGCAAGCGTCCCCTGCTGGGTCCCGTCCATGTGGTACCAGAAGGTGAGGTACGGCGCCGTGAGCGTGGTGAGGTTGTAACACGGCGATTCCAGGATCGCGGTGCGTGCAGGCGTATTGCCGGTACCCGTGGCCGATACGTACATGTACTTACCCACCGTGTTCAGTGTGGTGTGGTCGCCGACAGGGCCCGTGTTCGCCGTGGGGGTACCATTGGCATCCACCCACCAATCCAGGTTATCACCGGTCAGGTTGGACCAGTTGTTCACCAAGGTGCCCGGCGTGCCCACGGTGAAGCCTGTGAACGCCTCATTGGAGGGGAAGGTGGTGACGCACTGGGAGAAAGTGCTGCCGGCCAGCGTGAAGGCCACACCGGCCAAGAGTGAACGTATCATCATACGAGGAGCAGGTTTTAGAACGTCGCAAGATAGGAGGGTGATGGATCCCCGTCCACGTCGGAATGGCCCATGCGTGGGATCCTGACCGCGCTTCCACGGCACCGGCTATCTTCACCGCCCAGAAACGCACACCATGGCCTACGGACTATTGAAAGGAAAGCGCGGCATCATCACCGGTGCCCTCAACGAACAGAGTATCGCTTGGAAAGTGGCAGAACTCGCTCATGCTGAGGGAGCTAGCTTCGTCCTGACCAATGCCCCGGTGGCCATGCGCATGGGCGAGATCAACAAGCTGGCCGAAAGCACCGGCGCCACCGTGATCCCGGCCGACGCCACCAACGACGCCGACCTCGAAAAGCTCTTCAGCGAAGCCGAAAAGGCGTTGGGGGGCAAACTCGATTTCGTGCTCCACAGCATCGGCATGAGCCCCAACGTGCGCAAAGGCCGCAAATACGACGACCTCAACTACGAGTGGTACAAGCAGACCTTGGACGTGAGCGCCATGAGCTTCCACCGCATGCTGCAGGCCGCTCACAAGCTCGATTCCCTGGCCGAAGGCAGCAGCGTGGTGGCCCTCAGCTATATCGCTGCCCAGCGGGTGTTCCCCGATTATGGCGACATGGCCGATGCCAAAGCCCTGCTGGAATCCATCGCTCGCGGCTGGGGTTACCGCCTCGGCAAACAGAAGAAGGTCCGGGTGAACACGGTGAGCCAGAGCCCCACCATGACCACGGCCGGTGCCGGCATCAAGGGCTTCGACGGCTTCTTCGGCTTCGCCCAGGAGATGAGCCCCCTCGGCAACGCACCCGCGGAGGCCTGCGCCCAGTACTGCCTCTCCCTGTTCAGCGATCTCACCAAGTACGTCACCATGCAGAACCTCTTCCACGACGGCGGGTTCAGCACCACGGGTGTTACGCCGGAGGTGATGGCGCACTTCGCGAAAAGCGAGTAGGTGGCGCTGGGGGATGTGATCGTGGAGGGTTAACTTGGAGCGGCAGATTCTCGCGTGATCTGGCGTGTGTTCTGCGCATTCAGCGAATTCGCCATTTCATTTGTCGGGCAGTATGCTTGCGGCTGAATTGAGATGCCCAGAAACGTTCACAGCAGGTTCCATTGCTTGCCTGCCCGGAACAAACCTTGACGGGAGCTCACCCCGAAAGTGCTATAAACACTCTTCCTATAACCTTCCGCTGTGTTCCTGGTTATTCCCATTCGTTGAGCGATAACGAGCAATGACGGATCATCGGGAGCGCATGCTTGGCGCAAGAACTCCAATTCGCGGGGGCACAATGCGCTGAGAATTCGTGCATGCGGACGTTCGCTTGGGTCAGGTAAGGGCTCCGCTTCAAGAAGCATATTGCGGTTCTGTTCACTGGTATAACTTCCAAAGGATAGTATGCTGTCGAATGCGTGGTGATATTCTGCAAGGTTGGCGGTTTTATCCAATAATCCACAAGCGCCTGCGCGAAAGGCTTTGCGCACCGCAGCCGGCGTCACATCGAATGAAAGGACCAGGGCTTTAGTGCTGGGCTGATTTGCGCGCATCCACTCCAAAGTCGCGAACCCATCGCGAATGGGCATGGAAAGGTCCACGATGGCGATATCTATAGGACCCACATTCGCCACTTTCTTCTCGTAATCCTCGCCGTTCTCCGCTTCTAACAAGGCTAGCCCCTTTTCCCATTTATCCACGATACTGATCAACCCGATCCGCATAGCGGGATGGTCATCGATAACAGCCATACGTACACGATCAGTGGGGATGGGAAGCTCTGTGTTCATGACAGTAGTGAAGTAGGTTCAGAATCATCGGAATATGCAGAGCAACGCGAGGAACGGTCGGTTCGTGTTCAGGTATAGCACGTCGGTCACACATCATCCCAATGTAACCCTAATATAGGAACGAAATGATCAAACATCATCAGGTGTTCGGGGTCAAGGATCGGTCCAAAGTGCATTTTCATTGCCTGTAGCGGACCTGTGGTACTTTGCTCTGTAAGCTCCACCAGAGCATTCAACTTGCCCGCGTTGGATATCTCCACTACTATGGGTTCGCATAAGTAGTGCGACCAACGGAGCAGCGCCACCTTAAACCTGCGCAGGGTGTCCTCCGCGATCGCCACCCCTGATAGACCTCCGCAGCGCTCTAAGCCCCCGCAAGGTGTCCGCTACGCGGCCCCTTGACGAGACCTCCGCAGTGGTCTCCCGAAGGGGACCCTGCGGCCCCGAAGCCGCGATCGTTACCTTGTGGTGATGTCCACCCGCAAGCTGCGCCAGAAAGATGGCGCCGTGTACTTCGCCACCTTCAGTTGCCACGAATGGGTGCCGCTGTTCTTCGAATTACAGGCGTACGATCTCGTGTACAACTGGATGCGCATCGCACACGGCATGGGGTATCGCTTCTTCGGCTATGCCATCATGCCCAACCACGCACATTTCATCATTCGCGCGCCGGACGGAGGTACCATCAACACGGTCTTGGGCAACGGTAAACGGTTCATGGCTTACGAACTCATCCAACGGCTCAACACTGCAGGCAGACAAGATCTCCTGCACCGCCTGCAAGCAGGGATTCGTCCATCGGATGCGGCACGTGGACAGAAGCACCGCGTGTTCAAGCCCTCCACGGATCTGGTGGAACTCTTCAGCGGAAAAATGATCGAACAGAAGCTGCAGTACATCCATGCGAACCCCGTAAGTAAGAGGTGGCGGTTGGCCGATGACGCGGTGGAGTACCCCTACTCCAGCTTTGCCTTCTATGTGCGGGGCGAGGCTCGTGGGGTACCGCTATCGTCCTACCAGGAGTTCGGGTTCCTGGATGGCAAAGGGGCACCGTGGTGATAGG
>JAEUTB010000068.1 GCA_016787995.1 Flavobacteriales bacterium | reverse complement strand
TTGCGGTGAGGTCCACCTCTTCCCATTCCGAACAGAGAAGTTAAGCTCACCAGCGCAGATGGTACTAGGACAAAATCCTGGGAGAGTATGTCGTCGCCGATCTGAACCCCGTTACGCAAGTGACGGGGTTCTCTTTTTTGTACCTGTCCCAACACGGCAAGATCTTTGCCCGCATGCCCACCGTGCTCCGTTCTCGGTACTTCTTCCTCCTGGCTGCGTTGTGCCTGACCGCTTCGGCCACCGCCCAGATCGTGAAGGGAACTTTCGAACGCCCCCTGCCGGCATCCGTCGTGGTCCTCTACGCGACTACCGGTTCTGAACATCCGGCCATCGACTCCGCGCGCATCGAAGAGGACGGTACGTTCAGCTTCCCGCACCGTGATCTACTTGCAGGATTCTACCAACTCGGCATCAACGGCGATGACCGCATCGACATCGTCCTCGATCCTGCCGACCCTGTGGTTGAACTCGCATTCCACGGAACACCACTGCAGCGCAACATCAACGTGCTGCGATCCGCGGACAACCAACGCATGTGGGCCTATAAGCTGGTGAGCCGCGCAGGACAGGATGTGATCCAGACCATCAAGACCGAACGCGCCAACGCTTCACCGCTCGATACGGCCTTGTTGCGCTCCCTGGACCGGCGTGAAGCAGACCAGCGGAAGCGGATGCGCGATGCACTGGATAGCTTGAGCTCCATTGATCCGAACGGGCAGTTCGCTCGGGCCGTCCGTGTGGATCGTGCGTTGGATGCCGCGATCCCGTTGGGGCCCGTAGGTATCCGTAGTGTATTCGATTTCTCCGATCCATGGACATTGCGCTCCAATGCGTACAGCAAAGCCACCGTGGTGTATTTACAGAATACCCGGTTCGATAACGAGTACGCATTCCACCGAGCGTGCGATACGCTGCTGCGCGAAGCATCCAGGGATACCAGCTGTTGGCGGTATATGCGTTATCAACTCGTGGACATCTTCGCTACCTATGGACCCGATGAGGTGGCGCAGTACCTGGTGGATACCTACGTGGTCGGCGCAGAGTCCCGTGTTCCACCGGAGGCTGAGTTGCTTGCGATCGCGGCCGCGCAACTACGCATGGTGATCGGTGCCCCAGCCCCGAATGCCATGCTGGCCACACCAGGCAGCACGGACTCCACGGCGATCTCCTCGCTTTGGGGCAAGCCCGACTTCACCGCCTTGTTCTTCTACTCGAGCACGTGCGACCATTGTCATGCCCAAATGCCCGGTCTCCGGACGTTATACGAGGAAATGGATCGACCATTCTTCAACCTGATAGGTATCGCGTTGGATGCCAGCGAGGAGGAGTTCAGGACCACCATCGCTGAAGAGGATCTGCGCTTCCCTTGCTACTCCTCGCTGATCGGCTGGGGTGAACCCGCGGCGAAGTCGTTCAATGTGAAAGCCACACCGAGTCTGATCGTCGTGGATCGGAAAGGCAGAATTGCCGCGAAGCCGATGAACCACGAGGAACTTCGATCGTTCCTGGTCGCCCACCGGAAGCGCTGATCACAGTCGGAGTCTCCACGCCTTCGTGGTCGGAGAGAGTTCAGGCATCACCGGTTCTTCGGTGAACAGGCCGAAAACGCTTGAGCCGGACCCGCTCATGGCGGTGTAGAAGGCGCCGGCCTGTTGCAACCTCTGTTTGAGCGCATCCACTTCGGGGTAGGCCCCAATCACGTAAGGTTCCATGGTGTTGGGCAAGGTCTTTTCCCACTCCAACATGCGATCTCGGAAAAGGAAGGAATCGATCGGCCAGGGGTTCCCTGTAGGACCCGTATTCCGGTAAACTTCTGCAGTGCTCACGTGTACACCGGGATTCGCGAGGATGAGCCAAAGACCGCTTAGGTCGATGGGAACCGGTGTGAGTCGTTCGCCCCGTCCGCGAGCGATGCAGACCTGAGCTTGTAGGAAGAATGGACAATCGCTGCCGAGTTCCAGGGCGTGGTCAGCGAGCTGCTGGGGGGGCAAGTTCAAACCGCAAAGGGTGTTCACCAATTCCAAGGTCCTGGCCCCATCACTGGAGCCGCCGCCAAGGCCGGCACCCATGGGAACCACTTTGTGCAAGTGCATGCGCAAGCCAGGTAGGTCATTCTCGCGTTGGAGTGAGCGCACCGCCTTGTAGCATAAGTCGGTTTCCATGTCCCCGGGGATCGGAAGCCCGCTTCGGTCGTATTGCAAACCGTTCGTTCCAAGCTCGGGAGCGAGCACCACTTCGAGCACGTCGTACAGTGGGATCGGCACCAGCACGCTTTCTATATCGTGGTAGCCATCGGCTCGACGGGCCAACACGTTGAGCCCCAGGTTGATCTTCGCTTGAGGGAACCGCAGCATCGGCCGCGAAGGTACCCGAGCGACCTTGATGCGACCAACGGAGTTCCTTCTACCTTCGCCCTTTCCAATCCGAGACGATGCAGACGTTCCTGGAGTTCGAGAAGCCGATCCAGCATGTGATCGAGCAGATCGAGAAGTTGAAGGAGGTGGCCGCCCAAGGTGCCGTGGACATGGAACCCACGTTGAAGGACCTGGAGAAGAAGCTGGCCGAAACGCGCAAGTCCATCTATGCCGGGCTTACCCCTTGGGAGCGCGTGCAGGTGAGCCGCCATCCCGACCGGCCCTACACACTGAAGTACATCGAGATCCTGTCCGACAACACGTTCATGGAACTGCACGGCGACCGTACCGTGAAGGACGACAAGGCCATGGTG
>JAEUTB010000259.1 GCA_016787995.1 Flavobacteriales bacterium | reverse complement strand
GCTGCTCTTGTAGATCACGGGCAGCTTCAGGCGCTCGCTCACCTCCTTGAGCTTCTCGGCGGTGCGCAGCATCACGTCCTCGGTCTCGATCACGCAGGGACCGGAGATGAGGAAGAGCTGGTCGGAGCCGCAGGCGATGTTGCCGACGTGGACGATCTTGGTCATGCGTTCGCGAGGAATGGCTGCAAAGGTATCCTAGCCAGCGGATGGCGCGGCCTCCACCGCCAGATCGAACAGCAATTCTCCCAGCAGGTATCCTTCCAGCCGGTCACCAGGCGATAGTCGCCCTACACCTGCCGGGGTTCCGGTGAAGAGGAGATCACCGGCATCCAGCCTCATATAGCGCTCCACATGGGCGATCAAGGTGTTCACGTCGAAGAGCATCTGGCCACTGTGCCCGCTCTGTACCACCTGACCATTCTTCTTCAACAGGAATTCGATGTGATGGCCGGTGGGGAAGGAGTCCATCGATGGCCGGAGCTCCGCCACATACACCGAACCATCGAACGCTTTGGCCTTCTCCCATGGCAGGCCCTTGGCCTTCAATTGCTGTTGTACGTCGCGTGCGGTAAGATCCAGTCCGAGGGTCACCTTAGCGGCGATGGCCTTGCCTCCCTTCCTGCCGATCTCATAGACCAGCTCCACTTCGTGGTGTACGTCGTCGCTGAACGAAGGAAGTGTGATGGGGCCTGGCAATGGGATCATCGCGCTCGGCGGTTTCATGAACACCACTGGCTCTTCAGGCAGTGCGTTACCGAGTTCCTTGGCGTGCTCGCCGTAGTTGCGTCCGATGCAGATGATCTTCATGTTCAATGTGCTGTGGGATGGGCTTCCAACCAGTGGACCATAGGCCTGGCCGAGGGGTTCACGCACTGGCCAGTACGTCGCGCATGATGGCGAGGGTGCTACCGGGCAATTCCGCCTTGGTCATCAACCATTGCAAGTAGCCAGGGTCGTTGCGGCCGATGGTCTCCAAGGGCCAGTTCGCATACTTCCCGAAGGAAAGGCAGATGGTGCCCTTCTCATCGAATTTCAACTTGCCGGCGGCATCCGGGCTGCGCTGTCGGTCCCCGCTGAATTCGCCAAGGAACCCCACGTCGCCCTGCAAGGCCTCGGGGTATTTTTCTAGCTGGGCCAGCAACACGTCGGCGGTCGCTTCCACATCGGCCAACGCATCATGGGCTCCCGCGTGCTCCTTCCCACAATAGAACCTCACTGCGGCGCTCAAGTCACGGGGTTCCATCTTGTGGAAGATCCGCTGAACATCCACCACGCGCAGCGATGCCGTGTTCCATTCATAGCCGACCCGGTGCAACTCTTCGGTGAGGAAGGGGATGTCGAAACGCATGACATTGAAGCCACTGAGGTCGCACCCGGCGAGTTCGTCGAGCACTTCGCGGGCCACGGCGTCGAGGGTGGGTGCACCAGCCACCATCGCGTCGGTGATGCCATGCACCGCGGTGGCTTCCGGGGGAATGGGCATCTGCGGGTTCACCAAGGTCTGGTAGTTCTCTCGCGTTCCATCGGGCAACAGCCGCACGATGCCGATCTGCACGATCCGGTCCTTGCCGATGCGGGTGCCTGTGGTCTCAAGATCGAAGAAGGCGAGTGGGCGTGAAAGGGAAATGGCCATCGGCGAAATGTAGAATGAAAGAGCCCCGGATGATGATCCGGGGCTCCTTGTTCTTTGAACGATCCGGGGACCTAGCGCACCTTCAACTTGGCGTACTGGAACTTGCCGTACTTCTCCGTGTTCTGGTAGTCGCCGGCGTAGCGCGGGCCTTGCACCAGGTTGTTCACGGCTTCGAGGTACAATTTGGTCTCGTCCTTGCCCCGTGCCTTCACCGCTTCGAGCAGGCGGGCTCGGGCATCTTCCATGCGTTTGCGGCTCAGGACTTCGTTGGTGCCATAAGTCTTCGTGGGGACTTTCGAAGCGCTGGCCTCGATCACCACATTGGCCTTGCCGTTCTTGTCGATCAAGCCGACCACCACATCCACGAACTCCTTCCAACGCTGGTCGTTCTGGTCGATGTCCTTGGCGTTGTACACGTAGAACTTGGTGAACTCATCCGCGTAGCTCGCGTCCGGTGCGGTGCGTTTGCCACCTTTCTCCTTCACCTCGGCATCGGTCAACGCCTTCTCCTTGCCGGATGGATCAAGCTCCTTACCCGCGATCGGCTTCACCGTTTCGCCCTTTTCCTTCTTTCCGGGAGGCGCACCCTTCGGCAGGTCCACGATGCTGGCTGGGCCGGCTAGCGATACAGGGCTCAGGTAGATCTCCTTGTTGATCTCCTGGTAGCTGCTCTCGCATTCCACGAAGATGTCCTCGGTGTGTACGGTCTTGTCATTCACCCGATAGTCGAGGTTGTACTCTTTGCACGGAGGCAGGATGGCCACATAAACACCATCACGCTGACGGGGCTTGTAGCTCTTCACCTCGCCGGTGGCTTTGTCCGTCACATACAGGATGGTGGAGGGGGGAAGCTCTTCGCCAGCCGCAGGAATGATGTAGCCTTTCAGCACGGTCAAGCCTTCAGCTTCCATTTCCGTGGGCAGATCCACGAAGTAGATGTCCTTCTCACCGTAACCGCTGTTCTTGTCGGAACTGAAGTAACCACGACGACCATCCGCGGTGGTGACGAAGAATACATCGTCGTCCGTGGTGTTCAGTGGGGAACCCAGGTTCTTCGGTGCACTCCAAGAACCGTCGTCGTTCATCTCCGTGTAGAAGATGTCGAAACCGCCCATAGAGTTGTGCCCTTTGGAGCTGAAGTAAAGGGTGCGACCATTGGGGTGGATGAAGGGACCATCCTCATCATACCGGGTGTTGATCACCGGGCTCAGGTTCTGCGACTTGCTCCATTCACCGTTCGGCAGACGCACCACGCGGTAGATGTCACGACCACCGATGCCGTCCTTCCGATCGCTCACGAAATAGAAGGTGTTGCCATCAGCGGTAAGTGCGCCGTGCGTCTCCCATGCCTTCGTGTTGATGTCGCTACCCATGAGCACAGGATCGCTCCAGATCTCACCCACCAGCTTGCTCTCGTAGATGTTCCCGTCCCCTCCATCATCGCGGTACACGAACAAGGTCTGTCCATCGGCCGCGACGTTGATCGTCGCCAAGTGGCCCACCGCCGGATTGATGTTCAATACTTCAGGTTTCTGCCAGTTGCCTTCGCGGTCCTTGTAGCTCACGTAGACGTTCTCGTAAGGCTGACCGGCGATGGGGTCGATGACCGCACTGTTGGAACTGTCCGGACGCACCCGACGGCTGGTGTAGAACAACGCGTTCCCGTCCACGCTGAGCACTGGGCTGAAATCAGGGCCGGCCCAGTTGATCACCTGGCCCACGTTGGAGATCTCGTAGTTCATCGGCGATCCCTGCAACACGCGCGCGTTGGCGGTTTGTTCTTTTCCACGACTGGCCATGTCGCGCAGTTCGTGTTTCGGGTCGGAATTGTCCAGGAACTTCTGGTAGGCCGCATCCGCCTTGTCGAACTGGTTGTCCAAATGGTAAGCCCGGCCGAGGTAGTAATCCACCTCGGGTGGCGCGTTCCGCTCGCGCGGATCGAAGGGGTCGTAACCAGCGGTGTTGAACCCGCCGAAATTGCTGGTGCGCAGCGCCGCCGCCCGCTCCAAATAGGGTAGCGCCTTGGCCTTCTGGTTGTAGGAGTTGAAGTACGACGCCCCGAGTTTGTAGTTGAGGTTGGCGTTCTCCGTGTCCGTGGCCAGGAGTTGGCTCCAAATGTCGGCGGCCTGGTTGTAGAATTTCTCCTCCATGAGCTTGGAAGCCTCTTCGAACTTCCAATTGAAGGAGGTGTTATCTCCTTGGGCCAGGATCGGACCACTCAAGATGCCCAGGAGCAGGGCGGTGATGGCAGCGTAGCCGTACTTCATTTCAAAGCGCTTTCGTTCAGGGCGGATAGAGCGGCTAAATGTAGAATTTTCC
>JAEUTB010000238.1 GCA_016787995.1 Flavobacteriales bacterium | reverse complement strand
GCTGAAAGCCATAGAGGGGCGTGCCACCAGCGCAGCTGCCATCCAGCTTCACCTGTCCGGTGATTCGCACCACGATGGTGTCGCTGAGGTTGTAGAGCGGTGCGGAGGGTACGCCAGAGCGCGTGTGTCCATGGCCGATCGCAGGCTCCAGGCGAACGTGTTGAACGGGCCAGTCCACGGGTTGGGCATCGAGCGCGGGTGCGAGCAAGAGGATGAGAAGCAGGAATGAGGCGTGCATGTGCCACTGTACACCTTAGGCGCCTTAACGATCGATCGATGCTGTTCTGCCGAGCACTTCACCTTACTCTAGGCCGCCTTCGCCGCCCGCAACCGTCCCTTGCGACCCGCGATCCGTGCGCGATGGGTGTTGCCCCAGTCACGCATGGCCGCTATCAGTGGTTCAAGGGTGCGCCCATGAGCGGTCAGCTCGTATTCCACCGTCACAGGCACCGTGGCCTTCACCGTGCGCGACACCAGCTGGTTCTGCTCCAGGTCGCGCAACTCCTTGCTCAGCATTTTCGGTGTGATGGTGCCGATGTCGCTCACCAGTTCGTTGAAGCGCGATGTGCCTTTGGCCAGCAAGGTGAGGATGATGAGCACCTTCCACTTTCCCGAGAGCAGCTCCACCGTGTCCCGAGTGGGCAGTATCTCTGAGATGCACTTGATGCGGTTCGGAACGTTCGGGAACTCTTTCATGGCTTAGCACGCAGGCCACAAAGGTCGTGAGACTTTCCCAGGGTATACTACTATCCTTCGGGATACTGGTACCCACCAGATACCACCATCAATGAACCTTTGCTCCGTCAACAAAGACCCTTCATGAACGACAAGATCCTCATCACCGGTGCCAGCGGCCACCTCGGCGGCGGCGTGCTCGCCAACCTCGTCAACCTGCTGCCCCCATCTCAACTCGTGGCCGCTGGGCGCAACCAAGATGCCTTGGCACGCTTCTCGAACACAGGGGTGGACATCAGGACCATGGACTTCGACGACGCCGGCTCCATCGAAGCCGCGCTCGCCGATGTCGGCACGCTTTACATCGTGCCCACCGCTGCGCCCGATCGTTCGGAACAGCACCGCCGCGTGATCGACATCGCCGCCCGCTCAGGAGTGAAGCATGTGCTCTACTCAGGGGTCATCCACCACGACGAGCATGGGTTCGGGCCAGCCATTGCCGACCACCAACAGACCGAGCGACATATGGCCACAAGTGGACTACAGCATACGTTCATCCGCAACGGCATCTACCTTGATGCCATCCCCATGCTCCTGGGTAATGCGCTGGAAAGCGGTGTGTTCGCTTATCCCACAGCGCCACACGGTGTATCCTGGGCCGCACGTGCTGATCTGGCCGAAGCCACGGCCCGCATCATCGCCGACCCCAAGCACCATGGCAAGGTCCACCAATTAAGCCTTACGCACGCGGTGGACTATGTCGCGTTGGCGAGCATCCTGAGCACGCTGAGCGGACGCTCCGTCATCCACCAGCACATCGCACCACAGGCCTACGAGCAGGTGTTGGTGAAAGTGGGCGTGCCAGCCGGCCTCGCGGGCTTCCTTGCCGGTCTTGCCGATGCCATGGCGCAAGGGGTGGTGCTGCAGCCGACCCATGAACTCGCACATATCCTGGGCCGAGAACCGCTGGGCATGGCTGATGTGCTAAAGGCCGACCTGGCCCGCCAGTGAGCGAAACGGGGGCCCCATCGCGGTGTCCGCGTATCGATGCGGTAGACCTTCCATCGATCACATCGCACACGTTGATCGAACGCATCACCGACCAACAGGTACCGCTCGCGCTCGATCTCCGTGCGTTGGCGAATGGCGCATATGCCCTGCACATGGAACAGGGCGATCAACGCTGGTACGCCACCGTGGTTCGGTGCAGATGAACCGGCAGCTCGCCAACATGGCGCCATCGCTAGCCCGTGGAATGACCTG
>JAEUTB010000216.1 GCA_016787995.1 Flavobacteriales bacterium | reverse complement strand
TGGCGGGTAACACATGGCACAAGTAACCATCACAGGTACGATCAAAGTAGTCGGTAAAACACAGGACGTGAGCGACAAGTTCCGCAAACGCGAACTCGTGGTGACCGAACCCAGCGGCCAACGCCCGCAACACATCCCCGTGGAATTCACGCAAGACCGCTGTGGTCTGCTCGATGGATACAACCCGGGGGATGAAGTGACGGTGTCGTGCTATGTGAACGGCCGCGAATGGGCGGGACGTGATGGTGTGACGAAGTACTTCCTCAGTCTAAGCGGCAACCGCATCGAGCGCTCCGGCAGCGCAGCAAGCCCATCATCCAACGGGGGCTACCAGAGCGCACCACCGCCCAGCGCGGCTGATATGCCTCCCGCTGGCGACGAGGATGATCTCCCATTCTAAGCCAAGTATGACCTTGCGAAGCGCGCGGGCCTTGGCTCGCGCGCTTCGCATTCCTAGGTGCGCCTTCCTTTCCACAGTGGGCGATAGACCAGCGACACGCCAACGATGACCGGTGCGTAGACCAGAAAGCAGAGGTATCCCAAAGCAGTGACCCAAGCGCTGGATGGTTGTTGGAACCGTGAGCGCACGGCGCGCACCAGCCCGACCACTGGCGCCACCGCCAAGCCCCACGCGGCGATCAACAGGAAGAGGGTCTCCGGTCCTTGGTCTACAAGCAGGGACGCCAGCGGGGACCCCACGCTCACCGCGACCAACAGCCATGGCCATAGCAGCGCGACCGCTCCCAGTAGCGACATGTAGCCTATCGCACCGCGCATCTTGCCTGCCCATCGGATACGTTGCGTGATGAAACCGGCCCACGTGCCTTCCGCTTCCACGGTGACCAAGCAGCTGGGATCGGCACACCCTGTAATGGTCCTTCCCGCCTTCCGCATACGAGCCACGAGGAACACATCATCCCCACTGGCGAACCGGTCGCCGTCATAACCGCACACCGCAACAAAGGCATCCTTGCGGAACGCGAGATTCGCGCCGAACGCAAGGCCTGGGCGGCCGAGCATGGCGTCGCCCAACGCCATCCCAGCCAGGGCGGCCTGTTCCTCTTCCTGGAGTCGACCGAGGAAGGAATGCGTGCCAACGGTGCGAACAGGAAGGATCATCAGATCGACTTCACCAGCGATCATTCGACCGGCTATCGCCCTGGCCCTGCTCGGTCCACAGCGGGCATCGGCATCGGTGAGGATGATGAGACCATACCTTGCGGCCGCCACACCTGCGGTTATCGCCGCCTTCTTCCCGGGCTTCGGCGCTGTGATCAAGGTGAGTTGCGGCCAACGGGAGTTCATACCGCGCACGACATCCGCTGTGTCATCCTCGCTGTGATCATCCACCACGATCACTTCGATACGGTCCTTCGGCACATCTTGTGCGAAGAGGTCTTGGAGCAACGGCACCAATGTCCTCCCTGCGTTGCGCGCCGGGATCACCATGGAAATGCCCACTGCGGTCCCGCCTTCGTCGCTTGTGGATCCTTCGCGCGCGTTCCACACATCGCGCCACGCATTCAGCAACATGGCCTGCACCAAGCCGATGCCGAATAACACGAATGCGATCGTTAGTGCGGTCATGCTTCTGTTCCAGCGCGGACACGAATGCGGGCGAAGAGGAGGATGAGACTACCTACGCTGGCGGGCAGCGCCACATTGATCATCCAAAGCACCGATGTGGCCAACAACACGAGGCTTGGTTCCCCGCCCAAGGGGGAGAACACCGCCACGGCCACGGAGCCGCGGACCCCAAGCTCCGTGAGCATGACCGAAGGGATGAGCGTGGCGATGAGGTAGATCAACGGTACACCCAGAAACACATGCGCTGCTGGCAGACCGGTACCGAAGCAACGCAACAATAGGATGAACTGGAGACCGAAAACCAGGTACCTCACGGCGCTCAAGAGGAGTACTACGATCAGCTCACTGCGTTCGAAACGTGCAAGCACCTGTGATGGCGCATCGAAATGCCGCGCAAAAGGAACCAGCAGGATCACTTGCCGGAACAGCCCCGGATAGCCGTACAAGACCAACGCGACCATGGTGACCAGTGTGGTGAGCGTGGCGAGCGCCCACGAGATCCAACCCATGGGCCAAGGCAAGGGGAGTCCGGCCACCGTGAGGAAGAGCAGACCCAGGGCCCCGGCTACAAGGGTGACCACGAATTGTGCGATGCTCCCCAGCGCGGTGGCGAAGCCTCCCGAAATGCGGTTCTCCGGTGCCAGGAAAAGGACGCGTCCTATGAATTCACCGGTCCTGTTCACGCTTACGAAGCCTACGCTAGTGCCGGCGATGGTGGCCATGAACGCTCGCCAAGGTCCAACCACCTCCACCCCGATCATCAATCGGCGCCACTTGAAGGACTCGATCCACCAATTGGCCAACATGAGTAGTCCAACGATGGACACGATGCCCCTGTTCTCGACAAGGAGAGCCACGGAGCTTTCGCCTGTCGTCGCAACGATACCTTTAGCCCCGGCCAGCTTCACATAAAGGAACACGCACGCCAGCAGGAAGATCACCCACCGGAAAGCCATGAGCAAGGAGCGGCGCGCGGACATCGGTCCATCAAAGGACGCACAACCGGGCAAAAGTCGGTCTGTTGAAGTAGGGATACCCCCCGTTCATGAGCGTATCATCCTGGGGATCGACCCTGGCACCACGGTGATGGGGTTCGGTGTGCTCGCAGTACAAGGTGGCGCGATCCGCTTGGTGGAAGCCGGAGCGATCCGATTCGACCCGAGCCACGACCACACCTTGAAGCTGCGCGCCATCTTCCGCAGTACCACCGAGATCATCGAGCGGCATCTACCCGATGAACTGGCCATCGAGGCCCAGTTCTTCGGCAAGAACGTGCAAAGCATGCTGAAACTCGGTCGTGCGCAAGGCGTTGCGATCGCCGCGGCGTTGCAACGCGATCTGAGCGTGGTGGAGTACGCCCCCAAGCGCGTCAAACAAAGCATCACCGGCAACGGCAACGCGGCGAAGGAGCAAGTGGCGGCCATGCTGCTCAGCATCCTGCGCATCACGGAGCTTCCCAGCAGCACCGATGCCACGGACGCGGTGGCCGTCGCGGTGTGTCACCATTTCGCGAACACCGGACGCGCCTCGGGGGGAAGCGCGAAACGCACCGGTGGGAAGGACTGGTCCTCCTTCATCCGGAATAACCCGGATCGGATCCGCTAGCTCAGGCCTTACGGATGCGCTCGGCTAGGGCCTCGAACTCGCCCGGGGTGAACTTCGCGCGTGGTTTGGTGAAGTCCAGGTCGGCGATCTTGTCGATGGGGACCAAATGCACATGTGCATGCGGCACCTCAAGCCCGATAACGCTGATCCCGATACGCGTGCACGGCACCACCGCTTTGATCTTGCGTGCCACTTCCTTCGCGAATGGGAGGATAGCCTGGAGGTCACCTCTTCCCAGATCGAAAAGATGGTCCACCTCGGTCTTGGGCACGACGAGTGCGTGGCCAGCGCAAAGGGGGTTCACATCTAGGAACGCGAGGAAGGAATCATCCTCCGCAAGCTTGTATGCCGGGATCTCCCCGTTGATGATGCGTGTGAAGATGCTGGCCATGGTCAGCGGGTGATCTCCAATACCTCGAACTTGGTGGTTCCAGCAGGGGTGGTCACTTCGGCCACGTCACCGACGGAGCGCCCTAAAAGCCCCTTGCCGATGGGCGAGCTCACACTGATCTTGCCGGTCTTGATATCCGCTTCGCTCTCCGCCACCAATGTGAAGGAGCGCTCCGTGCCGGGGCCGACCTGCTTCACGCGCACGGTGGAATGGATATAGGCCTTGCTCGTATCCAGTTGCGAAGCATCGATGATCCGTGCATTGGCGACCACCTCCTCCAACTTGGCGATCCGCGCTTCCAACAGCCCTTGATCCTCCTTGGCTGCATGGTATTCGGCATTCTCGCTTAGGTCGCCCTTGTCGCGGGCATCCGCGATCTGCTGGCTGATATGTGGTCGTTCCACGGTCCGCAGGTGGTGTAGTTCCTCCTGTAGTTTCCGCAGTCCTTCTTCAGTGTAATAGGCCGGAGTGCTCATGGCCGGAATGCTTGAGGTGGGAAAGAATGAAAGAGGACCCCGAAAGGTCCTCTTCCCAAATATAGTGCGAAGGATCAGAGACTGATGCGTACCCCGATGCTGTGGATACCTGCGAACGGGTTCGTGGCCCGGTAGGAATAATCCACTGCGAGCGCTGACTTCTTCTCCTCACCGAAGGGCAGGTCGACGCTCAACCCCGCAGAAGGTCCGGTGAAGACGGTGGTGCGCTCCTCTTCGGAAGTGATCCCATCCTCATACATGTAACCGCCACGAAGGTGCACCATGCGCTTGAACGCATACTCGATGCCGATGGAGCCCTGGTCCTTCGTGAAGGAATTGGAGGTGAAGTTCCCTGCGAAGGTGATCCGGTGCATGTCGTTCAGGTGCCAGTCGTAGGCCGCACCGATGTTCAGCAGCGAAGGGATCTCGAACCGGGCCGAGCGCTGTTCCAAGGTGAGCTGGTCGCTACCCGAGATCAACAGACCCTGTACCGAAAGACCGTCACCGGAGAAGGACATGGCGGGACCGACGTTCTTGAGCGCGATGCCGAAATGGACATTCTCCTTCTCGCCGGTCACATACTGGATACCCGCATCGAAGCACATCCCTTGCGAGCGCACGTTGGCGATGCTCTCCGAAACCATCCGGATGAGCAATCCACCGTGGATGCTGTTCGAGAAACTCTTGGCGTAGGAGAAACCGATGTTGGCCATGGAGGGGCGGAAGGTGCCCAAGCCACCAGCGGGGTTATCCACCGTGGTGATCTCGAGATCGCCGAAACCCATGGTCATGGCGGAGATGCCCAACACGCCCGATGCGCCCAGCTTTTGGCCGAACCCGATGCTGTTGATGGTGGTGCCTGACCCGCTCAACCACTTGGTATTGGTGAAGAGCACCTCGGTCTTATTGATGTGGGCCAAACCGGCGATGTTGCCGAACATGGCCTCTGCACCACGCACCGAGGACGAGTTGGCCAATGCCCAACCCGAGGAACGTGCCCAGGGGTTGATGAGCAATTGGGTTGCACCAGCTGAACCCGCGCGGTCAGGATTACCTGCAAAGGCCGCCGCGGTGGAAAAGGCCAACGCCATGGTGAGCGCAGTGGTCCTTTGTTGCTTCGTTCGCATCGTGTACTTCCGTATTGTGTGTGCTGGCACTTAGAAATTCTGGAGGTCCAGCGGGCGCATGGCCCCGAACCACTTCACCACTTTCTCTCCGACACCTGGCACATCCACGTGGCAGATGTACAAACCACCGGCGATCGGGATGTTCGTGGTGTTCTTCAAGTCCCAATCCAGGTAAGTGAGTTCATTGTCCTTGCGGAACTTCCTGACCAGGGTACCACTTACCGTGTAGATGGAGATCGTGCACTGCTGAGGCAGGTTGATGAACTTCACACGGTTGTCGATGCGCGAGGTCTCGTAACCACTGAACGCATAGTATGGGTTGGGTACGACGTTGATCAGGTCGAGCGAACTCTCCGCCGTGGTCAGGTCGTCGTTGATGGTCTCCAGCCCGGAGGTTCCGAACTTGTACAGTGGCAGTCCGTTGTTCCGGTCAGTCTCGATGGACCCTGGACCACCGGCGTAGTTCGTGTACGTCTCGTAAGGCTTCTTCACGTTCAAGGTGATACGAACGTCAGTGCTGAGCAACTCCGTACCAGGGATCAGCATGGCGCTACCCACCCAGCCGATCGACTTGAAGGTCTTCAGGCGGCCAGCCGAGTTGTTGCCCTGCATGGTCTGGCGGATGAACGCTCCTTGATCGTACTGTGGAACCTCGGCATCGCTGTCGAGCAGACGACGCTCGTTCTTGAAGATGTAGATCCAATGGCAACCGCCGAAATAGGGCGCTCCAGTGGAGGTGAAGAGGTCACTGTTCGGGTTCCAACGCATGTCGCGCCCGATGCCACCGCCCAGGAAGCTATCCTCACCGTAGCCGATGTTCAAGCGTTCGCCAGTCTCCAGATCCACCGCATAACCTGGGAACCATCCCATACCGGTGGCATTGGTCAAATTCCCCTCTTCGGCAACGTAACCTGGCATACCAGCCATGCGCCCTTCCTTATCAATGCTCGGGGACGCCCGCAGTGCCATACGGCCCGCAGCTCCGACCCCATTGCCGGTGGCATCCTGTTCGAACACCGGGGAGCGAGTCCACAAACTCTTGTCCGAGGTGATGACCAGTTGTACGCTCGGGGTCCTGCGCAGCAGTGCAAAGGTCATGGAAGGATGCGGGTTGTTCGCCTCCGCGTCGGAAGATGTACCACCCTGATAAGGAGCCTGACCTACAAGCGCCCAAGGTGCCCAAGTGCCGCCGAGGAAATTCTCCCAATTCTCATCGGGATCCAACGCACGGTCGGCATAAAGCGGAGACTCTGGACTGTTGTACACACCGGAGCGGATCCAGTTGTTCACCACGTCGGCCTCCCCATCCGCGATACCCGTGAACCAAGCCCGAGCCGGATCCGCGAATTCGATGTTGCCGGTCCCGATCGGATCGGCATAATCACCCGTGTACAGCGCTTGCTGGATGGACACACTGATGCCCCAATCCGGGATCACTTGCTCATAGGCGATGTCGATGATCCGTTCGCTGGTCACCGTATCGCCAGTGGCCAAATTGATGATGAACCAGTTGGCGTCATTCAGGTTGCCCGGTGTGATGGTGTCATCCTTCATCCAGATCTCGAATTCGGCCAATGGCACCTTCAAGGGATCGATCACCTTCACCGAAACAGGGCCCGCACCACGC
>JAEUTB010000208.1 GCA_016787995.1 Flavobacteriales bacterium | reverse complement strand
GTGTGGAAAGACCACCGCGATCGTATTCCACATTCCGTGGCTCGCAGTACAGCGCGATAGGTCGTAAAGGCAACAGGCCGGGGATCGCTCCCCGGCCCGTCGCCTTCCACTCCACTTACCAGTTGATCATGCAGCCCGCTGTGCGCCGCTGCGGAGCGCTTCACCGAGGATGACGAGGATGGCGTTGGTGGCGCGCATCTGCTCCGCCAGCAGCTTTCGGATGCCAGGGGGCAGGCTATCATCACACAATAGGTCTGCGTAAAGTGCACGCGTACGCTCCTCGTTGCGTTCCATGGTGGCCAGCAAGGCGTGGTCGTTCGGGAACGAGCTTGGGTCCATATCGGCAATAGCCATCGCCGGCAATGTGGCCATGGTGTACGGCAGACCACCGGTGATCAAAAGGGCCCGGTTGAGGTCCGCCATGGGACGCCGCCGTTTGTTGGCGAGCTGCTGCAGCAGGTGCTTGTTGAAGGCATCGTGCATGAGGTCGCAGCCGTGGGCGTAGGCCTGCTGGTTGGCACCCAGGTTGGCCAGAAGATCGGCGATGGAGGTGCGTGTTGCGGGCATGGCGATCAGTTGTTGAGTTTGGCTTGCATGCACAGGGTGGCAGTAGGCACTGCACGAAGGCGGTCGGCGGGGATGCGTTGGCCGGTGACGCGGCAGATGCCATAGGTGCCGTTGGCGACACGGGCCAGGGCGTTAAGGAGGTCCGTGCGGTACTTCAGCTGGCGCGACAGGAGGTGGGCCGCTTCTTCACGTTCCAAGCTGGCCTGCCCATCCTCCAACATGTTGGAGGTGCGGGAAGTATCATCGGTGCCATTGTTACGGTCGAAAAGGAGCGCTTGCTCCAGGCTGGCGATGGACGCATCGGTATTGGCCAAACGTTCCGCTAGCAGCTGACGGAAGCTCTCCAACTCGGCTGGTGCATAACGCTGTGCCGGCATGCTCTGCGGTGCGGGGGTGGTGCTGGTCTTCATGGTGTTGGCTGTTGCATCCCACATGTCCGATCGTATGCCAGAGCATTGCGCGTGCGCGAAAGGCTTGATCGGTAAGGAGTTGAAGAATGACCAGGATCGTTCTTTGACCAGTCGGTGTGGAAGTGATCGCCGGGCGGACTCCACGGCGCTGTGGCAACGGTTCCCCAGCGCCCCGGTTCGTTCTTGGATGGAATGGAGAACAGCAGCCCTCGTGTTCAGCGCCTTTCGTGCCTCCATGGGGTTCGTCCAAGTCGAAGGCCGGCTTGGCATGGTTTCGGCCTTGGCAACGACATCGACCCGCACCATGCCTGTTCGACCACTACTCTTCTTCCTTTGCCTGACCTACACCTCGGCCGCGCAAGCGGGCATGCTGGTGGCGGACGGCCTTTTGCGCACCTCGGGCGTGGACCGGTCAGAGGTGCGCCTCACGGTGATCCCGGAATTCAGTGCGCCTTATCCTGTTCAGCACAGCAGTGGACGTTTCGATCTCGAACTCCCCTACCATGCACACTACGTCCTTCGCGCCGAAGCGCCCGGCTGTGCCACGAAAGAGGTGGTCTTCAATGTGAACCTGCCGGTGCGGCTGAACGGGTTGGAACGCACCTTCGCCTTGGAGATCCTGATGGAGCGTATGGCCGAGGGCGCCACCTTCCAGTATGCCGGTCCGGTGGGGCTGGTCTTCTTCGATGGGGCGAAGGAGGAATTCGTACACACCACGGACCACAGCCGGATCTACGAGAACAGCGCCGTGGTATTGGCCCTGCACAAGTCCGAAGGATTCGCGGATAATGGCCTTTGGGCGGCAAGTGCGACGCTGGTGGCCCAACCCGTCGGTGATCCATTGGCCGCTCGGCTACCGCAGTTGCAACTCGGACAGGTGCTCGCGTCAGCTACCCCAGCCAGCGTAGCTGGTCAACGCACGATGCGTGTGGTGGGCGAAACACCGTACAGCGCCTCCGTGACCCATCTCGAGCCGTTGCCCGCACCATCTCCATCACCACTAGTGAGCACGATACGTGAGGCTGAAGTGATCGCCGCGAGTACGAGCGCAGTTCCTTCACCGACCGCAGCGGAGGACAAGACCGTCGTTACGGTCCCAACCCGACTCGTGGCTCCTGTGAGTAGTGGTCCAACCCAGCAGGTTAAGGCTTTGGACCAGCCCATCGCTTCAAGACCCGATGCGACCTTCTCCCAGTGCGGCACCACCGAAAGCACCTGGATCGGTCGTTGCTTGGTCACAGTGGACCGCCTACCCACCGGAACCGGCTGCACCGAGCTGCGCAAAGCCGAACACACCTATGGAGCGGTGTTCTATTTCCACGACGGGCGCTCGATCACGGAGCATCATTACAAGCAGTTGATGGGTGGTTCGGGGAGGAAATGATGTGCGCGACCGGTGGTCGATCGCATCGGTGTGTATTGCACGGGAGAAAGGACATGCACAAACCACTCGCAGGCGGCCACTTGGCACCATTTCGCATCGGATGACCCCTTCGTACATCAGGGAGCCAGACCAGATCAACGCGGTATTCTGGATGAACATCCCAATATTGGACTCTCCACGTAGCACACCAAGACAAGCCATTTAAAGGCAGAAGGCCCTACCGCAACGCTGCGATAGGGCCTTGTACAAGGAGTTGTGGGCCTACTTGGCCGAGCGCACCACAGAACCGGTGCTCACGGCGTCACCCACGTTCAAGATCCACGTGTACATGCCATCAGCCAAGCCTGGACACTGCACTTCGGAGAAATTGGCACCCTGTGCCAAGCGGCCCAAGGGTTGTGTGAGCACAGTGCGCCCTGTAAGGTCAACCAGTCGTAGGTAAGCATCCGCCTCGTCATCCAACACGGTATGGATGGTAAAAACATCGGCGAAAGGCACGGGGAAGACCTTCGTTTGAACACTAGCAGGTATATCCACTTGCATTTGCATCCCGCCTGGAAGAGAGCAGGCGGCCGGGATGGGACCATCGAAGGTGGCGTAGAAGGCTTCACCATTCGCGCCAACTGTGACGTCAAAACACCCCGCTGATGCGATTCCTGTTGCGGAGTTGGTATTGCCAACGATGGTGAGATTCCCGGCACTTGGTCCAGTGCTAATGGCACGAATGTTATCAATCCCTGCACCTCCGTAGTATGTCCCAGAAACAAGGCTCCCAATGGTAGAGAATCGCGCTACCCATCCATCTCTCAATCCACCACCAAATGTCGATTGCCAGCTTCCCGTTGTCGCAATACTCGTCGTTGAACCTGTTTGCCCCCCGACGTAAACAAGATCCGAACCGGAGGAAACTATCGCCAAGCAAAAATCATAGTCAGAACCACCATAGTAAGTTCCGAAAACGATGGTTCCGTTAATACTGCTAAAGCGAGCAAGACAAGCATCACCGCCACCGCCAAGTGTGCCTTGATGCGGAGTACTCCCGAAAGCGATGAGGTTGTTGGAATACGTGGTGCCCGCGATCATGGGGTCGCCACAGCCGACGAGCGCTAGCCCATAGGCGATATCATCCTGTCCCCCACCGTAGTAGGTACCCCAATCACGCACACCAGCGGTGAACTTTGCCAAGAACGCATCAATGCCAGGTTGTTTGGTGGGTTGATGGGTACCCGCTGTCCCGATACTCGCGGTACTATTCGTGTGGCCACAGATGTAAACGGTCTTACCACCCACTACCTCGATACTATATCCTATGTCAGTCCCCGCACCACCGTAATAGGTGCTATACAGTAGGACAGTTGCGTTCGTATTGTACGAGCGCCAAAATGCATCCTCTGTGCCCCCAAGACTATTGTCATGTGCGACAGTGGTGGCCATGCCACTACTGGAGGTGACCCCTACGACATGAGGGTTGCCATTGTCATCCGAAGCCACATCCAGGATCAGATCGGTGCCTGAACCACCACAATAGGTACCCCATGTACGCTGGCCGGTGCTGGTCAAGAATTTTGCCAAGAAACCATCATGAGTACCTCCACCATAGGTAGGCTGCACTACTCCTGTTGTTCCGAAAACGCCGGATGAGGGAGTGTACCCACCAATGAGCAGGTTCACATTGTCACCTTTGGGCCATGCCAAACATGTAGCTATATCCAGACCAGCACCACCGTAATAGGTCGCCCAGGTGCGCGTGCAGTTCGTCATCCGAACGAGGACGGCATCAGCATTCCCATTGAAGGTGTTGTCATGGGTTCCTGCAGTGGCCAGACCTATTGTAGAAGTCGTAAATCCAGCCATGTAGGAGCCGGAAAGCACCGCAAAGAAGTCGGTGGTTCCATTTGTTCCGTTGAAGTAGGACCCTCTGATCCTATTGACTGGATCCACCACGAGGCGGTCACCTTGCTTCCAATCAGCGATGCGGGTGGTATTCTGGAAACCGAAGCTTCCATCCGCGTGTGCCACATAGATCACCTCCAACGGTTCCTTGGAACCATCCGCACGTTGCACATAGCTTAAGGGGATCTCCTCGGCGAAGCTGTGCTCGCTCGTGCTGATCAGCAAAGCCTTGCCATCTGCCTTGGCCTGAGCGCCAGCGATGCGGAAGCGCACCTGTTCAAGCGCCTCGGGCGTCGTGGTGATGATGTCCTGCTTGAAGCCCCCTTCACGGGTCGCATACCGGATGTCCACACCCGGATAGAGCTCGTGCTGGGTCACTTGGCCATAGTGCCGCAGCAACTCGAAACTACCGTGCTCATTGATCACGTTCAGGTGGTCATCGGCCACACCGGCGGTTGACCACGCCCCTTCGCCAGACGTACCCTCGAAACGGAGGTCCACCCGTTGTATGCGCAGTTTGCGCTCTTGCAACTCTCCATGGTGCAGTCCATCATGGTCGTGTGCGCTGGCCAGAGTTTCCCGGGGCGTCTCATCCGAATAGAGGTCGTAGGAATAGCCGTTGGGTTTCAGCGCCACGTTGAACCGATCGCCAGGTAGCAGATAGCGCACCGCGTGGTTCTGTTTGCGGTGCTGATCCAGTACCTGCCCTTTGTTCTCGATGAAGCCATATGGGACCATTTCAGGCTGAACGGCCGCTGTCTCTTCCACATCGATCGCATCGGGCATCTGCTGTGCACAGGTGCCGTTGGCCAACAGCGCGCTCAGGCACGCCGCTGCGATCCATGACCGTGATCCGCGTTCTACATTCTTCATGGTCTTGGGGTGTTGGTGAACCTCAAAGAAACCTTCCCACGGACCCGAAAGAATCATCCAAATGGATGATATTGGAATGACCGACAAGAGAGCTTATTGGGGTCACGAGCGTATGGGCCCCTCAGGCACTCAATATCGGTAGCAGCCGCCCCTACTCCACCACCACCTGCACGCGCTGCACTCCCTGCGCAGCCCCCACTTCCACGATGTAGCTCCCTGCGCTCAGCTTCGAAACATCCAGGGTTACGAGGTCAACAGACGTGCTGCTCTTCGTCAGCACCGTGCGGCCCGTGGCGTCGATCAACTGGAGTCGCGCACCGGCGGGCACACCGCTCACGACCATGAGGTCGGTAGCCGGTTGCGGATACACGCGCAGGTGGTTGGCCACCTGATCGGCCAGACCCACGGAGCCGTAGTAGACCGGGGTGCTTTGGGCGGTGCACCCGTTCTCGTCGGTGATGATGACGCTGTAGTTGCCGTTCAACGCGGGAATGAAGATGCTGTCCGTAGCACCGTCCACAGGCTCACCCTCCAGCAACCATTGGTGGGAAGCGGCGCTCGAGGTGCTAAGTAAGCCGGCCTCGTTCACCACCGTGGGTGGTTCAGGCGGCGCTACCACATCCACTGCTATCGCCAGTTCGCTAGAACACCCGAAAGCGTCGGTACCCGTCAATTGGTAGTTGAAGTCATCCGGTGGCCACACATTCACCGAAGTGCCGCTTGTAGCGCTGATGAAGAAGTTGGGGCTCCAGGTATACAACAGGGCACCGCTTGCAGCCAACGAAAGGGTATCACCAGCACAAAGAACGATGGAACCCGCGCCAACGGAGAGCACCGGTTCCGGCTGAACCACGATGGAGACCGCATCACTTCCCTGGCAGCCATTCGCATCGGTCACCAGCACGGTATAGTTGATATTGCTGGTCGGCGTGGTCACCGGATCGGCGATGGCAGGGTCGTCGAGGAAAGTGGCCGGTACCCATTGGTACGCCACACCACCGAGCGCTTGTAGCTGTGTGCTTTCACCCGGGCACAGCACCTCGTCGGCACCGGCGTTCACCAGGGGCAGCGAGTAGACCGTTACGGCATTGGTACGGACCAAGGTATCGGGGCCGTCTTCGGTCTCGACGATGAGGGTGACATCATAGGTACCTGGTGCGGCGTACTGCACCACGGGATCCTGTACGGTACTGGTGGCGGGTTGGCCGCCTTCGAACTGCCAGAGGTAAGTGCTGGGATTGTTGATGCTCTCATCGGTGAAGGCCACCGTTCCACCGGGGCAGATGGTGGCATCGGCGATGCTGAAGTCGGCGGCGCTCACGGTATACTGCAGGCGCAGGTTGCGCACCACGGGATCATTGAGGAAGCTGCAGCCTACGCCGGGCTGGCAACCGTCATCCGCATCCATGCGACATTGCAGGGTGCCACCACCTACCGTGATGGCATCGGCGAAAACACCCGCGGGGATGAAGGCCGACTCATTCACGAAAACACAGGATTGTGTATTGTCGTTCTCGTCGATGACATCCACCCATCCCGTACTGGTGTTGATCTGCACGTTGATGGAACTGGCACCGAAACCGCCGCTGTAGCAGGCCGCCCATTGGAGGCTCAGCGTGGCACCGCCCGTCGTCTGGACAGTGGCCGGAAAGGCGAATTGCACCGTGCTGTTCACGCTGTTGTACTGCGTGGGGATGGTGTAGTCGTAGACCGTTTGTGCGCTGACCGAGGCGGCAGCGATGAGGGCAGCGAGCGTAAGAAGGTTCCGATGCATGGCGTGTGTTTCGAAGGCGACGAAAGTACGTCGATGGGCCGCAGGTGCACTGTGGCAACGATCCAGTGTGGCACCTGACCGAGCGCGTGAACGAATCGCGTCAGCAGCTGCAACGCTACTCGCATCGAAAGGCTCGGGGAAGAAAAGCGTTCACCGCTCCACTACGAACGATGAGCGTGCCCAAAGGCCGCCAGCGCGCACCGCGACGGTGTAAGTGCCGGTTGCGAAGAGGTGGACCGGTATGGCAGTAACCACCGATCCAGTAGAGAGCCAGATCACTCGTCCGCCGGCATCGAGGACCTCCAACCGGTCCAAAGGAAGATCGGTCAATGGCTTTACCGTGACTCTATCGGTCGCTGGATTGGGAAAGACCTGTAGGCCGAAAGTGGGCTCGACGGCGGACGATGCTCTAGTCGTGAGTTCCCCGCCATACTTGGCGACGTATCCAGCGCTCACGATGTCCGTGAAGAAGCTCCCCTCGGCACCCCCATCATCGAACGCGATGGAGGTGGAGAACGATCCGGAAACGACGATGTTCCCTTCCGGGTCAGTGGAAAGCCCATCGATCGTATCGAACACATCGCCGGTGATGATGGTCTGGCCCCAACGGAAGGTGCCCGTGCTGTCGAACTTCACGATGAAGTGATCATTGGGGTAAAGCGGTTCAGCGGTCGTAATGCCGGTGCCGGGATCGAGATCGATGGTCACGTTGAAATTACCGATCACGAAGACATTCCCAGAAACATCGTAGGCGATATCACCGGTACCGCTCTCGAGCGTGTTCGCGTGCAAGGTGCGCACCCAGATGGCCTGGCCGCTGGTATCCAGTTTGGAGTAGAAGGCGTTGTATTCGGCCCCCACGGCGGTGTTCGCGCTCGTACCCGGTCCTGGATCTAGATCGGCAGTATTGCCGAAGCGACCGAAGAGGTATACATGTCCCGCGCCATCGGCGAGCACCACATCAGTCTTCTCGTTCAAGGGGCCGCCAAAGGACTTCGCCCAGACGAAGTCGCCATCGACCGTGTGTTTACAAAGGAAACCTTCCCCTCCTGCACCGGTGACCACCCCGGTGGATGTGGGTCCCAGGGCCGTTGTACCTGAGAATTGGCCAGTGGTGTAGAGGGATCCAGCACCATCGCACGCTATGGACTGAGCCGTCTGCGCGCCTGCACCTTGTAATCCCCGCACCCAAAGGAAGTCGCCCGCTGCATTGTATTTGGCGATGTACGAATCCTGCACACCACCCTCGAAGGGGAGTGTTGCGCTGAAGGGTGCCGGACCTAGCTGCAAGGTAGCACCATAGTAGCCCGTGACGTAGACGTTGTCGTCGGTATCCACGGTAACGCCCGTGCTTTCGTCCGTGAGCGTGCCGCCTAGTTGCCGCACCCAAAGGAACTGGCCGGAGGTATCGTACTTGGCGAGGAAACCATCGTAGCTACCCAGTGGCACAAATCGGGTGGTGTCCGGTCCAGTGTCCCAATCAAAGAAACTCTGCGTTCTCCCGGTCATCAGTAGACCACCACTGTGGTCCAAGCACAGATCACTGGGTATCTCCGTGCCCGTCCCGCCCACGGCGATATGCCAGACGTATGCGCCATCGGCGTTGTACTTCAGCAGGAAAACATCCGCGTTGGCACCATCCGATCCTAGAGGTGCGACGTCCGGTCCCGGATCGAAGTCCGTTTCGCCATTCACGTTGCCGCAGACGTAGACATTGCCGGCCGCATCCGTTACCGAAGCGAAGCCACGGGAATA
>JAEUTB010000174.1 GCA_016787995.1 Flavobacteriales bacterium | reverse complement strand
TTGGCGCACCTCAACCCCTAACACCTTCATGACCAACACCTCGACGACCACCACCGGGCACCCCCCAGGGCTGTACTGGCTCTTCGCCGCCGAAATGTGGGAGCGCTTCTGCTACTACGGCATGCGCGCCCTGCTGTTGTTATACCTGGTGAAGTCGCTGGCCATGGGCGACAACATGGGGTTCGCGGTCTACGGAGCCTACACCGCCCTCGTGTATGTGATGCCGGTGATCGGCGGGAGGATCGCCGACCAAGTCCTGGGATCGCGTCTCGCGGTGTTGTTGGGTGGCATCCTGATGGCGATCGGCGAGTTCATCATCGTGGGTGGTACGGAAATGATGCTCTTCTGGGGCATGGCCGTGATCATCGTGGGCAACGGTCTCTTCAAGCCGAACATCAGCACCATGGTGGGTAAGCTCTACCCCGATGGCGACAATAGGAAGGACAGCGGCTTCACCATTTTCTACATCGGCATCAACCTGGGTGCGCTACTGGCCACCACGGTATGTGCGGAAGTGGGCAACATCTACGGCGCCAAATACGGCTTCGCCTTGGCGGGCGTGGGCATGCTGTTAGGTGTCATCGTGTTCCAACTGGGTAGCAAGCACTACGCGGAGGTGAGCGCACCGCCATCCCCGGCCACCCTGTACAAGCCGAAGTACGGTCCTTTGAGCCCCTTCAACGCTGTGCTGGTGCTCTGCGCCGCGCTGATCCCGGTGCTCTACTTCCTGCTCCGCAACACGATCATTGCGGGCTATGTGCTCCTGGCCGTCGCGGCGTATGTGATCGGCAGCTTGATCGCGCGGGGTGTGAAGGATGGCAAGGTGCAGTTGGATAAGATGTTCGGCTTCATCATCCTGATGCTCTTCAACGTGGTGTTCTGGGCCTGCTTCGAGCAGGCGGGCAGCAGCCTCACGCTCTTCGCGGACCGCAACGTGGACCGTCATGTGTTCGGCTGGGAGATGGGCGCCGCAACCACCCAGTTCTTCAACCCGGCCTACATCCTCATCTTCGGATCCATTTTCTCCATCATGTGGGTGAAGCTGAAGCAGGCCGATCGTGACTTCAGCATCCCGATGAAATTCGGCCTTGGTATCCTGCAACTCGGTCTCGGTTACCTGGTGATCCTGATCGCGGCGCCCTTGGCCGTGGAATACCAAGTGCCGCTGTGGACCTTGGCGCTGCTCTACATGCTGCACACCACGGGAGAACTCTTCCTGAGCCCCATCGGATTGAGCATGGTGACCAAGTTGGTTCCGAAGGACATGACGGCCACAGCCATGGGAGCCTGGTTCCTCAGCATCGCGGGAGCGAACTACGCAGCCGGCATGCTGGCGAAACTGACCGGAGCCGAACACGAAGAGGGCGCCGCAGAAGTCCTGGACAAGGCCTCAAGCCTGGCCACCTATGTGGATGTGTACAGCACCATGGGATATGTCACCGCAGGGATAGGTCTCTTCCTGATGGTGATGAGCCCGCTGATCAACAAGCTCTTCCACGGCATCCGTTAGTGCGGATCAGATGATCGGAAGATCAGACGATCACATGATGGTCGATCCGAGCATACCGATCTTTCGTTCATCTGAACACCTCATCTTCTGATCGGCATGGCCCGCAAGCACCCCACCGCCCTACCCTTCCTCTTCCTCACCGAGATGTGGGAGCGGTTCGGGTACTATTTGATGATCGGCATCTTC
This sequence comes from Flavobacteriales bacterium, assembly GCA_016787995.1. Classification (GTDB taxonomy): domain Bacteria; phylum Bacteroidota; class Bacteroidia; order Flavobacteriales_F; family PHOS-HE28; genus PHOS-HE28. Next base: position 17,112 of record JAEUTB010000174.1, on the reverse strand, counting down.
CAGCTGTACCTGATGGATCCCACGTCCACCGGTGGCTTGGCGATGGAGCGCAAGGATGCGGCCGACATCTACGGCACCTTCATCGCATTGGTCTTCCTCACGCCCTTCATCGGTGGTCTTTTAGCCGACCGCGTGCTGGGCTACACCAAGGCGATCTTCATCGGTGGCACCTTGATGGGCTTGGGCTACATGGGCCTCGCCCTGCCGGGCATGACGGCGTTCTACACCTCGCTGGCGCTGATCATCGTGGGGAACGGGTTCTTCAAGCCGAACATCAGCACCTTGCTGGGCAACCTCTACAACGAGGACCGCTTCAAGGCCAACAAGGACAGCGGCTACAACATCTTCTACATGGGCATCAACGTGGGGGCTTGCATCTGCAACCTCTTCGCGGCCTACATGCGCAACAAGTATGGCTGGGGTTATGCGTTCGCCACGGCTGGTGTGGGCATGTTCATCGGGCTTCTCGTTTTCTGGATCGGCCTGCGCCACTACAAGCATGCCGACGTGAAGAAGCCGGTGCAGAAGGAGGACATGCCGTTGAGCAAGGTCTTCGGCACCGTGTTGCTGCCCGCCATCATCGTCGGCATGGGCGGCTGGGCCATTCCGGGCAACGTGTTCGGCAGCGACAGCACCGACGCGTTCATCTTCGCCACCATCCCGGTCATCATCTTCTACGTGGGGCTTTACATCCGCGCCAGCATCGAGGACAAGAAACCACTGGTGGCCTTGCTGAGCATCTTCGCGGTGAGCATCATGTTCTGGGCCGTGTTCAAACAGAACGGCACGGCGCTCACCACGTGGGCACAGTACTACACTGATCGTGAACTGCCGGCGGCCATCGCTCCCACCGCGAACGAACTGTTCCTTGCCGAACGCGTGGTGAACGCGAACGACACCGTACCAGTGTACGACAAGGAGTTCCGCTTGGTGAAGGTGGATGGTGTGGCGCAGACCGCCTATGGCAAACCCGTCTACTTCCAGAACCTGCAGCCCGAGCGGATGCCAGCGGAAGGTGAGACGCTCTACCTGGGCAACACCGAATTGTTCCAGAGCATCAACCCGCTATGGGTGATCCTACTCACGCCGGTGGTGGTCGGCTTCTTCGCCTTCCTACGCCGTAGGAACATGGAACCCAGCACGGCCAGCAAGATCGGCTGGGGCTTGTTGGTGAGCGCATTGAGCACCTTGGTGATGGTATGGGCGGTGAGGATCTGCGACAACGGCGAGATCAAGGCCAGCAGCTGGTGGTTGATCGCCACCTACGGCGTGGTCACCATCGGGGAATTGATGCTGAGCCCGATGGGTCTATCTCTGGTGAGCAAAGTGAGCCCGAAGCGACTGACCGCGTTGATGATGGGCGGCTGGTTCCTGAGCACCAGCATCGGCAACAAACTGAGCGGCGTGCTCGCGAGCCTGTGGGACACCTACGCCGACAAAGCGAACTTCTTCTGGGTGAACTTCGCCCTGCTGATGGCCGCCACCGTGATCATGTTCGCCATGTTGCGCTGGCTGAACCGGATCATCCCCGAACAGCGATAACGACGCCCCAAGAACCATGGAACAAGCGCCTACCCTGCAACAGATCCGCGACTTCAAGGGCACCTACCCGAAGCAGCTGCTCTACCTCTTCGGCACCGAGATGTGGGAGCGTTTCTGCTTCTACGGTCTGAGCGGCATGCTCGCGGTGTTCATGGTCACCGAGCTGGGCCTGGCGGAAAAGGCGGCCAACCTGCAGTATGGCGCCATCCAGGCCTTCGTGTACGCCTTCACCTTCCTGGGCGGGGTGTTCGCGGACAAGATCCTGGGCTTCCAGAAGTCGTTGTTCTGGGGGGCGCTGCTCATGATCGTGGGGGCTTCACCATCGCCGCGGCGCCGAAGGAGTTCTTCTACATCGGCATCTGCTTCAACATCATCGGTACGGGATTTTTCAAGCCGAACATCAGCACCATGGTGGGGCAGCTGTACCATGAAGGGGATGCACGACGCGATGCGGGCTTCGGTTTGTTCTACATGGGCATCAACATCGGCGCCTTCCTCGGTGGCTTGCTGATGGTATGGGTAGGCAAATCGTATTCGTGGCGTGCGGCCTTCGCGTTGGTGGGTGTGGTGATGATCATCAGCCTGATCAACTTCGCCATGCGCAAGAAGAGCTTCGGTCCCATCGGCCTTTCACCGTTGAGCCCCGACATGCCCGCGAGCAAGCGCAAGGCTTTGGAGTGGGGCACCTACATCGGTTCCTTGGCGGTGATCCCCTTGATCCTGCTGATGGTGACGAACACGGCCTACACCGACCTGTTCATGTACATCGTGGGGCCGCTCACCCTGGTATACCTCGCCTGGGAGATGCGCACCTTCAGCCGGGCGGAGAACCTGAAGCTCGGCGCCGCGTTGTTCTTCATCTTCTTCAGCATCTTCTTCTGGGCCTTCTTCGAGCAGAGCGGCGGAAGCCTCAGCCTCTTCGCGTTGAACAACCTGAGACCCGAGCTCTTCGGTGTGCCTGTGGATCCCAACAGCGTGAACAACGCCGCCAATTCACTCTTCGTGATCGCCTTCAGCGCCCCGGCAGGTTTGCTCTGGTTATGGCTGAACAAGCGCAAGCTGGAGCCGAACAGTGTGGTGAAGTTCGGTCTGGGTTTCCTCTTCCTGGCCGGCGGATTCTACATCTTCAAAAGCACCTTGGGCTTCGCCGATGAGAACGGGGTCACCAGCACGGAAGTGTTCACCTTCGCGTGGTTCGTGATCACCTTCGGGGAGCTCTGCCTTTCGCCCATCGGCCTCTCGTTGATGACGAAGCTCTCGCCCATTCGTATCCAGGGGTTGATGATGGGCATGTGGTTCCTGGCGAGCGCCTACGGCCAATACGCAGCTGGCCTTTTAGGCGCCGGCATGAGCGCCGAAGACCCCAATGCCAGCAACTTGGACAAGCTGAAACTCTACACCGGTGGCTACGGCGAGCTGGGCCTGTACGCCCTGATCGCCGGTGGGGTGCTCATCCTCCTCTCCCCGCTCATCCGGCGGTTGATGCGCGAGGTCCACTGAGCCCACAACCCGGCACGGTCATTGTAACTTTCGCCAGGATCCTCCTCCCTTAACCCATGCGTACCCTGCTCCTTTCCCTGGCTTTCGCACCGCTGGTGCTGGCCGCTCAGCCCTTGACCCAAGCCACTGCGAAGCCCACGGAGACCAAGGGTGCCATCAAATGGCTCAGCATCGAAGAGGCACAGGAACAGGCCAAGAAGGTGCCCAAACCCCTGATGGTGGACGTGTACACCAGCTGGTGCGGCCCCTGCAAGATGTTGGATGCGAAGACCTTCAGCGATGCACGGCTGGCCGATTACGTGAACAAGAACTTCTACCCGGTGAAGTTCAATGCCGAGAGCGGCACACCGGTCACCTTCAAGGGCCAGAAGCTAGAGAACCCCGAGTTCGACCCCAGCCGGGTGGGCGGCCGCAACGGTACGCACCAGCTTACCTACATGATCGCCAATGTGCAGGGCCGCATCGCTTACCCTACCGTGGTATACCTCGATAGCGACCTCAACGTGCTGGCGCCGGTGCAGGGTTACCTCACCCCCGACCAGATGGAACCCATCCTGCACTATTTCGGTGGTTCGCACTACAAGTCGAAGGACTACCAGACCTTCATGGGCGACTTCAAGGGGAAGTGGACGGCGCAGTGAGGGGAGAGGTCATCCGCCGACTTCGCGGATCACGCAGATTTTCCGGCTTTATAGGGCGGAACGTTGAGGAGCGGTCCGCCGATCTCGCAAATATCGTCGATTTCTAGTGCTTCTTGGCGGCCCCTGGAGGAGTTGTCCGCACCGAGTCATCGTGTAGGTCAGTGGATCACGATCATCCATAGCAATGGACTTTTGTAAAGGAAACAACGTCCCAGAAAGTCACTCCCACCTACCAGCCAACCGCTCAAAGAATGATGGCCCGCCTGTATCCCGCTTCACACTGACCACCGGACCACCCTCGAGCAGCAAACATCTGCGCGATCGGCGAACCACCCTCGCCCACCAAGCATCTGCGTGATCCGCGAGATCGGCGGTCCGGCCTACACCTCCCGGGGTTTTCCACGATCCCTTTCCCGCGTCCGCGTAAGGCCTTCATCCAAGTATGAACATTCCGGCCGTCGGGTACGTTCTTTGCTACCTTAGCGGCCACTGTATGAATACCCTCAAGACCCGTAGGAACCGATGAGCGAGAAGGCGCAGATCATTCTGGATGGCAAGACGTACGAATTCCCTGTCTATGTCGGTACCGAAGGCGAGAAGGCCATCGACATCAGCAAGTTGCGTGATGTGAGCGGGTACATCACCCTGGACTACGGGTACAAGAACACCGGTGCTACCACCAGTGCCATCACCTTCCTCGACGGCGAAGAGGGTATCCTGCATTACCGCGGCTATCCCATCGACCAACTGGCCGAGAAGGCCTCATTCCTGGAGGTTTCCTACCTGTTGCTCTACGGCGAGCTGCCGAATGCGAAAGAGCTCACCGACTTCGAGAACCAGATCCGCTACCACAGCCTGGTGCACGAGGACATGAAGCATTTCTTCGAGTTCTTCCCGAGTAACGCCCACCCCATGGGTATCCTCTCGGCGATGGTGAACTCGTTGAGCACCTTCTACCCGAAGAGCCAGGACCCGCACCGTTCGGTGAACGATCGCATGCGCACGGTGGTGCGCTTGATCGCCAAGATGCCGACCCTTGCGGCCATCAGCTACAAGAACAACTTGGGCCACCCTTACATGTACCCGGATAACAGCCTGGGCTACGTGGAGAACTTCCTGTACATGATGTACGGCCTGCCCACCGAGCCCTATAAGGCCGACCCGGTGGTGGTTGACGCCCTGAACAAGCTCCTGATCCTACACGCCGACCACGAGCAGAACTGCAGCGCCAGCACGGTGCGCATGGTGGGCAGCAGCCAGGCCAATCTCTACAGCGCGGTAAGCGCGGGCATCGCGGCGCTTTGGGGTCCGTTGCACGGCGGCGCCAACCAGGAGGTGATCGAGATGCTCGAGACCATCCGCAACGATGGCGGCGACATCCAGAAATGGGTGAACAAGGCCAAGGACAAGAACGATCCTTTCCGCCTGTTCGGCTTCGGACACCGGGTGTACAAGAACTTCGACCCGCGTGCCACCATCATCAAGAAGGCCTGTGACGATGTGCTGAAGAAGCTCGGGGTGAACGACCCGGTGCTCGATATCGCCCGCCAGTTGGAGGAGATCGCCCTCAAGGACGAATACTTCATCGAGCGGAAGCTCTACCCGAACGTGGATTTCTACAGCGGCATCATCTACCGCGCCATCGGCATCCCCACCCGCATGTTCACCGTGATGTTCGCCTTGGGCCGCCTGCCGGGCTGGATCGCGCAATGGAAGGAGATGGTGGAGAACAAGGAGCCCATCGGCCGTCCGCGCCAGATCTACACCGGCGCCACCAAACGCGATTACGTGGCCCTGAAGGACCGCGGATAAGCGACCGAGAAGAGCGTTTCGAGGCCCGGGCGACCGGGCCTCTTTCGTGGAAGGATGTACCTTCGCGGCGAACCTGATCCGTTGCAATGAAAAAGATCATCGGCCTTGCCCTCTGGGTGCTCGCTTTCGCCATCCCGTTCCGTTTCGCCATTCTGGATACCGACGACCTGCTCCAGCCTGATGGTACCATCAACAACGTGAAGGGTCTGATCAGCTTCGTGGTGATGCTGGCCCTGCTCTTCACCGGCTACGCATTGATCGATTCCGCCAGTCCGAAACCCGGCAGCGACGACGCCCACGGTCATTGACCACGGCGATGGCACACGTGCTGATCGCCACCGATATGAGCGCCAACGCGCTCCGTGCCGCCACCTACGCCATCCGGCTCTATGGGGCGGAGGGGAACACCTTTACGCTGCTGAACACCTATCGGACGGCACCGGCCGTGCCAGACCAGCCCTCAGTGCCCGGTGACCTGGTCGCACGAATGAGCACGGAGGGGCTCGAAGCCTTCGCCAAGACCCTCCTGGACCAGCTTCCTGAACCCACGCCAGACTTGGCCACTGTTTCGGCCTATGGTGCGCTGGAGGACGTGTTGGTCGACTTGGCCCAGAGCGACCAACGCCCCGATCTGGTGGTGATGGGTACCCACAGCTCAACAGGCTTGGAGCGTGTGCTCATGGGCAGCACGACCGCTGCGGTCATCAAGGCTGGTGTGCTGCCTGTGCTGGCCGTTCCACATCAGGCGGAGTACCGCGACCCGAAACGCATCGTCTTAGCCGATGATGGCGGCCCCATCGAGCGCGAGACCTTGAAAGCGTTGCTGGACATCGCCCGTTGGTCACGTTCCGAGGTCACCATCGTTCACGTCGTGCCCGAAGGCCACAACAGTGAGGACGAGCCCGTCGACATCGGCTACGACATGCATCTGGGCGCCATTCCACATACCTACCACAGCGTGAGCGGTGATAATGTGATGCTGGCATTGAACGACCTGGTGGATCAAAGCGACAGTGACATGGCCGTGGTGGTGCATCGCCGGCGCGGCTTGTTCGAGCAACTCTTCCACCATAGCGTGGCCACCGACCTCGCCTTGCACACGCAGATACCAGTGCTCGTGTTGCAACAGGCCAGTGCCTGACCCATGCGCGGCGGCCTACCCCTTTTCCGTTTCCGAGGTATCCGGGTGTTCCTGCACTGGAGCTTCCTGCTGCTGCCGGCGTACATCGCCTTCATCGGTTTCTCCGAAGGCCACACGTGGAACGAGATCCTTAAGGAGATCGGACTGATACTTATCGTTTTCGGCTGTGTGGTCTTGCATGAATTCGGCCACGCCTTGACCGCACAGCGGTTCGGGGTGAACACACGCGATATCACCTTGCTCCCGATCGGTGGGGTGGCCAGCTTGGAGCGGATGCCGGAGGATCCGAAGCAGGAGTTCTGGATCACGGTGGCAGGGCCGTTGGTGAACCTCGTGATCGCCGGTGTTGCGTTCGCCACCCTGGCCATCGCAGGCATCGCCATGATCACCACGGACCTGCTGGGTGATATCTCCACGGGTGCCGGCTTGCTCACCTTCCTGGTCACCGTGAACATCGGCCTCTTCCTCTTCAACCTGATACCGGCCTTCCCCATGGATGGCGGGCGCATCCTGAGGTCGCTATTGGGAATGTGGTTGCCGCGCGAGAAGGCCACCCGTATCGCCACGGTCATCGGACGCATCCTCGCGGTCGGTTTCGTGTTCTACGGGTTGTACAGCGGAGCGCCCTTCCTCGCCATTATCGGCGTTTTCATCTTCATGGCCGCCGGTACCGAGGCGCGAGCCGTGCAGCAGAAAGCGAACGTGCAAGCCCTACGCGTAGGTCAGCGTGTGCGTACTGATCCGGTGAAGATGGCCCCAACGGCCACCGTGCAGGACGCCTGGAACGCCATGACGATGATCGACCACCACGTGGTGTTGGTCTCGGATCAAGGACTGTTCCGGGGCCTGGTGATGAAAGAAGACCTAAGGGTGGCCTTGGGTGAAGGTGGGGGTACCAACACCATCGTCGCACTAACGCGCCATGTCCCTTCTGTGGCCGTGGAAGAGACCGCCATGAGCGTTTACGAGCGCATGGTACACGAGAACCATTGGGCGATGATGGCCACCAGCAATGGTGCGATCGTGGGCGTGGTCTTACGAGTGGACCTGGAAAAGGCGCTAGGCACCCTGGTCCCACGTTAGCCCCTACTCGACCGGCTTCTTCTTGGGATTGTGCAGGGTGAAAACCCGCGAGATGTTGAAACCGAAGTGGATGTCGCCATCCTCCCAGCGCCCAGTGGTCTCCGAGATGAAGGCGCGCTCGAACATGCCGGTGCTGTTGGTGAAGTGCAACTGGAAGACGTGACCTCCGGTCTCGATGTCGAAGCCCACCGAGAGTGAATTGGTGTAGAGCGGAACGGGATCGCGCAGCACATGGAAGTACTCCGCATTGATGGCCAGGCGCTTGGTCAGTTTGGCGCGCGCTCCCACACCGATGTTGAGCAGGTCGTTGCGGTCGCTGGCGAGTTCCACGAGGTTGCGGTGGACGACGCCCGGCATGAGCTGCATGGTGAAGCCTTCGCTGAACTTGCGCCCGAGGATCATCTGCCAGGAGTACGAAAGGCGGTGGGAGAAATAGTCCTGCCGTCCAGGTCCGAACCACGGCACGTCCTTGGCGGGTGCAGTGGTCATGGACGAAGAAGCCACCACAGCGAGGGTGACGGGCATACCACAACCGTCGTCACACTGGCGCAGGATCTTGAACTTGGCGAAGCCGTCCACGGTCTTTTCGAAGCCGCTGCGTCCCACCCCGATCATCAGCCGGTCGCTGATGCCGTAATCAAGACCAAGGCGCACATCGGCATTATCCAAACCGAAGAACTCGTTGACCCCTCCACTGAGGAAGCCGAAACGGTGGCTGATGCGGAAGTCGAGCACGCCGTGCGCGGTGTTCTCCAGACTATGGCTGTTGATGACCCGCGTGGTCTTGAAGCTCGCCGTGGTATACACCGGGCCGGTCTCCTCCTCGCCGAGCAGGTCGAGCAGGTTGTCCTGGCCGAAGGTCGGCAGCGCGAGAAAGGCCGTGGCGAACAGTGCGGTACGGATCATCATGGAGGGTTGAAGATGGAGGCGAGAAGTCCTCGATCACATTTTAGCGTAGGACAGGTCCACCGAGACCTTGATCGTCTCAGCGATGTTCTTGCGCACCACGCCGGGTATCTCGATGCCGTGGTCCTCCGGCTTCACGTTGAATTCGCTCTTGGCCTTGATCACACCACCGGCTTCCACGGTCATGGAGCCTTTGGTGGTCACGGGTTTGGAGACCCCATGGATGGTCAGGTCGCCGGTCACCTCCACGGCATAAGTGCCGGGGGTCTTGGCTTGTTCGGCGGTGAGGCCGGTTACCTTGCCCTTGAAGGTGGCCTTGGGGAAGGTGTTGCTCTCCATATAGTTCTCGTTGAAGTGCTCCTGCATGAGGGCCTTCTCGAATTCGAAGGCTTTGACCAGCGCAGCGAATTCGATGGCACCGGAGGTAGCGTCGAAGACACTGGTCACCTTGTTGTTGTCGGCCTCGATGTTCTCCACGGCGGTGCCGGAGAAGAAGTGGATGTGGCCGTTGCGGGTGGCGAAGCGCTCCTGGGCGATCAATGCGGAAGGCACGAAGGCGAGGGCGAGGGCGATGTTCTTAAGCTTGGTCATGTTCGTTCGGTTGTTCTTCTGGTCTTCGTTCATTGGGCGGCCACACAACGCACCAGCACCACATCCATGAGCAGGCCGGTGCAGATGCCTTTCACGTTCACCTGTGCCCCCGAGCGCCAATCGATGGGCAGGTCCTTGTTGTCGAATTCGCACACCACGGCGGCAAGTTGGTCGCCGGTCTCGAGCACCACGTTGGTCTTGTCCGTGCCCACGGGTTCCATGCTGCGGATGGATCCGCTCACCTGCACCACTTGTTCGGTGGCTCCCACATAGGTCTTGGTAGCGGCCTGTTCGTCGTTCTGGAAGGCCTGCAAGAGTTCGGCAGCGCTCAATCGCTGTGCGACAGGCATCTCATCCGCACGGGCGGTACCGCGGGAATATTCCATGTAAGCGTACGTGCCACCACCGGCCAGCAATGCGGCCGCAGCGAGGGCGATCATCACGGAGCGTTTCATGTTCATCATCAATTGGGGGCGCCTGCGTTGATCCAGGCTTGCAGTTTTTGTTGGTCACAGGCCGGGAGCGAACCGGATGGGGGCATCGAGCCCTGCACGAGCACCACTTGTTGGAAGGCCCCATCATCCACACGCGCCTTCACATTGGCATATTGGGTGAAGTCGCCAGGACCTGTACCTCCGGAAACGTGGCAACCAGCGGAGGCGCAGCGCGCTTGGATAAGCGGTTGTACGGTCGAAGTCCAATAGCCGGCCACAGTGGCATCACCCGGGTCGCAGGCACCTGGGTAGAGCAACTCCTCCTTATCGTAATAACAACCGCTCAAGGCCAGCACAGCGAGGAGTATGGATGAAAGGATCAGGCTCCGCATGGGTCAGTTGTTGGGTGCGCCGGCATCGATCCAGATCAGGAACTGCTCGATGCGGCAGTCGGAAAGCCGAGATCCGCTTGGCGGCATGGCCGGTACACCAGCGACGTGTTGGATGGAAGCCGCCAAGCGACCATCATTCGCTACGGCGTTGAGCACGCTCCAAGAGGAGAAATCGAGACCACCCTGCGGGGTGGCGCCGCTGTGGCAACCTTGGCAGCGCGCTTCGATCACCGGACGAATGGTTCCGGAATAGGTCACGTTGATCGTATCGCAGGCGGTGGGTTCGCAGCTGTTGTTCTGCGCACCTTGCTGGATCCACAGGCCGATCAGGTCGATCTGCGCTTGGGTGAGCGGAGCTTGTGGGGCTTGAGGCATGCGGTCTTCGACATCATCGTCATTGATGGCCTCCCAAAGGTCGCCATCCTGTACGATGCCACTGTTCATCAAGGCCTGGTAAGACGTCAGGTCGATCTCGTCGTTGTCGTCCGTGGCGGCCGAGTGGCAGCCGTTGCCCATGGTGCAGTTGGAGATGAGCAAGGGCTGGATCTGCTGCTGGAACCAGACGGTGGTCGGTGCGCAGGTCACCACTTCCTCGGGTTCTTCAGAGCCTCCTCCTCCCCCGTTCCCGTTGCCCCCGAGCGTGGTATCATCGATCGGAGATAAGGGCGCTTCGTGCTGACAAGCGGAGAACACCACAGCAACGGCCAAAACCGACCACCAAATACCAAACCTTCCTACCATCGATCGATCAGCTCGTTGCTCTGGCATTCTCTCACTTGTTTTTGCAGGTCCTTTATCCGTTCGTGGTCCAAAAATACCGCCCTCGTGAAGGGCGACACGGCCGAACCCGACGAGGCGGTAGATCCGGCGGATGGAGCGGTATCAGCGGCGACGAGCCTGCTGATCACCCACCGAGCGGACCGTTTGCAGCTCGATCACAGCCGCAGCGAGCACGATGGCGTTAAGGCGGTTGTGATAATGCGGAGCACGGTTCATGCGTAGGATCTTGCCCAGCAAGGCGTGTGGTTCGGTAGACAGCAATTGGGTAAGGTCCTCGGGTAGCAGACCAGCGAGGGCGGGAATACGATGATCGATCTGCGTTGCCATGGTCCGAAATTGCGGTCAAACTTGCTTCTGCACACCACCAGTTGCGACGAAAAGGTGATCCGGAGTGATGGAGCGGGCAGACCGCTCATTCACCGGCCAACCAACGCTTGAACTCGGCGGATCGTTCGCTGCTCACGATGGCATCCTCACCATACGGCGGGTCCAGCACCACTTTCACGCGGCTCTTGCTGTAGGCGAGCAGTTCCTTGATGCTCCGGAGCTCCACGATCAGCTGGCGGTTGAGTCGGATGAAGCGGGCGGGATCCAGCTGTTTCTCCAGCCGATCCAAGCTTTCCTCCAGTGGAAGGTCGCGGCCTTCGCGGGTGCGGAGGAAGGTATTCTTCTGCAAGGAGTGGATGTAGGCGATCTGCGCCGGTTCAACCAGTTTGAAATGGTCGCCATAGCGGATCAGGAAGCGTTTCACAGGAACCGACGGTGGTGTGCTTCCTTGTGGTGCATTCGCCAAAGCGCTATGGTCGCGAACCACGCTGCTCTTCTGGGCGCGCATCAAGGCTTGGGCGACATCCGCCTTCTTCAGTGGTTTCAACAGGTAATCCACGGCGTTCACCCGGAAGGCTTGCAGAGCGTACGCATCGAACGCGGTGGCGAACACCACGGGGAAGGCCACGTCCACCGCTTTGAAGATGGCGAAGCTGTCGCCATCGGCCAGTTGCACATCGAAGAACGCCAGATCAGGCGCAGGGTTGGATCTGATCCATTCCACCGCCTCCTTCACCGTGGGCACATCGGCTACCACGGTCACCGTGGGGTCTATCTCCACGAGCATCTTGCGCATACGTGCCACCGCAGCGGCTTCGTCCTCAACGATCAGTATCCTCATCGCGTTGTAGTAATGGAATGCTCACTTCGAACCGCCCCTCCACCGTGCGCACCACCACGGACCGGGAGGTGAGGGCCGCGTAACGTTTGATGATGCTGTCCAACCCGAAACCCGTGGACTTGGCCGCAGTGGTCCTGGGCCTGATCGGGTTCCGCACCACGAGCTCATCCCCAACGAGGACCACCTCGATCCGGAACGGATCACTCGTTGTGGCGGTGTTGTGTTTCAAAGCGTTCTCCACGAGCAATTGTAGCGTCAACGGTACGATGTTCCAGTGCGACGCGTCACCGGGAATGTTGACGAACAGGTCGATCGCGGTGCCGAAGCGGCGTTGTTCGAGGCCGAAGTAGATCCGCAACAGCTCCACTTCCTCCGCGAGCGGGATCAGATCCCTGTCGCGCACGAGCAGGATGTTGCGGAAGAAGGTGCTGAGGTCATCCACATGTTCCACGGCCTTCTCCTGATCCGTCTCGATCAAGGCCACCAACGTGTTGAAGCTATTGAACAGGAAGTGCGGGTCCACCTGACTCTTCAGGGCTTCCAGTTGGAACCGCACTTTCTCCTGCTCCATGCGTTCCTTGTCGCGCAAACGACCCTCGCGTGCACGAACCACGACGATGATCAGCAGACCGAGGAGAAGCAAGGCCAAGGCGATAATCCAAGGTTCGCGCCACCACGGCAGGGAAACCTCCACGGTGATCGTGCGCCAATCGGTAGCCGAGGTAGGCTCGCCGATGAAAGCCCTGATCTGTATATGGTGCACACCGGGCGCCAGCCCCACGAAGGCGAGTTCCCGATCGCGTGTGCGCAGGGTCTGACCGTTGGGCCCTTGCCGGTATTCGAAGCGAAGCTCTCCAGGATCCGGATAGTAGAGTCCCGTGAACCGTAGAGTGATGTCATTCCGATCATGCGTGGTGGAGATGACATCTTCCACCGCTCTGGTTTCACCGCTCACCACCACCTCGGTGATCACCAGCGGGATATGCTCGTTGAAATGGCGATCGGTCAGGCGCAAGCGGTAAAGTCCATTGTCGCATGCGAACCACAACGAACCATCGGAAGAGTGCGCCAGGGCATTCAACTCCGCTTTTATCCCCGCTGTTCCGATCCTGCCGGAAAGGTCGGTCCACAGGTTCTTCAATGGATCCAATGCCACAGTACCGGCGCTCCCGAACGCCAGCAAACGGCCGCGCATCGACCCCAACGCGAAAAGGTCGCCCCCAAGCGCTGGTGATCTCTCGCCTACACAAATGGGTTGCTTTCCGGAAACGCGACAGAGGCCCGTACCTGGACCCAGGGCCCAAACCGAACCACCATCATCCTGGACCAATGAATAGTAGGTGCGTCCGGTCAGCGGCACCCGGGTACTGACCCCATTATCCCAGTCGATCACGCCCTCACCATCCGTGGCCACCGATACATGCTCATCCGCCAACGGAAGCACATCGAAAGTGAAGCCACCTGTTCCAGGCACGCGTTGGAAGCCATCACCGTTCCACAAACTCACACCATCCAAGGTGGCGAACCAGACCGAATCGCCCCATGCTTTAGCGGCCAGCACGTTCTCATTGTGCAGTCCCTGCCCGGTGGAGAAGCGGCGCACTTGGCCGGAAGGTGCGATCGCGAGGACTCCACTTCCGAAGGTTGCGGCCCATATGGTACCGTTGCGTGTGGCGGTCAAGGATACCACAGGCGTTCGTGGGTCCACATCGAATGGTATCCGGTTCAGGTGCTTGCCTTGCGAGAACCCAGCTGGGTGATGGTGGATACCCGCTGGCGTGGCCACCCAGATACGATCCGTTCCATCCACACACAGCGCGGAGACTTGGCGCAGGTCGAGCCCTTCATGCTCGGGGACGACCAACACCGCTGGATCAGCGCGGCGCACATGGTCGGTACCATCGCACCACCACATGGCTCCTTCGCGATCGGGGAAAAAACCGGAAATAGCCGGGCCATTGGAAGCAGTTGGCTCATGGTAAACACCACGGGTCGCATCTTGATCGAATACGAGAACACCTGAGCGCGCCGTTCCAACCCAAGTGTGTTCGGCGTCCACGGCGATGTCGGTGACCGGACCATAAGCCCATGCTGGGAGAAGAGGCTCCGCACGCGTTGAGCCGGGCAACCAGGCGAAGACACCGGCGCCATCGGTACCGGCCAACACGCTGCCGCGTGCGGTAACCGCGACCGCCATGATCAGGTTATCCGGCGCGCCGTTGGCCTCGTCGAAGACCGCCTCGACCCCTTGGGTGGAAACGATAGCGAGGCCTTGGTCCGTGGCCACCACCAGGCGTCGTGCATCAAGCATGACCAGATCGTTCACGTGGTCATCCGGCAAGCCCTTCGCGAAGTCGACCTTCACCACCCTTTCCTGGCCCACGAACCACACCCCTTGTCCGTAGGTGCCCAGGCAGATGGTACCATCCAATAAGGTCGTGATGGATCGGACAGGTGCTTTGCTCAACGCACTATCCGCCATCAAGGTGTCGCAGCCATTGGCTGTGCACCGCCACAGACGACCATCGGAAAAGGCCACCAGGACCTGCCCACGTGATGTGTGCATCGCGGTGACCCGTTCATCATCGGCATGGATCAAGGTCACTTCACGTTCACCATCGGTGCGGATCACACCCAGGTCCGAGCCGGTCCACAAGAGGCCGAGTTCATCCTGTACCAAGTGGGTGATCTGCGGTCGGCGTTGGCCGGGTCGTACTTCAAGCGATCGAAGAAGAGGGAACTGCGCGAGAGTGAGCGCCGGAAGAAAGCACACCAGCAACAACCAGCGCCTTGTGGTCATCGGACAGCGGTAGGTGAGCGGAAGAGCACGTCCACCTTCACATTCACCACGGGTGCCACCTTCTGTTGCACCACGCGGGGAATGCGGATACCATGTTCATCCAAGGCCACGTCGAAGTTCGAAGTGACACGGATCCCATCGCTCGTCACCACGACCTCGCACGGCACGATCCGTTCCTTGGTGACACCATGCACCACGAGCTCGCCCTTGGCGCGCACTGAATAGCGCCCAGGCACGGAAAGATCGATGGACTCGATGATGCGCCCTGCGAAGGTGATATTGGGCCACGTGGTGGAGACCATGTAGTTCTCGTTGAAATGCTCGCGTTGCAACGGAGCATTGAAGCCTTGGAACTCGACCACCGGCACCTGTACGGCAAAGGACCGTGTTCCAAGTTCCACAACGCCAGCGGCCTTGGTATTGGTGGCCGTTATGTGCTCCAATGGCGCTTCGCTCACGAAAGTGATCAGCGAGCGGTTCATGCGCCAGCGCACGGGTTCCTGGGCAAGAAGGATCACCGGGAGCAGGAAAAGAAGAAGGACACCGTTCACACGCATGCGCTGGGATATCGAACCCCATGCCGAAAGTAAGAGGTCCTAGCGCTGCACGGTGAAGGGGACCCGGCTTCTCCTCTTCCCGCTCGTGGCTTCAAGCACGTAAGTGCCGCTCTGCAGACCGCGCACATCGACCGTTCCGTCCATCGTCGTGGTCTGTTGAACCAGTTTGCCGTGTAGATCGATTATCCGGATCGTCAGCGTTCCAGCCATCCCTGATACACGCAGGACATCCACTGCGGGCACAGGTGCCAAGATCAATTCTTCGGAAGTCTCCGGACCCAACGCGGTGGTGAGGCAAGTGCGCTCTCCCGTGATGCGGGTGCTGAATTGGAGGCTATCGGAGAACGCATTCCAGGCGGCTTGGTCATCGCGCAGGAAATGATCGAGCCAAAGGCCAGCAAGATCGTTCACGATATCGTGCTGTTCTTCCCGGGAGATGGAGAGATCGGCGCCGAGCACACTTTCACCGAGGGTACAGGTGAAACTGTTCGCCCCGAAATAACAATGACCTCCGCCATCCACGGACACGTAAGCTTTACACGGAGCTGCGATGGCGGCAAACATCGGCGATTGGTTCGTCTCCGGCGGTGTCACCCGATCCTCGCTTGCGGCAAAGACCAGGGTGGGTACGACCACACTCGCGGCAGCCGCGATGGCCGAAGGGTTCGTTTCCGCAGCGGCGAAATTCACCACGGTATGTATGGAGGTGTTCCCAGCAGCGCCGAGGAAGCTCGCACCCCCGCCCATGCTGTGGCCCATCAACGCGGTAGTGGGAGCGACATGTCCTTGGAAAATGGAGCCGGCATCATTCCCCGCGGCTTGCATGGCGCCCACTAGGAAAGCCAGGTCGGCGCCGAAGCTGGCATGGGCGGGCGAGAATCCACCTTCCGTGGTGGGCAGCACCAGGATGTAACCGCGTGGCACCAGCCCATCTCGCAAGTTGGTATACGCGTCCACGGACATCACGAAGCCGTGGCCATGGATGAGGACGGGGAACGAACCCTCACTCACCGCCACATTCGCACCCGAAGTGGCACTGGGATAGTGGATCACACACGGCACATCGCGGTTCCTGGCCGCGTCGAAGAACTCCACCTCCGTGGTGCCGATGGCGAACGGTTGTGCGTATGCAGGAATGGCAGACAGCAAAAGAAGGGAGTAGATGGAGCGCATGGGTCAGCAAGGTATTGCAAGCAGACCTATAATGCATCTTCGCCACAGCAGTTGCCCTGGAACGCCGCAGCGACATCGGTGCAGTGCAACTGAGTCTATGGCCCGATCGAACTAAAAAGGTCTGTTCCTCCAACAGCTGATCGTGGAACTCGCACTACACCAGCCCCCCGATCCGGGGAATGGATCACCCGTGGCCAAATGTGTACGCGTGGAGAAAATCGTAAGGAAGTCCGCGCCGGTCCTGAAAAGCTTCGTACGACCGATGGATCGGCACTCGATCAGCACGTGGGTGCATGAAACCAACACGACTGAAGCCATGCGCACGACGATCCTAACCCTTGCCCTCGCCCTGATGACCAGTGCGGCGGCTACCGCTCAAGACACGAAGAGCACGCCAAGCAGCCCCATGCAAGCCGACAAACACGCCTGCATCATGGCCGATGCTGGAACCTGGACCGACCTCGGCCTGGATGCCACGCAGGTAACGAAGGTGAAAGCCATCCAGGCGAATTGCCAGAAAGAGCATGACTCGGCCAAAGCCGCTGGCACCAAGTACGAAGGTGCAAGTAAGTATGAGACCGAGCTGAAAGCC
>JAEUTB010000161.1 GCA_016787995.1 Flavobacteriales bacterium | reverse complement strand
TGCAGCGTTCTCGGTCACCGTCACTGTCGCCGTGGCGTTCGCGCAGGGCGCCGTTCCAGTCACCGTGTAGGTGTAAACACCGGGAGCCATCGTGGCCGGGTTGTAGTTACCACCGACCACAGCACTCGGCCCACTCCAGGTGCCACCAGCCGCTGGTGTTCCACCCAAAGAACCTATCAAGGATACCGAGGCTCCATTGCTACAAACCGTTAATGTGCCGTTGGTGCCAGCATTAGGCAGCGTATTCTCGGTGACCGTGACCGTGGCCGTGGCGTTGGCGCATGGCGCAGTTCCAGTGACCGTATAGGTGTACACCCCTGGATCCATGGTGGCAGGGTTGTAGTTCCCTCCGACTACTGGGCTAGGTCCGCTCCAGGCTCCTCCAGCTGCTGGTGTGCCGCCTAACGACGCGATGAGACTGACCGCCGCACCATTGCTACAGACGGATCGTGTGCCGTTGGTGCCCGCATTCGGAGCGGTACTTTCCGTGACCGTTACCGTTGCACTGGCAGCAGGGCATGGCGCTACTCCAGGTACGGTGTACGTGTATACACCCGGCGCCATCGTTGCGGGGTTGTAGTTCCCTGCCACTACGGGACTGGGACCACTCCATGCGCCACCGGCTTGAGGGGTACCACCCAAGCCGGTGATCAACGCCACCGAGGCGCCATTCGAACAAAGATCGAGCGTGCCATTGGTGCCCGGATCCTGGCCGCCGGTGGCACTGACGTTGATCGAAGCTTCGTCGAACGCGCAACCGTTGCCCACCCGGTAGATGTAGGTACCGAACACATCTCCCGGCGGGGTGAAGATCCCGTTGTGGACGTTCCCATCCGGATCCGTCCAAACACCACCGAGATCAGGACTACCACCCAAGGCCGGGAACAGGGCTACGGGCGGACTACCGGGGCATGCGGAAACGGTACCATTGGTTCCGGCATCGGGCGGCACGGGTGGCGGTTGCACCACGGTGACCAGGATCGAGAACGAAGCCTCATTCGGCACCGGGCAAGAATCATCATTCGCCACCACCTGGATGTTCGCCGGCGAGAACGCAGGGTCGGGAGTCCAGCACAACCGGCCAATGACCGGGTTGCTGCCGATGATGGTGAAGGTGGCCCCAGGAAGAAGCGCGACAGCGTTCGAGGTGAGTGTTATGCTTGAGCCAAGATCAGCGTCAGTGAACGGGATATCCACACAGAAGGGCACTCCGTCGCAAACCTCCACCGCACCCGCACTGACGATGAACGCATTGGTACCGTTCGTCAGCCCGGTGCTCACTGGCGGCGTCGTGGCACAATTCTGCACGATGAAAAGGAAATCGCGCATGACGGTACCGATCGGCACACCGCTGGCATCGAAGGTCGTCACCTCCAACACCACCACATAGCTCCCCGTCACCGTCGGCGTGAAGTTCAACTGTCCGGTGGCAGGGTCGAGCGTGATCCCCGGTATGGGAGAACCAGCAGTGAACCCGGGCTGATAATTGATATTGGTCGGCGCCGGTGCGGAGAATTGTGCGGAGATGAGCTGGAACAACATCGTGTTCCCGTCCGGATCACTGATCCCCGGGCTGTACACGATGGGGTCGTTCACACAGACGAAGGGAATGGAGTTCTCGGCGATGATGGGTGAGTTGTCGCAAGCACCACCCGCATTGTTCAGGGTGGCCTCCAAATACATCCCTTGGGTCCCGACAAGGTTCTGCACCGCGCTGCGGCAGCAGATGTTCCACGCGATCGTCCAATCGTTGCATGGCGAGAGGAACACGGTGGTGACGAACTGGTAATGGCGGATACCCTGCAGGAAGCCGCCATTGCAGGTACTGTTGGCCAACGAGGAAGGGCACAATTGAGACACCTCCTCCGTAAGCACCAACGGAATACTGTTCAGGGTGAAGTTCACCCCGCAGTCGTTGCTTAACTGTAGATTCTGGGGGGTCAGCGGAGCCCCTGAACAATCCAAGTAGAGGTCGAGCGTGATCTCATAAAAATTCGCCCCCAGACACTCGTAGGTGATACTTCCGCCGGAATAGTGGTCTGCCTTCGCTTGGAAGGGCACCAAGAACAAGGCCAGAACGAGCAGTAAGGGGAGAGCTCTTCGACCTGCGGACATTGTACGATGACGCTCCAACCGCCATTCAGGTTGCTGGAAGCCTGCGAAAATAACATCAGAACCGCCTGAAAAGCAAGGATCCACGGGCGATTCGCCCGCGTTCTACCCGCTGTCGCTCAAGCCTTCAAGCTCCGCAGTCAATTAACCTTCCAGGAACATGCGGGGTGCGGTCGGTCCGATTACCTTTGCCGCCCGCTGAACCTGAACCTTTTCCGTTCCATGGCCGATCGATCATGGGGTGCCGGGAAAAGCACGGAAGGCGGGACCAGACCACCGACGCCCCGCCGATGACCAGGACACTACTCGCCGTTGCACTATCAGGTATCGTCAGCTTCGGCCTGCATGGCCAGTCGGACAGCACCATCAATTATGTTAACACGGATACAACGGGCACTCTCCGCCCGAAGCTTCCCGTATTCACCATCACCGCAGACGACCTGGATGCCGAACTCGGCTCTCAGGATATCTCCGGCATCCTGCAGTCCTCGCGTGACATATTCACGGCCGTAGCAGGCTTCAACTTCGGTTCGGCACGTTTCCGTATCCGTGGTTACGACTCGGAGAACACCTTGGTAACGATCAACGGTGTACTGGTGAACGACCTGGAGACCGGTTGGGCCCAGTGGTCGAGTTGGGCAGGCTTGAACGACGTGACACGTTCGTTGCAAGTGCGCACCGGCGTGGGCGCCACGCGGTATAACTTCGGTGGCATCGGCGGTTCCTCGGACATCAATGTGCGGGCGAGCAGCATCCGCAAAGGGATCCGCGTCTCTTATGCATCAGCCAATCGGGCCTACCGCAACAGGATGATGGTGACCGGCTCCACCGGCATGATGAAGAACGGTTGGTCCTTCAGCTTCAGCGGTTCGCGTCGTTGGGCGGAGGAGGGCTATGTGGATGGGACCTCCTTCAACGCCTATGCCTACTACCTGAGCGCGGAGCATCGCATCAACGACAAGCATACCGTGAGCTTCTCCGGCTTCGGCGCCCCCATCGTCCAAGGCCGCGCCGGTGTGGCCATCCAGGAGGCTTACGACCTGGCCGGGACGAACTACTACAATCCGAACTGGGGCTATCAGGATGGTGTGAAACGCAACGCGCGCATGACCTTCGACCACAAGCCGTTGCTGATGGCCAGCCACTACTACAAGCCCTCCGAAGGCGCGGAGTGGGCCACCAGCTTGTTCTACACCTTCGGTCGCGACGGATCCTCCGGGTTGAACTGGTTCGATGCGAAAGACCCACGCGCCGACTACTACCGCTACCTGCCCAGCTTCTACGAAGAGACGGACCCGGCCCTCTTCGCACAGCGGCAGGAGGCTTGGCGCACCGACGAGAACGCGCGCCAGATCGATTGGGACCAGTTGTACTTCGCCAACGGCAAGAACCTCTATTCCGTGGAGAACGCCAACGGGATCATCGGCAATACGGTCACGGGTAACCGCAGCAAGTACATCGTGGAAGAGCAGCGTGCCGATCCGAACCGCATCGGCCTGAACAGCGTGTACAACAAGCAGTTGGACGAAAGCCGCCACGTGACCTACGGCGGAAGCTTCAACCTGCAGCGCACGCACTACTTCAACACGGTTTCCGATCTACTGGGTGGTGATTTCTGGGTGGACATCGACCAATTCGCCGACCGTGATTTCAACGACACGC
>JAEUTB010000086.1 GCA_016787995.1 Flavobacteriales bacterium | reverse complement strand
CTCCTTCTTCGTGGCCCCTTCAGCGGGCTTCAGTTTGCTCAAGTCCATGGTCTTGCTCTTCTAAAAGGTTCAGGCCTCCTTCACGCTCACCAGGTGGTTCACCTTCTCCACCATTCCGCGGATCTGCGGCGTGCCGTCGACGACGACGAACTTGCCGATGCGGCCGAGGCCAAGGGCCTTCAGGGTGTCCTTCTGACGTTTGGGGCACTTGATCTGGCTGTGCACCTGGGTGATGGTCAACTTGCTCATTTGTCGTTCCCGCCGGTAACCCGTGCGGTTCGGTTTTATCCGTTGAATACGCGTTCCAGTTTGATGCCACGTTGGCGGCTCACGGCATTGGCATCGCGCATGCTCACCAGCGCCTCGATCGTGGCCTTCACCACGTTGTGCGGGTTGCTGCTGCCCTTGCTCTTGGCCAATACGTCGGTCACACCAACGCTCTCCAGCACAGCGCGCATGGCACCACCGGCGATAACGCCAGTACCGTGCGCCGCTGGCTTCAGGAACACCTGTGCACCTGCGAATTTGCCCTCCTGAGGGTGCGGGATCGTGCCTTTCAGCACTGGCACCTTCACCAGGTTCTTCTTGGCGTCGTCGATGCCTTTGGCGATGGCCTCCTGCACCTCCTTGGCTTTGCCCAGGCCATGGCCCACCACACCGTTCTCGTTCCCCACCACCACGATGGCGGCGAAGGTGAACGTGCGACCACCCTTGGTCACCTTGGTCACGCGGTTCAGGGCCACGAGCTTATCCTTCAGCTCGAGATCGCTGCTCTTGACCTTCTTCGTATTCGTCGTCTCAGACATGTGTTCGGTGTGATCAGAAATTGAGGCCTGCTTCGCGGGCTGCTTCGGCCAGTGCTTTCACGCGGCCATGGTAGAGGTATCCGTTGCGATCGAAAACGACCTTGTCGATCCCGGCGGCCTTCGCCTTCTCGGCGATGGCTGCACCCACGATCTTGGCTTGATCGATCTTCGGAACGCCAGCGGCCTTCTTGTCCTTCAAGGAAGAAGTGCTCACCAGCGTGCGGCCGGTCTCGTCGTTGATGATCTGGGCGTACATGCCCGTGTTGCTGCGGTAGATCGAAAGGCGCGGACGCTCGGCTGTGCCGTGCACGTTCTTGCGTACGCGTTGCTTGATCTTCAGGCGGCGATTGATGCGGTCGAATGCCATGGTCGTTCTTATTTACCAGCTGCTTTACCGGCCTTGCGACGCACGATCTCGCCCACGAAACGCACACCCTTGCCCTTGTAAGGCTCAGGCTTGCGCAGGCTGCGCAGCTTGGCGGCCACCTGGCCGATGAGTTGCTTGTCCGCGCTTTCGAGGCGGATGACCGGGTTCTTACCCTTCTCCTGGGCCGCGCTCACCTTGATCTGCGGAGGCAGGTCCAGGGTCACGGTATGCGAGAACCCGAGCGCGAGGTTCAACTGCTGGCCTTTGGTGGTGGCGCGGTAACCCACACCCACCAGCTCTTGCTCGATCACGAACCCTTCGCTCACGCCCTTCACCATGTTGGCGATGAGCGCACGGTAGAGTCCATGCTTCGCGCGGTGCGGCTTGGCATCGCTGGGGCGCGCCAAGGTGATCTCGGTGCCCTCCTGTTTCAAGGTGAGGTCGGGATCCACGGCTTGCTCCAAGGTGCCCTTCGGACCCTTCACGGTCACCAGGTTCTTGTCGCTGATCGTTACCTGCACCCCTTTGGGTACATCGATCGGTGCTTTTCCAATGCGTGACATCTTCTTCGGGGCTTAGCTCACGTAGCACAATACTTCACCTCCCACGTTCAGCGTGCGGGCCTCCTTGTCGGTGACCACACCCTTGCTGGTGGAGATGATGGCCACGCCAAGGCCGTTGAGCACGCGGGGCAGATCCCCCACATGGGCGTACTGGCGCAGGCCCGGGGAACTCACACGGGTGAGTTCCTTGATGGCGCTTTGGCGCGTTTGCGTGTTGTATTTCAAGGCGATCTTGATCATGCCCTGCTTGCCGTCGTCCTCGATCTTCCAGGACAGGATGTAACCCTTGTCGTACAGGATGCGCGTGATGTCCTTCTTCAGGTTGCTCGCGGGAACCTCCACGACCTTCTTGCGCGCCTGGATGGCGTTGCGCAAGCGGGTCAGGTAATCGGCGATGGGATCGGTCGTCATTGTCTTTTCTTTGGTTGGTGCGTCCCCCGTGCGGTGGACGTCCTTAACGTTCTTACCAGCTACCCTTGGTTACCCCCGGGATCTTGCCTTCCAGCGCCATCTGACGGAACATGTTCCGGCTGATGCCGAACAAGCGCATGTAACCGCGCGGTCGGCCCGTGAGTTGGCAACGGTTGTGCATGCGCACCTTGCTGCCGTTCACGGGAAGTTGTTGCAGCTTGTCCCACTCGCCCGCCTTCTTCAGCGCGGCACGCTTGGCAGCGTACTTCTCCACCATCTTGGCGCGCTTGCGTTCGCGAGCCTTCATGCTTTCCTTGGCCATGGTCGTTCGGTCGGGGTTATTTCTTGTCCTTGTCTGCGAATGGGAATCCAAAGGCGGTGAGCAGTGCTTTCGCCTCCTCATCGGTCTTCGCCGTGGTCACGAACGTGATGTCCATGCCCTGCAGCTTCGTCACCTTGTCGATGTCGATCTCCGGGAAGATGATCTGCTCCTTCACACCCATGGTGAAGTTGCCCATGCCGTCGAAGCCCTTGGCCGGAACGCCGCGGAAGTCACGCGTACGGGGCAGGCTCACCGCGATCAGGCGGTCGAGGAACTCGTACATCTTATCACCGCGCAGCGTCACCCGTGCACCGATGGGCATGCCCTTGCGCAGTTTGAAGTTGCTGATGTCCTTGCGGGACACGGTGGGCACGGCCTTCTGGCCCGCGATGGCGGTCATCTCCACGATCGCGTTCTCCACGATCTTCTTATCACCCACGGCACTGCCCAAACCCTGGTTCAGGCTGATCTTGGTGATACGGGGGATCTCCATGGAACTGGTGTAGCCGAACTCCTTCTGGAGGGCTGGCGCCACCTCGCTCTTGTATTTGGCACGAAGCCGGGGTACGTAGCTCATGACTTCTTACTTGGCTGCGTTTTTCTTGGTCTTCACGAAGCGCTCGAGCACCCCTTCCTTGTTCGCCTTGCGGCCCACACGACCCGGCTTGCCGGTCTTCGCGTCGATCAGCATCAGGTTGCTGATGTGGATGGGACCCTCCTTGTCCACGATACCCCCTTGAGGATTGGCCGTGGTGGGCTTGCTGTGCTTCTTGTTGATGTTGAGGCCCTCGACGATGGCGCGCATCTTCACGCGATCCACTTCGAGCACGCGCCCCTCCTTGGAGCGGTCCTCACCGGCGAGCACTTTCACCATGTCGCCTTTCTTGATGTGTGTCTTCTTCTGCATGGCTCAGAGTACTTCGGGGGCCAGGGAGATGATCTTCATGAACTTCTTCTCACGCAGCTCCTTGGCCACGGGT
>JAEUTB010000072.1 GCA_016787995.1 Flavobacteriales bacterium | reverse complement strand
CATCATGGTGTTCT
The DNA here is from genome assembly GCA_016787995.1 of Flavobacteriales bacterium. Classification (GTDB taxonomy): domain Bacteria; phylum Bacteroidota; class Bacteroidia; order Flavobacteriales_F; family PHOS-HE28; genus PHOS-HE28. The sequence continues at coordinate 1,736 of JAEUTB010000072.1, read as the reverse complement.
GGAAGGTGCGCACGGCCATCTCCAGGTCGTCGTACTCCTGCTCCACGGCCATCATGAAGATCATGCCCACGTTGGCGCCCGCGCTGAAGTTGGCGCCGTCGTTGTAGACCACCAGGCCCTTGTAGCCCTGCTCGGCAAGGTCGATGGCCTTGTTGAGGCCCTGGATCACCTCCGCACCGATGGTGTTCATTTTGCTCGTCCAGCTCACGCTCAGGATGCCATCACCCAGGTGACGCACGGTGGCGGCGCTGTTCTTCCACACCACACTGCTCTCGGGCAGGTCGCTCAGCACGATCATGCCCTCGGCACGCGGGATGGCTTTGTAGCTCTTGCTGGCGGCATCATAGTACATGCGCTTGCCGCCTTCGGTCTTGTAGAAGGACGTGTGTCCGACCGCCACCATCTCATTGATCCACGGCGACACCTTCACGCCAGCCGCGTTCATGGCGTCGAGCGCGGTCTTCACGCCCACGGCATCCCAGGTCTCGAACGGACCGATCTCCCAGCCGAAGCCCGCGCGCATGGCGTCGTCGATCTTGTACAGCGCGTCGGTGATCTCGGGGATGCGGTGGCTCACGTAGGCGAAGAGTCCGTGGAAGCTCTTGCGGTAGAACTCGCCGGCCTTGTCGGTGCCGTTGTACAGGAGTGCGGTGCGTTTCACCAGGTTGTCCTCCTTCTTCGCCGCATCCAGCGTGGCGAACTTCGGCTTCTGCTGCGGACGGTATTCCAGCGTCTTCAGGTCCAGCGCGAGGATCTCGCCCTTGGGTGAGCTGCGGTCCTTGAAGAAGAAGCCCTTGCCCGTCTTGCTGCCGAGCATGTTCTGATCCACCATCTGCTGCAGGTAGCCGGGGATGGCGAAGAGCGCGTTCTGCTCGTCGTTGGGGCAGTTGTCCTTCACGCCCTGCGCCACTTTCACCAGCGTGTCCAGGCCCACCACGTCGGCGGTGCGGAAGGTGGCGCTCTTGGGGCGGCCCAGCGCGGGACCGGTGAGGCGATCCACTTCCTCCACGGTGAGCCCCATTTCCTCCACGAGGTGGAAGAGGCCCATGATGCCGAACACGCCGACGCGGTTGGCGATGAAGGCGGGCGTGTCCTGGCAGCGCACGGTGACCTTGCCCAGGATGCGCTGGCCGTAATCCTCCAGGAAGTCGACCACCGCAGGGTCGGTGTCCGGGCCGGGGATCAGCTCCAGCAGCGGCAGGTAGCGCGGCGGGTTGAAGAAGTGTGTGCCGCAGAAGTGATTGCGGAAGTCGTCGCTGCGGCCCTGCGCGATGGCGTGGATGGGGATGCCGCTGGTGTTGGTGGTGATCAGCGTGCCCGGTGTGCGGTATTTCTCCACGTTGGCCAGCACCTGCTGCTTGATGTCGAGCCGCTCCACCACCACCTCGATGATCCAGTCGCAGTCCTTGATCTTCGGCAGGTCGTCGTCGAAGTTGCCGGTGCTGATGCGCTTCGCGAAGCGGGCATCGTACAGCGGCGCCGGACTGCTCTTGATCGCGGCGGCGAGGGCGTCGTTGACGATCTTGTTCCTCGCCTCGACTCCGCTCGGCGTGACACCATCCTTAGGCGGTGTCGGAATGTCGAGCAGCAGCACCTCGGTGCCGGTGTTGGCGAAGTGGCAGGCGATGCGGCTGCCCATGACGCCGCTACCGAGCACGGCGACCTTGCGGATGTTTCGTTTGCTCATGTTCGAATGCAGTTCACCGCAACGGCGCGACGCACGCAACGTGGTCGTG